>NZ_JBHUBT010000003.1:0-515421 GCF_042788715.1 Arthrobacter sp. NPDC056886
CGGCGGCGGCCCGGCCGCGGCGAAAATAGTACCTGGACGCGCAAATGGGGGGGCTACCCCCGAATACGGGTGTCGCCAGCCCTTTTGCGCGTCGTGAGGAAACTTGCGCCGCGGACGGGAAGCTAGCTGCGGAAGTTGACGAACTGCAGGTCGGCCTCGTCGAAGCCCTTGAGCAGGTTCATGGTCTCCTGGAGGTCATCGCGGGACTTCGACGTCACCCGGAGCTCGTCGCCCTGGATCTGAGACTTGACGGACTTGGGGGCCTCGTCCCGGATCAGCTTGTTGATCTTCTTGGCGAGGTCCTGGGCGATGCCCTCCTTGATGGAGGCCTCGAGCCGGAATTCCTTGCCGGAGGCGTAGGGCTCGCCGGTGTCGAGGGACTTCAGCGAGATGCCGCGGCGGATGAGCTTGGACTGCAACACGTCGAGCACAGCCAGCACCCGCTCTTCCGAGTTGGCCTTCATCAGGATCTTCTCGCCGCTGAAATCAACCTCGGCGCCGACGCCCTTGAAGTCGTAGCGCTGGGCAATTTCCTTCTGTGCCTGGTTCAGCGCATTGGCGACCTCCTGCTTGTCTACCTTGCTGACGACGTCGAACGTGGATTCGCCTGCCATGACTTTTCTCCTGATGGTTAGCCGGGTGCCTGGTGTGAGGCCGGTTGTCTGCATTCCAGCCTAGTACGGATACCCCCGTTCTGGAGGGCGGCCGGGCAGGACGACGTTTCACAGTCCGCTCATAGCTCAATCACTGCGGGAACGAAGCCAGGCCCGGAAGAGTTGCAAGGGTTGGAACCGCTGCTGAAAGGCAAGAACATGCACCATAAGGCCGTCCGCTACGTCACCCGCACCACTGCCGCCGCTGCCACTACGCTGGCCGCGACGGCGACCTCCGTTGCCGCCGCCGCACTGGCGGCCTCCATCATCCTCAGCCCGGCACCCGACGCGTCCGCGCGTATGGACGGTGTCCACACGGACTTGGCCCGCGCTATCGAGCTGAACCAGGTCACCCCGGAGCAGGCGGCGCGATTCGAGGCACGGCTGGCCGGACGCATTCTCGGAGAGGCCTGAATTTCCGGGCATTTTGGCCCATTTCTGGGCCGCTGAAGCGCCGATTCGATTCTTCGGCGGAAGTTCTGTAAAGTTGTCTTGCCCGCGGGTGCTGGAAGCGGAACGGACTGGAAACAGGCGTTCTGGGACTGGAAACCGCGAGTGATCTTCTTTTTGAAGTTCGGCAGATTACCCGAGCGGCCAAAGGGGGCTGACTGTAAATCAGCTGGCAACGCCTACGGGGGTTCGAATCCCTCATCTGCCACCCTTGGAAAAGCCTCCGGAACCAATTGGTTCCGGAGGCTTTTTCTTTGCCCGCGGTACCTCGGCCGGAACCCACCCACGTTCCTGGGCCCACCGCGGACACCAGGCCCGAGGGCGGGAATCGTGTCCAAAGCCGCCCCCCGACGGTGAACTGCGGTGTCCTATCCGCGATAGTCCGCGGCTCAGTCGAGCGGCGGATTGGGGATGGCCACCGTTGTCCCGGCGGGCGGAATCCATTCGCCGCCGGTCAGATAATTCAAATTGGCTATCCGCAATGCATGAAGCGGTACGCCGTAGCGGCTCGCGATGCCGGCGGGAGTATCTCCGGCGCTCGTCCTGTACAAGAGCTGCCCCCGCCCGTCCTGGCCGGTCACGCTACCGCTGGCGCCGAACTGCGGTACGTCCACGCCTCTGAGGTCGATGACCTTTCCCGCGGCAACGGACGTCGAATCGTTGAAACTCCTGAGGATTTCGGGAGTCATCCTGAAGTGGGCGGCGATGCCCTCCCAGGTGTCGCCGTCGACGGCCGTGTAGCGCATCGGCTGGTAAAACCCGTTCAGTTCGGTCGTCCCCAGCAGGCCCGAGGGCGCCGGGGACGTAGCAGTGGGTGCTGGGGACGTTAAAGCGGCCGCCGGGGTTCCGCCCGGGGCGTCCGGGCCGGATTCGCAGGCGGTCAGCAGGCCGGCGAGAACCGCGGCCAGAACAACTGCGGCGGCCGTCCGGACGCGTTTTACACCGGAACCGTGACTCACGCTGGCTGTCCTGTCATTCGGGGCCTCCCCCCGAGGCCCGTTAGGCCCAATTATTCCATACGTTTGATGAAGCCTCGTTTCCGCAGGGTGGGGCTCCTCGGGTTGGGTATAGTGCCGGTCATGGACGAAAAGGCGATCTTGCATACCTACCTGCGCACCCGGCGGGCCAGCCTGCTGGCAAAGCTTGACGGGCTCACCGAGTACGACGCGCGCCGGCCCCTCACAGCCACGGGCACCAACCTGCTGGGTCTGGTCAAGCATGTGGCCAGCGTTGAAGTCGGTTACTTTGGCGAGGTTTTTGGCCGGCCCAGCGACTTGGAGCTGCCATGGTTCGCCGACGATGCGGAGCCGGACGCCGACATGTGGGCTGCCCCTGGTGAGACGCGCGAGCAGATCGCGGAGCTGCACCGGCTCTCTGCCGTGCACAGCGACGCCACCATCGATGAACTCACCCTGGACGCACCCGGCGTGGTGCCCTGGTGGCCGGACGAGCGCAAGCACGTGACCCTGCACCAGATCCTCGTGCACATGTGCGTGGAAACGGCCCATCACCTCGGCCACGCGGACATCCTGCGCGAGCTCATCGACGGCAGGGCCGGCCAGCGCCCGGGGGACCCGAACCTCTCCCTGCGCACCCCCGAAGAGTGGGCTGTTCACCGGGCCCGCATCGAGGCGGCCGCCGTCGCCGCCGCAGCAGGCGCGCCAGGCCGGTAGCGCGGGCGCACATCGGGCCGATAGCAACCGGCGAGCCTAGCCGGCGACACGCTGCCGGCAACACCCAATGTTCTGAAAGCAAAATCTCAGTTTTCGAGGCAGCGCCAACGTAGGGTGGTCCCGTCCGCTGTTGAAGAAGAAGGAGCGATCGTGAAGTCGTTTGCCTGTGGTGATGTGGTTCCCGGTTGCGAAGCCCGCTGGGTGTGCAGTACGGATGACGAAATTCTGGTGAATGTGGCGGCCCATGCTGCGTCCGCACATGGGCTGGAGGAGCTGCCGGCCGACGTCGTGCAGTCGGTTCACAAAGCCATCATTTCCGTTAGTTGATTCACGAGGCAGGCGGCCACCCGCCCGACGCCGGGGCCGCTCCGGGCCCGGATTGGAACGAGAACCTGGCGGCCGCCTGCCGAGGTGTCGGCCTTGCCGCCGCCTACCAGCCCATTGTTGATACTGCCCGCGGCACAGTGGTGGGCTATGAGGCCTTGGCCCGGTTTCCGGGTTTCGCCGAAAAAAATCCTGAAGTGTGGTTTGCCGCCGCGCGCACGCATGGCCTGGCGGCCGAGCTCGAGGCAGCGGCCTTGCGGGTGGCGCTCGCGGCACGCCCCACCCTGCCTGCGAACTGCTTCCTGACCCTGAACGTCTCACCGGAGCTGCTGCTGACGGAGGGGATCCGTGAGATCTGGCGCAGTGAGGGAAACCTCGGCGGGCTGGTGGTTGAACTTACGGAACAAACCCCGATCGACTCCTATCTGGAGCTTGAGCCTGACCTCAACCAGCTGCGCGCTGCGGGCGCGCTGATCGCGATCGACGACGCCGGGGCCGGCTACGCGGGACTCCGTCACCTCCTGGCGCTGCGGCCCTCGCTGATCAAGATCGATCGTGAACTCATCCAGGACATCGACCGTGACGAGGCCAAGCGCGCCCTGGTCTCCATGCTCGGAACCTTTGCCAGCCGCGTGGACGCCTGGATCCTGGCCGAAGGAGTGGAGCGGGTGGAGGAACTGGACGCCCTCGTCGCCCTCGGCGTACCGCTGGTGCAGGGGTATTGCCTGGCCAGGCCCGGGCCGGCGTGGGAACCGATCGACCTTGATGTTGCCCACCGACTCGCGTCCAAACCACCGGTGGCCCACCAGGGCGTTATCCGGGACATCGTGGAACCCGCGACGACGGCCACCACGACGGCGACGGCGGCCGCCGCGTTTGATGACAGCCCCGCCCTGCAGTCGGTGGTGCTGATGGGCGAGCATTTGCGGCCCGTTGCTGTGCTCGACCCGGCGGCGGCGGCCCTGGGTGTGGTCAGCCCGGGAATGTGCGTCAATCTGGACACTCCGATCAGCGAGGCCCTGGCCCGCTCCATGACGAGGACCCAGGCCAGCCGGTTTGACCCCCTGCTGGTGACGGACAACGCCGGCCGCTTTGCCGGCGTCGCCCGCATGGAACGGATGATCACGGCCCTGGCGGACAGCTAACCGCCGGCCGGGTCCGGATCGCCTGGCCGTTCCGCCAGCAGCTGTACCGTGCCGGGGTCCTCCAAACCGTCGAAATAGCGGTCCAGGACATCGCCGAACACGGATTCGCGGGGGGCCGCCAGCCGGAACAGCGTCATGGACGAGTGCAGCTTCCGCGCGTCGATGCCGCCGAAAATCTGCACCGCGGACCGCCCCTCCAGGGAAGCCACCGCGGCGGCCCCCTCCCGCAGGCGCGGGCCAAGGACGTCGTGCCGGAGGTAGGCCCGGGCCTCGTCCAGGGAGGAGATGGCATACCTGCGGGCCGTTTCGCTGTGCCCCAGGCCTGCGAGCTGGGGGAAAACAAACCACATCCAGTGGCTCCGCTTCATCCCCGACCTCAGCTCCGCCAAGGCATGCCCGTAAGTTCCGCCGGCGTCCTGGGCGATCACGAACCGTTCAAGATCGTAGGGGTCTTCTTCCATGCTCGCTAGGCTACGTCGCCAGGCAGTGAAGCGACAGGGCCGCGGAAGCGCCCAACCCCCGCCCGACGCCCCACCCCCGCCCAACTCCCCAACCCCGCCCTACTCCCCAACAACAGGCGGCGGTAGTATCAATTTCGAGAGTCGGTGGCGCACCTCACGGTTGGCCGGGCGCCACGCTCGGCCGAGTCGGAGGGCGGATGTACGACGCATTTGGGCTGTTCACCGGGTCCACACTGGTGGAAATCGGGCTCCTGCTGGCGACATTTGTCCTGTGCTCCCTGATCGGCGTCGAACGGCAGGTCCGGCAGAAGAGCGCGGGCTACCGCACCCACGTTCTGGTTGGCCTGGGATCGTGCACCTTCACCCTTATCTCCGCCTACGGCTTCGCCGCCGTCCAGGGACCCGGGGGCACCCTGGACCCGTCCCGCATTGCAGCCCAAATCGTCAGCGGCATCGGCTTCCTCGGTGCAGGGGTGATTTTCAAGGGGAGGAACGTTGTCCGGGGCCTCACCACGGCCGCGAGTATTTGGGTTTCGGCCGCCGTCGGCATGGCCTGCGGGGCCGGGATGCTTTCCCTGGCGATTTCGCTGACCGCCTTCCATCTCATCACCTTGTACGTTGTTTCGCCCGCGGTCAGGAAAATACCTACGCCCGACACCAACCGAGTCCTGCATGTGGGCTACGCGGACAATCAAGGCGTGCTGAGGCAAGTGCTGGAGCTGGCCACCAACATGGGGTTCAGCTCATCGATCCTGAGCACCAAGAAATCGGGCAACGTACAAAAACCGATCGTTCTCATGAACATCCGTTTCCACGGTCATCTTCCGCTGCGGGAGCTCGTCCCGTCGCTCCTGGAGGTGCCCGGTGTGAAGACCGTCACCGTGCTCGGCTCCGACCCGAACGAGGACGACGATGACGACAGTGCCTGAGAGCCCGGAGCGGCGGGATCCCAGGGTTGACGCGTTCATCGCGGAGCTGCCGGACTGGCAGCAGGAAATCTGCGCGCAGGTGCGTGAACTTGTCCATGCCGCCGACCCGGCGGTCGGCGAGACCATCAAGCGCACCACGCAGCCGTACTTCGTCCTCGACGGCAACATCTGCGCCCTGCTCGCGGCCAAGGACCACGTCAACGTCTTCCTGTACGACGGCGGGATCGTCCCGGACCCGGAGGGCATCATCACCGGCGGGCACGACAACAAGACTGCCCGCACCGTCGCTTTCACCCAGGGGGAAGCCATCTCCGGCCAGGCCCTCACTGCGATGTTCCGGCAGATCATCGCAAACAACCGGGCCGGCGGCTGGCGGAAACTCAAGTCTGGCCGATGAAACACGATGACCGTTCCCAAACTGCCGTGCACGCTGATTGAAGCCGTTCGGGATGACCGTTAGAGTCTCCGGATGACCGAGAACAGCATCGCCCTGACGGAGACTGTGCGTGTGCGCGTGCTGCGCAGGCCCGACGCCGGCCCCCTGGCGGATGCCTATCTGCGGAACCGGGAGCACCTGGCGCCCTGGGAGCCGGTGCGGTCCGAGGAATTCTTCACCGCCGACGGACAGGCCGCCAGCATTGAATCCAAGCTCGGGTTGTTCATCGCGGGATCGGACGTGCCTTGGGTTCTGGTGGAAGGTTCCCGGATCATCGGGGTGATGAACCTCAGCGGGATTGTCCGGGGGCCGTTCCTCAGCGCCAATCTCGGCTACTGGGTGGACAAGGACACGACCGGGCGGGGGATTGGCACGGCAGCGCTGGAGTTCGCCGTCCAAACCGCCCGGAACGAGCTGGGCCTGCACCGGCTGCAGGCAGCCACTCTCCCGCACAACTCCGCGTCGCAGCGGATCCTGAAGCGGGCGGGCTTTGAGGAGATCGGTTTGGCCCCCCGGTACCTTCGGATCGCCGGTTCCTGGCAGGACCACATCCTGTTCCAGCGGATCCTGTACTGATGGCGGCTGTTCCGGGTGCACCCGTTCCGACTCCGCCTGCGGACTTTGGTGCCCTCCACCATGTTGAGCTCTGGGTGCCGGACCTGCCACGGGCCAGGGACCAGTGGGGCTGGCTGCTGGGCCGGCTGGGCTACGAGGCCTACCAGGACTGGGCCCACGGGTGCAGCTGGCGCCGCGGGCCCACGTATATCGTCGTCGAGCAGTCCCCGGCCCTGAGCGCAACAGTGCACCAGCGCACCGCGCCGGGCCTGAACCATCTCGCCTTCAGCGCGGGGACGCGGGAGCACGTGGACTCCATGGCGGGGGAGGGCCTCAGCTACGGCTGGGCCGAACTATTTCCGGAGAAATACCCGCACGCCGGAGGCCCCGGCCACTTCGCCGCCTACCTTGTAAATTCGGACGGCTACGAAGTGGAGCTGGTTGCCTCGGACTGATCGAGTCCGTGCCCTACGGAGTGGTTGACGGAGGCGTCTGTTCGGCCTTGAGTTCCTCGCCGTGGGCAATGATCGCGTAGATGATCAGCACGTCGATGGCGATGACGATGAAGGACCACCAGGGCTGCACCGGAATGAGCATCAGTTGAACAACCGCGCTGATGCCGGCAACGACGACAGCAACCACTCGAGCCCACGTTGCACCGGAGAAGAGCGCAATGGCGGTGAGGATCAGGAGTGCCCCGAGAGCCACATTCCACCAGCCCCACCCCTTCGCATCGAAGAGGAACAGCGCGCCCGGGGTCGACAGATAGTAGGTGTCGGGCCCGGTGAGGGCGACGAGACCTTGAAGGCCGCTGAAAACGCCGTTGATGATCAGGATGACACCGGCGAAACGGACCCAACCGGTCCAGCCAGTCGAAGCGACAGGATGATGGGCAGTACTCATAGTGACGACCGCTTTCCGTTGAATGCTCTGCCGTCGGCCTCATGGTCGGCGCAGTCGTGGGGTGCAGCTAGTACCGATTCCGATTATGTTCCTGGCAGTCCGGGCCGGTCAATCGCTGGAGAGACTTTGGAGCCGCCGCGGCCGGCGCGGCGTGGGCCACGGCTGGTGCAGACGCGCCGGGCCCATGGCCGGCCCCGGATCCGGGTACCTTGAAGCCATGACCATCATCCTTGTCGGCGGGGGCCCGGACACCGTCACCACACCTGCCGTCTTCGACCGGTTCGTTAAGGAACTCCGGCACCGGGCCCCCGGCAGGATTCCCCGCGTCGCCGTGGTTCTCTTTGACCACGAGGGCAGTTCAGCGTATTTCCTGCCTGCCTATCTGGAGCCGCTGGAGTCCCGGGTAGCCTGCGAGGTCGTCCCGGTCCTTCTCGGCTTCACCCGGGGCGCCGACCCTGCCGCGTTCGACGGCGTCGACGGGATCGTCGTCGGGGGCGGGCCGACGCCTGGCTATCTGGAGGGCTTGCTGCCGTCCGCGGAGGCCATCCGCCGGGTGGTCTCTGACGGTGTGCCGTATATGGGATTCTCCGCCGGCGCGATGGTGGCGCCCGTGCGGGCGATCGTGGGCGGCTATGTAATACGCGGCGCCGAGGTCTGCCCGGTGGATTGGTCGGAGGGTCTCGAGGAAGTGGAGATCCGCAGCGGGCTGGGCCTGGTGTCCTTCGCCGTCGACGTGCACGCCGCGCAGGCCGGAACGCTCGGCCGGGCCGTCGGGGCGGTGGCGAAAGGCCTCGTGGACCGCGCGGCAGCCGTGGATGAGAACACTGCCCTGGTCCTGCACCAGGCGGACCTGGAGGAGCTGGAAGTGATCGGCACCGGGAACTGCTGGACCATTCGCGGCGCTGGCGCGAAAGCTACCGTCTCGGTTCTGTCCGGGCGCAGCTAGCCGTTCGCCGTCATGCCCTTGGTACCTTGCCCCCTTGGCACGGTTGTTACTCATGGGTAACATTGACGCATGCACCTCCTGTTCCGGACCCTCCTCCTGCTGTTCACGTCCTCGCGCCGCTCACCCCTGAGCATCTGGGACAATTCCTCGCTACCGCTGCGGGTCCTGCCCACGGATATCGACATCGCCCTGCACGTCAATAACGGCATGTACTTCTCGCTCATGGACCTCGGACGCTTCGATCTCATGGCCCGCAGCGGAACCTGGAAAAAGATGCGCCGCCGGGGCTGGACGCCGGTGGCGGCGGGGGAGACCATCGCCTTCCGCCGTTCGCTGCAGCTCTGGCAGCGGTACACCATCGAATCCAGGATCATCGGCCTCGACTCGAAGGCCATCTACTTCGAGCAGCGGATGGTGGTGGACGGCGAGGTTTACGCGCGGGCCTACATCGCCACCCGGCTTCTCAGCAAGGGCAAGCCCGTCAGCCAAGACGAAATCATCCGCGCATTCGGCGCTCCGCCATCGGATTTGGAGCTGCCCGAGTGGATCCACGAATGGCGCGAAACCAATGCCCTGCCCGGCGCCAGGCGTCCGGCCCCGCACGCCTGGGCATGACCTCCCCGCACGCCTGGGCGTGATCTCCCCGCCGGCCTGCCGGGATGTGCCAACAGCGAAATGCCGGGGACAATTCACGGCTGCTCCCGTACCGTTGACTCATGGCTACCGTAGACATCACAGGTGAACAGTTCGCATCGACAGTCGAGGATAACGACATCGTCCTCGTCGATTTCTGGGCCGAATGGTGCGGCCCGTGCAAGCAGTTTGGCCCCACGTACTCGGCGATCTCCGAGAAGCACCCGGACGTCGTCTTCTCCAAGGTGGACACCGAAGCCGAGCAGCAGCTCGCTGCCGAGGCCGGCATCACGTCGATCCCCACGCTGATGGCCTTCCGCGAAAAGGTCCTGGTGTTCTCGCAGCCCGGCGCCCTGAATGCGCAGCAGCTTGAGCAGGTGGTGGACGCCGTCAAGGCCCTGGACATGGAGGAAGTCCACGCCCACGTGGCCCGCTCGCAGGCCGAGGCCGCCGTCGCGGCGGCCAGCCAGGACGGGACCCAGATCCCGGAAGCCTGAACCCCAACGCCTCAAATCGGCGGCTAAATTCCACGGCTTAAATCAACGCGGGGTCACACCGCGCCTCTAAACCCCCTCGGGATTCGGCGCGGCATGACCCCGCGTTTTTGCGGGCCCTATCGGGCGTTGGCTGGGGGCGGAATGCCTAGAGCGTTTCCAGCTTGACCGGCTCGGCCAGCAGCGCGCTGAGGGATTCGTTCAGATCCTGGACAGCTGTGCCCTTGGAGTGCGTGTCCAGGTCCGCCTGGCTGGCCCACCGTTCGGTCAGCACGAGCTTGTCCTCGCTGGCCTCGGTGAGCTCGTAGCGGATACAGCCGGGCTCATTGACCACCTCGTCAATCGCGATGTCCAGGGCGAGCTTCACGCGGAAGAATTCGCCGTCGTTGGGGATGAAAATGGCCTGAAGGTCAACGGGTGCAGTCATGGCAATTACCCTACCGGGCCGCCGGGCCGGCGCCGGAAGATGACCCAAGATTTCATAGGACTTCCAAGCTTCGCTCTTCTTTTGCCTCCGGTCAGTTGGTAGCGTCACATCATGCTTGCTTACACAGCCGGGGACACTGACGTCCCGCTGCTCGAGGAAACCATTGGCGCGAACTTCGAACGGATTGCCGCGCGGTTCCCATATCAGGACGCCCTGATCGAGGCGGCCGCGGTGCCCGGCGAAGAGGCCCGGCGGTGGAGCTATTCGAAATTGAACGACGACGTCGACCGCCTGGCGCGTGCGCTCCTCGCCCTGGGCGTCGCGAAGGGCGAGCGGATTGGCATCTGGAGCCCCAACTGCGCCGAATGGACCATCCTGCAGTACGCCACCGCGAAGATCGGGGCGATCCTGGTCAACGTCAACCCCGCCTACCGCAGCCACGAGCTCGAGTTCGTGGTCAAGCAGAACGGCATGCGGATGCTGGTCACCGCGCCGTCGGACCGGAACAGCGACTACACCGGGATGGCGCGGCAGGCGCTGGCGGCGTGCCCGGACCTGCGTGAACTGGTTTTCCTCCCGGATGCCGGCCTGGACGGCCTGGCCGCGGGCGAGCCCGAAAACGACGCGGAGCGCACCTACGCCGAGCTGCTCAAGCGGGCTGACGACGTCGGGCATTCGGACCTGTTGGCGCGCATGGCGGAACTGGACCCCCACGATGCCATCAACCTGCAGTACACCTCGGGCACCACAGGTTTCCCGAAGGGCGCCACGCTGACGCACCACAACATCCTCAACAACGGCTACTCGATCGGCGAGCAGCTGGGCTACACCGAACACGACCGCGTGGTGATCCCGGTGCCCTTCTATCACTGCTTCGGCATGGTGATCGGGAACCTCGCGGCCCTCAGCCACGGCGCCGCGACCATTATCCCGGGCCGGGCGTTCACGCCGGCCTCGGCGCTGGAGGCCGTGCAGGACTTCGGCGGAACCTCGCTATACGGGGTGCCCACCATGTTCATCGCCGAGCTCGCCCTGCCGGACTTCGCCTCCTACGACCTCTCGACCCTGCGCACGGGCGTCATGGCCGGATCGCTGTGCCCGATCGAGGTGATGAACCGGGTCATCACCGAAATGAACATGACAGACGTCGCCATTTGCTACGGCATGACGGAGACCTCGCCGGTGTCCACCATGACCCGCAGCGTGGACACCATGGCCCAGCGGACCGAGACCGTGGGCCGGACCATGCCGAACCTGGAGAGCCGGATCGTGGACCCGGCAACGGGAGAAGTACTGGAGCGCGGCGGGATCGGCGAACTCTGCACGCGCGGCTACGCCGTGATGCAGGGGTACTGGAACCAGCCGGACCAGACGGCGGAGGCGATCGACGCCGGCGGCTGGATGCATACCGGGGACCTCGCCCGGATGGACGACGCCGGGTACATCGTGATCGAGGGCCGGATCAAGGACATGGTGATCCGCGGCGGCGAGAACGTCTACCCGCGCGAAATCGAGGAATTCCTCTACACCCACCCGGACATCCAGGACGTGCAGGTGATCGGCGTCCCGGACGCCAAATACGGCGAGGAACTGATGGCCTGCGTCATCCTGAAGCCCGGCGCCGCGCCGATGGACGCCGCCAGCCTGGCAGAGTTCTGCCGCGGCAAGCTGGCGCACTACAAGATCCCGCGCTACGTGGATGTCCGGGACAGCTTCCCGATGACCGTCTCCGGCAAGATCCGCAAGGTGGACATGCGCCAGGAGGCCGCGGCGAGGCTCGGCCTCTAGCGGGTGCTCCGGCTGATGGTCCGGATGCCCACAACAACGCCGATGACTGCTGTCATGACGGCGGCGAGGAGGCCGTACAGCGTGTCCGGGCCGATGGATCCGGCGAACAGTTCGCGTTCCGCGTTCACCAGATACGTCAGCGGGTTGAACCGGCTCGCCACCTGCATCCAGTCCGGTCCGGCCTCAATGGGCAGCATGATGCCGGAGAGGATCATGAGCGGAAACAGGAGGGTCTGCTGCACAGCCCAGAAAATCCACTCCTTGCTCTGCGAGACCAGGGCCAGCGAATAGGACAGGGCACCCAAACCGATGCCGAAGATGCCCAGGATGATTAGGCCGAGCACCACATGCAACGGGTAGAAGGTGAATCCGAAGGGCACGCACACTATGGCGATCAGCATGCCCTGCACCACCAGCGGCGCCCACTCCTTGAGCGCCCGCCCGATCATCAGTGAGGAGCGGGACAGAGGCGTGGCCAGGATCCGCTCGTAGGAGCCCGTCATGAGCTCGTACTGCAGGTTGGATCCGGTCATGGACGTGCCGAACAGCGCGATCATCACCACGACGCCGGGCAGGAACCACTGCAGTGTGGACTGGCCCCCGAAGGCCGGAGCCCCCACGGCGGATCCGAGCAAAGGCCCGAACAGGGCGAGGAAGACCAGGGGCTGAAGCAAGGAAAAGACCAGCGAAAAAGGGTCGCGCAACGGCAGCAGCATCTCGCGGCAGAAGACATACCAAGTGTCCCGCAGGACCTGCCGAAGCCCGGGCTTCTTCAGCGCCGCTTCGTCCCGGGTGGTTTGCCCAAGCATCAGGCGTCCGCTCCTTCCCGCAGGCTGCGCCCGGTCAGTTCAAGGAACACATCGTCCAGCGTCGGAGGCTTGAGTTCCATGGACAAGGCGGGGGCCCCGGCGTCGTGCATCTGGTTCAGAAGCCCCGGAGCCAGCCGGGAGCCGTGAGTGATCCGGAGCCGGAAGCGGACCACGCCGTCGTACGCGCCTTCCTCCACTTCGCCACCCGCGGCGGCGCGCAGCAGGAGGGGCCGGACTCCGGCCGCGGACCTTGCCGCGACCTCCACCGCGAACAGGTCTCCGGCCAGGTCGGCCTTGAGCCGCGCGGGAGTGTCATCGGCGATGATCCTCCCGTGGTCGATCACGATCACCCGCTCCGACATCGAATCCGCCTCGTCCATGTAATGCGTGGTGAGGACGATCGTGGTCCCGTGCTCGGCCCGCATGCGCGTGATGTGCTCCCAGAGGTTCGCGCGGTTCTGCGGGTCCATGCCGGTGGACGGTTCGTCAAGGAACAGCAGCTGTGGGGAATGCATCAGCCCCAAGGCCACGTCCATGCGCCGCCGCTGGCCGCCGGAGAGCTTGATGACGGTGCGTTTCGCGAGGTCGGTGAGCTCCAGCGACGTGAGCAGCTCCTCGGCGCGGGCCTTGGCGTCCATGGCGTTCATTCCGTAGAAACGGCCCTGCATGACCATCTCGTCGATGACCCGGTAGCTGTGGCCCCCGCCGTTGCCCTGTCCGATGTAGCCGATCCTGGCCCGCACCCCTGCGGGATCTGTCGCGACGTCCAGGCCCGCTACCGTGGCAGTCCCGGACGTGGGCTTCAGGAGCGTGGTCAGCATCCTCAGGGTGGTGGATTTTCCCGCGCCGTTCGGGCCGAGGAACGCTACGAGCTCACCTGGCGCGACATCGATGTCGATGCCCTTGACGGCTTCTACAGTTTCCTTCTTGACGACGAAGTTTCTGGTGAGTTTCCGGGTGTGGATCACTGCGCACTCCAGGGGGCGAGGCACGGGCGCCCTGGGCTGCCGGACGCCATGCCGCAACGGTATACCCGCCGTGTGGGGTCGGTCCACCGGATTGGGGACTGCCCGGCGCCGGCTGGCCGGTCAGTGGCCGCGGTGGTCCTGGATGGTCATGCGCGGGCCGAAGGTCGGTTTCCGGAAGCCGCTCAGCCCGAGCATCCGGACCACCCGCTGCCTGTGCCCTGCCCAGGGGGCCAGCAGCCTGAGCATGCCGGCGTCGTCCGTGCGGCGGCCGGTCAGGGCGGCGCCCACGTAGGCCGCGAGGTGGTAGTCGCCCACCGCGATCGAATCCGGGCACCCGTGCGTGCGCTGCACCACCTCCGCCGCCGTCCACACCCCGATTCCGGGGAGGGTTTGCAGCTTGGTCCGTGCCTCGGCGGCGGGAAGGGCGGCGAGGCGTTCAAGCGCGGCGGCGGAGCGCAGCGCCCGCATGATGGTTGCCGAACGCTGCGGCCCCACCCCTGCCTTGTGCCATTCCCAGGACGGAATGCGGAGCCACTGCGCAGCCGTCGGCTGGACCAGCAGATTGGCGGGAGCCACGGTGCCAGCACCCGGCGCCGCCGTCCCGAAGCGGTACATCAGGTAGCGGTACCCGCGGCGGGCCTCGATCACGGTGACCTTCTGCTCCAGGATGGTCGGCACCAGTGAATCGATCATCCGGCCAGTTGCAGGCAGCCGGATCGCGAGGTTCCGGCGTCGGGCTTCAACCACCATGCGCGGGAGCGTCGCGTGGAACGCGGGCTCGTCGAAGCCGGACCAGTCGTCCTCGCTGCCGAGCATGCGGGGCACGGAGTCGACGGCGTCGACCGCTCCGGGCCCCCAGGCCTGCGCGTCCACGGCCGGGTCCGCCCGCGGCCCGGCGGTTGCCAGGCGCAGTGTGGCCGGACCGTGCGGGGTGGTGAACGCGAGCCAGACTCCGTCCGGGGCTGTGCGGATGGACGGGTCGCCGTGGCCGCGCAGGAGCGTGCCGATGGTCTGCATCAGGTCGAACGGGCCGCCCGGCCGCCACCGCAAGGAGGCGTCCGCCGCGGCGGCGAGGCCTGCGGGGACGTCTACAACGGTCATTCGAACATGTTCCCATGTCCCCCTGACAGCGGCCGCATCCGCAGCAACGGAGCATAGGCCGTAGGGCCCTTAACCTCCGGCGCTGCCGGGACTAAAATCCGGCTGTGGCGTGGATCGTCCACGCCCGCCTCTTGGCCCGAATCCTTGTTCTTAGGAGAGTGTGATGGCTGGTGGAGTAGTACATTTCGAAATCCCCGCAGACGACGAGGGCCGGGCACGGGAGTTCTACAGTTCGGCGTTTGGCTGGGAGGTCAGCGTCGTGCCGGAGATGAGTTACTCCATGATCAAGACCACGCCGACGGATGCGACGGGCATGCCCTCCGTTGCGGGCTCCATCAACGGCGGTATGTTCCACCGCGAAGGCGACCTCACGTCCCCGGTGGTCACCGTCGATGTCGATGACATTGACGCGGCGCTGGAGAAGATCAACTCGCTGGGTGGCAGCACGGTATTGGCGCGGCAGGAGGTCGGCACCATGGGCTGGGCCGCCTACTTCAGGGACACCGAAGGCAACGTGGTCGGTCTCTGGCAGAACGCCCCGCGTGAAGGCGGCACCGGCACAGCGGTGGATGACATCGGCGCCTGATCCCTGACGGGCGCGCCGGCCCCTCAATTCGTCCAACTCAGAACAACTATCTCAGCACCGGCCTCAGTGCATCCCCGTGGTGAGCCACAATGCAACGACCGCCAGCGGGACGGTGAGGACGACGGCGACCACGCCGGCCACGGCGAAGCCTCCCCAGCGGATCTCCACGTTGAGGGAACGGAGCCGCTCGTGCCACAGCAGTGTGGCCAGGGAAGCCCACGGGGTCACCAGCGGGCCCAGGTTCACGCCGATCAGCAGGGCCGCCAGCCGGGCTGGGGAGCCGCCCACCGGTTCCAGGGCCAGATAGGCGGGCAGGTTGTTGACGGCGTTGGCTGCCCCCGCGCCCAGGCCGGCGAGCTGCAGGAGCGCCGGCAAGCTCTCGCCCGTGCCGGCGATCCCGGACAGGAACCGGGTGAGCCCGTTGGCGTGCAGGGCCTCCACCACCATGAACAGTCCAGACGTGAGCATGAGCGGGCGCCAGGGAATCATGGACCAGCGCAGGACGGAGCGCCGCCGCCAGAGGAAAAGCAGGAGCAGGGCCGCGGCCGCCGCGAGCGCCGGGATCTGCACCGGAACCCCGGAGACCAGCGCCGGAAGCAGGACCACCATGACCCCGGATGCCGCGTACAGCAGCACCCGGTCCCGCACTTTATGGACCGGCTGCGGCCCGTACTTGCCGCGCAGATCCTTCCGGAACGCCAGCCACAGCAGCACCAGCGGCACGAGGATCCCCACCAGGGCGGGGGCCCACACCAGCGAGGCGAACGCGGCGGGGCTGAGCTTGAGCCGGTCCTGCGCCAGCAGATTGGTGAGGTTGGAGACCGGCAGCAGCAGGGAGGCCGTGTTCGCCAGCCACACTGTGGTCAGTGCGAACGGCAGCGGCGGAATGCGGGCGTGAATGGCCAGCAGCACGACGACGGGCGTCACCAGCACCGCCGTCGTATCCAAGGACAAGAACACCGTGGAAACGGTGGCGAGGGCGATCACGAGGAGCCACAGCAACAGGACCCGGCCGCGGCCCAGGACGGCCAGCCGCTCGGTGACCACGCGGAAGAGCCCGGCCTCATCCACCAGCTCCGTGACCAGGGACATCGCCAGCACGAACGCCAGCACCGGCACGGTCCGTGCTGCCAGCTCCTGAAAGGCGGGGAGCGGCAGCAGCCCCGTGGCCAGCGCCGCGCAGCCGGCCAGCAGCATGCCAGCGGGCAGCGCGTAGCTCTTGAGCTTCTTCAGCCGGGCTATCCTCTTCACCGCCATATCCTCGCACCTGCCGGGGCCGTGGCCGCGCCGACGTGCCTGCCCGTTCGGAGACGGTAACTTTGTACCTATGAAGTACGCCCAGTCCATCCTGGACCTCATTGGCCATACGCCGCTCGTCAAACTCAACCACGTGACCGATGGCATCGCAGCCACCATCCTGGTGAAGCTGGAATACCTGAACCCCGGCGGTTCGATCAAGGACCGCATTGCGGCGAAGATGATCGAGGAGGCCGAACGAACGGGCAAGCTCCTGCCCGGCGGCACCATCGTGGAGCCCACCTCGGGCAACACCGGCGTTGGCCTGGCCCTCGTGGCCCAGCAGAAGGGCTACCGCTGCATCTTCGTCGTGCCGGACAAGGTCGGCGAAGACAAGCGGGCCGTGCTCCAGGCGTACGGCGCCGAAGTGGTGGTCACCCCCACCGCCGTCCCGCCGGACAGCCCGCAAAGCTATTACGGCGTCTCGGACCGGCTCGTCACGGAGATTCCGGGCGCCTACAAGCCGGACCAGTTCTCCAACCCGGCCGCCCCGGCCAGCCACTATGAGACCACCGGCCCCGAGATCTGGCACGACACCGACGGCCGCATCACGCACTGCGTGATCGGCGCCGGCACCGGCGGCACCATCACCGGCACCGGCCGGTACCTCAAGGAAGTTTCCGCCGGACGGGCCGCGGCCGAGGGCGGGGTCGTGAAGATCATCGGCGCGGATCCCGCAGGCTCCGTGTACTCCGGCGGCACGGGCCGCCCGTACTTTGTCGAGGGCGTAGGCGAGGACATGTGGCCGGCCAACTATGACAAGTCCGTCCCGGACGACGTCATTGCCGTCAGCGACGCCGATTCCTTCGCGATGACGCGTCGGCTGGCGCGCGAGGAAGGCCTGCTGGTGGGCGGGTCCTCGGGCATGGCCGTCGTGGCCGCCATGGAGGTCGCCAAGGATCTCCCGGCGGAAGCCGTCGTCGTGGTCATCCTGCCGGACTCCGGCCGCGGCTACCTGGCGAAGATCTTCAACGACCAGTGGATGCGCTCCTACGGCTTCCTGGCCAGCGGGGACGAGGCCTCGGTGGGCGAGGTCCTCAAGGCCAAGACCGGTGAACTGCCGGACCTCGTCCACATCCACCCGAACGAGTCCGTTCGCGATGTCATCAACATCATGAACGAGTACGGCGTCTCGCACATCCCCGTCCTGTCCCAGGAACCGCCCGTGGTCATGGGCGAGGTCCTCGGCGCCGTGGACGAGCGAACCCTCACGGCCAAGCTCTTCCGCGGCGAGGCCAAACTCTCGGACAAAATCTCCGAACACATGGAGGCCCGCCTCCCTGTGATCGGCTCGCTTGAATCGATCTCGACCGCCCGCGAACTCCTCTCCGACGCTGACACCCTCATGGTGACGTTTGTCGGCGCTCCGGTGGGGATCCTGACCCGCCACGACCTCCTCGCGTACCTCAGCAACTGACCAGTTCAAGGAGTCCCATGTCTTTGCCTGAAAGCTCTTCCTCGAAAAACCCGGGCTTCAACACCCGCGCCATCCACGCCGGCCAGGCGTTTGAGCCCCGCACCGGGGCGGTGGTGCCCCCCGTGCATTTCTCGTCGACCTATGCCCAGGACGGGATCGGCGGGTTGCGGGACGGCTACGAATACGGCCGGGGCACCAACCCCACCCGTGACTCGCTGCAGGAGCAGTTGGCCGCGCTGGAAGGCGGGAGCGCCGCGTTCTCCTTTAGCTCGGGCCTGGCCGCCGAGGACTCGATGATCCGCGCCCTCACCCGCCCCGGTGACCACATTGTGCTCGGCAACGACGCCTACGGCGGAACATACCGGCTCATCAGCCGGGTCCTGGGGGAGTGGGGCATCGGCAACACCCCGGTGGACATGGCCGACCTCGACGCGGTCGCGGCCGCCGTCGCAGCAGGCGGCACTGCCGACAGCACCGTCGGCGGCGGCGGCAAGACCCGCCTGGTGTGGGTGGAGACGCCGTCGAACCCGATGATGAAGATCACCGACATCGAGGCGCTCGCCAAGGTGGCGCACGACGCCGGCGCGCTCCTCGTGGTGGACAACACGTTCGCCTCGCCGTACCTGCAGACCCCGCTCGCCCTCGGCGCCGACATCGTGGTGCACTCCACCACCAAGTACATCGGCGGTCACTCGGACGTCGTCGGCGGCGCGATCGTGGTCAACGACCCGGAGCTGGCGGAGAAGATCGGCTTCGTCCAGTTCGCCGTCGGCGCCGTGTCCGGGCCGATGGACGCCTTCCTCACCACCCGTGGCCTGAAAACCCTCGGCGTGCGCATGGACCGGCACAGCGACAACGCCCAGGCCGTGGCCGAATGGCTGCTGGAACGCCCCGAGGTGGAGGCCGTGCTGTACCCGGGCCTGCCCTCGCACCCGGGCCACGAGCTGGCCCGGAAGCAGATGAAGAAGTTCGGCGGCATGATCTCCGTGCAGTTCAAGGGCGGCGAGGCCGCGGCACGCAAGGTGGCCGAATCGACCTCTGTCTTCACCCTGGCCGAGTCCCTGGGCGGGATCGAATCGCTCATGAACTACCCCTCGGAAATGACGCACGCCTCGGTCAAGGGCACCGAACTGGCGGTCCCGGTCAACCTGATTCGGCTCTCCTGCGGCATCGAGGACGTCGAGGACCTGATCGCGGACCTCGACGCTGCGATTTCATCGCTGGCGGACAACAGCTGAGCGGCAGCTGATCCGCAGCGCGGACCACCCTAGCTTTCTCTAAGAGAGTCAGCTAGGGTGGTCCGCATGGCACTCCGATCCGATTGGTCCCAGCGGACCTGCAGCATGGCCCGCGGCCTCGACATCCTCGGCGATCCCTGGAGCATGCTGGTCCTGCGCGAAGTGTTCTTCGGCAACGGCCGCTTCGAGGCCATGAAGCAGCGGCTGGGGGTGGCCGATTCCGTGCTCACCAAGCGGCTCTCCGGGCTCGTGGAGGCCGGCCTCCTCACCCGGCGGCCCTACGACGACGGCGGCCGCACCCGCCAGGAATACGTCCTCACCGCCAAGGGCGAAGACGCCCTCCCGGTGCTCAACGCCGTCGTGATCTGGGCCGAAAAGCACCTCCCGGCGCCGTCCGGGCAGGCGCACATGTTCGTCATCCACAGCGGCTGCGGGGAGCGGACCTCCTCGGCGGACACGTGTACGGCCTGCGGGGAACCGCTGACGGCCGCCAACACAAGCTGGCACAGCCTCTCCCGCACCGCGGACCCCGTGCCCCTGGCCTCGGCCGGCACCGGGACCCCTGTCCAGAACGGAACCGCCGCATGAGCGCCCCGGACACCATGCCCCCCGTTCCCGTCCGCCGCCGCATCCACCCGGCGTGGACCGTCGCCGCCGTGGCGTTCCTCGCGCTGGTCGGCGCCGCCGGGTTCCGGGCAGCGCCGGGCGTGCTGATGGTGCCGCTGCAGAACGAGTTCGGCTGGTCCACCACCGTGCTCTCTGCCGCGGTCAGCATCAACCTCGTGCTCTTCGGGCTGACGGCGCCGTTCGCGGCGGCCCTCATGGAACGCTTCGGCATCCGTGCCGTCACGGCCGTGGCCCTGGTGCTGATCGGCGCCGGCAGCGCCCTGACAGTCCTCGTGACCCAGTCCTGGCAGATCCTGCTGACGTGGGGGCTGCTGATCGGGCTCGGCACCGGGTCCATGGCGCTGGTCTTCGCCGCCACCATCGCTAACACCTGGTTTGCCAAGAGCCGCGGCCTGGTGATCGGCATCCTCACGGCCGGCAGTGCCGCCGGGCAGCTCGTGTTCCTGCCCTTCATCGCACTCCTGGCCCAGGACCCGGGCTGGCGGCAGGCCTCGCTCCTCATCGGTGCCGGCGCGCTGGCCGTGGTGCCGCTGGTGCTGAAGTTCCTGAAGAACTCACCGGCCGACGTCGGCGTGCTGCCCTACGGGGCGACGCCGCCGGCCGCCGGCGCAAGCACCGGGGTGGAAGCGTCCGAATCGGGGACGACAGCGCCCGGCCAGGCAGCCCCCGGGCCGGAGACGGCGGAGCCCCGCCGGAACGCCGCGGTCCGTGCCCTGCAGGTCCTCAAACGGGCCAGCAAGGTGCGCACCTTCTGGGCCCTCGTTGCCGGTTTCGCGATCTGCGGCGCGACCACCAACGGGCTGATCGGCACCCACTTCATCCCCTCCGCCCATGACCACGGCATGCCCGAAACCACCGCGGCGGGCCTGCTCGCCGTCGTCGGCCTCTTCGACATCATCGGCACCATCGCCTCCGGCTGGCTGACGGACCGCTTCAACCCCCGGATCCTGCTCGCCGTGTACTACCAGTTCCGCGGGATCGGGCTGCTGGTCCTGCCGCTGCTGCTCAGCGCCACGGTCCAGCCCAGCATGATCGTGTTCGTGGTCATCTACGGCCTGGACTGGGTGGCCACCGTGCCTCCCACGGCCGCGATCTGCCGCCAGGTGTTCGGCGCCGACGGGAGCGTCGTGTTCGGTTGGGTGTTCGCGGCCCACCAGCTCGGCGCCGCCGCCGCCGCCCTTGCAGCCGGGGCGGTCCGTGACGCCACCGGCCAGTACACCTACGCCTGGTTTGCCGCCGCGGCCATGTGCACCATCGCCGCCGTCATCAGCGCCACCATCCGCAAGGACGCCCGGAAGACGGAGTCGGTCCCGGTCCCGGCGTAGCTGTTCTGTAGACTGACCCGACAGCGAGGGCGCGTTTGCGCCGCCCTGGACGGAACCGACCAAACGGCCAGCGTCTACACCAGCAGCCCGATTGGGGAATTCATGTCAGTGCCCGATTCCGACCACAGCCCGGCGCGGCACTCACCCGTCCCGCAGCTGCTCCGGCTCTCCGTCATCCTGGCCGTCGCCGCGGTGGGCTACTTCATCTGGATCTCGCTCGGCGTCTGGGCCAAGCACGGCCTGGACTTCAGCGTCTACTGGTACGGCGGCAAAATCCTCAACGACGCCGGCGCGGCGCCCTCGGACCTGTATAGGGGGAATGTGGACTGGGCCGGCGGCCCGAACCTGATGTTTACCTACCCGCCGTTCGCCGCCCTCATCTTCGGCCTTTTGGCCCGGCTGCCCCAAGCGGCAGCGCTGAACCTGTTTAACGCGGCCGGCGCCGTCGTGGCGATCCTGACCGCGGCCCGTGCGGTCCGGTACTGGAACGCGAAATCCTCCTGGCGCGCCACCTTCCGGACGCCTGGCAACGGCTGGGCCGCCGCCGTCCTGGTCCTGGCGGTGCTGAACCTCGGCCCGTGGCGCGAGACCCTGGTGTTCGGCCAAATCAACGCCCTGCTGATGGGCCTGATCGCAGTGGACCTGCTGGCCCGCAACCGGCGCTGGACCCGCGGCTTCCCCGGCAGCGGCTTCCTGGTGGGCGTCGCTGCCGGCATCAAACTCACGCCCCTGGTGTTCGGGCTGTACTACCTGGTCCGCAAGGACTGGCGCGGACTGGGCAACATGGCTGCCGGCTTCACCGCGACCGCGGTGCTCGGCTGGCTGCTGCGCCCGGCCGAATCCCTGCAGTTCTGGCTCCAGATGCTGCCGGACACCTCCCGGATGGGCGGAGCGGGCTATGTGGACAATCTGTCGCTCAAGGGCGCCCTGCTGCACTTCGGTGTCCCGGAGGCGCACGTCACTGTGCCGTGGCTGGTGCTGAGCCTGATGGTTGTGGCCGTGGGCGCCGGCGTGATCAAGGCCGCCAGCGACCAGGGCGCCCGCATCGTGGCCGTGTCCGCGACGGCGCTCACCATGCTGCTGATCAGCCCGGTCTCGTGGTCCCACCACTGGGTCTGGGTCGCGGCAATATTTCCGGCTTTCGCCTGGACCCTGCGGGAAACCCCGCGCCGCTACGCCGCAATGCGCTGGACCATGGGCGTCGTGCTAGGCATCTCCATCCTCGTCTTCCTGTTCTCGCCCAAGACCATTGGCACAGCCCTCGGCGCGGAGAACCTTGATGTCCAGACGCCCGGCCTGTGGATCATGGCCTCCAGCGCCGGCGTCTTCTGCGCCGTGGCCCTGCTGGTGTGCTGGCTCGTCGCCCTGCGGCTTGAAGCGCTGGCACCGGGGCTCGACCTGCCACCCGGGCTCGGCCTCGCGTCCGGGCCGGCCGCCGAACGGGACGTCCAGGCCACCGCCTCTTCCCCGCTTTCGTAGGCGCCGCTTCGTAGATGCCGTTTCGCAGGCGCCGCGCCGGCCGCCACCGCTAGGCTGTCCGGCATGAGCAACCTTGTCCCGCGTAAGACTGCCCTTGTCACTGGCGTCGGCAGGCTCGCCGGAATCGGCGCCGGCATCGCGCGCCGTTTGGCCGCGGACGGCTGGGACCTCGTCCTGACGTTCTGGCAGGACTACGACGCCCGGATGCCATGGGGTGTCCAGCCGGACGACGTCGACCGCCTCACCGCCGAGCTGCAGGCGATCGGCTCCGCAGTGGTGGCGCTGCCGGCGGATTTCCAGGACCCGGAGGCCGTGGACCGGCTGATGGCCGCCGCTGCGGCCGAGGCCGGAACCCTGCAGGGCCTGGTGCTCAGCCACGCCGAATCCGTGGACTCCGGCATCCTGGACACGTCCCTGGCAAGCTTCGACCGGCACTTCGCGGTCAACACCCGGGCCAGCTGGCAGCTGATTGCCGCGTTCGCCCGGCAGGCCGGTCCCGGCGGCGGCGCCATCGTGGCCCTGACCAGTGACCACACCGCGTTCAACCTGCCCTACGGGGCCTCAAAGGGTGCCCTGGACCGGATCGTGATCGCGGCGGCCCGGGAACTCGGCCCGCTCGGGATCAGCTCGAATGTCCTCAACCCGGGACCGGTGGACACCGGCTGGATGGATGAGCCGCTCCGGAACGAGCTGGCCCGGCGGCACCCGGGCGGCCGGCTGGGGACTCCGGCGGACGTGGCGGGGACGGTCGCGTTCCTGCTTTCGCCCGAGGGCCGCTGGATGTCCGGGCAGCTGGTTAAGGCCGACGGCGGGTTCTCCGCCTGAGCCCGCCCTGGACCTCGATCCGGAACCTCTGCAGGGACGCCCGCCGAGGCGACATTTCACGGCAGTGTTTGCGCCAAACACTGCCGTGAAATGACGTCTCGCGCGGCTAGCGGAAGGCGGGGAGACCTGTGATGTGCTGGCCCAGGATCAGCGTGTGGACTTCGTCGGTGCCCTCGTACGTGCGGACGGATTCCAGATTGGCGGCGTGCCGCAGCGGGGAATGGTCCAGCGTGATGCCGTTGCCGCCCAGAATGGTGCGCGCCTCCCGGGCAATGGCGAGCGCCTCCCGCACGTTGTTCAGCTTGCCGAGCGAGATCTGCTCCGGACGCAACGTGCCGGCGTCCTTGAGCCGGCCCAGGTGCAGGGCCAGCAGCGTGCCCTTCTGGATTTCCAGGAGCATGTTCACGAGTTTCTCCTGCGTCAGCTGATAGCCGGCCAGCGGCTTGCCGAACTGCAGCCGCTCCTGGGCATAGGCCAGGGCGGCCTCGTAGGAATCCCGGGCGGCGCCCATCGCACCCCAGGCGATCCCGTACCGGGCCTCGTTGAGGCAGGAGAACGGGCCCCGCAGCCCCCGGGCCGCCGGCAGCAGCGCCTCCGGGCCCAGCCGGACGGCGTCGAAGGTGATGTCGCACTGGATGGAGGCGCGCATCGAGAGCTTCTGCCCGATCGGGGTCGCGGTGACCCCGGCGGTGCCGGCGGGGACGAGGAAACCGCGCACGCCGTCGTCGGTCATGGCCCACACCACCAGCACATCCGCCACGGACGCGAGCCCGATCCAGCGTTTGGCCCCGTCCAGGATCCAGCCGGCGCTATCGCCGGTCCCATCGGGGCGGGCGAAGGTGGTCATGGACGCCGGATCGGATCCGGCCGTGGGCTCGGTCAGGGCAAACGCGCCGATCAGTTCGCCGGCGGCCATCCGGGGGAGCCACTCCTGCTTTTGGTCCTCGGAGCCCCATTTGTGGATGGCTGTCATGGCGAGGGAGCCCTGCACGGAGACGAACGTGCGGACGCCGGAATCGCCGGCCTCGAGTTCCATGGCCGCGAGGCCGTATTCGACGGCGGACCGGCCGGGGCAGCCGTAGCCCTCCAGATGCATGCCGAGCACGCCAAGCTCACCAAGTTCCGGGGCGAGGTCCAGGGGGAACACGGCGTCCTCGTACCAACCGGCGATCTCGGGGCGGATCCGCTGGTTCGTGAAATCGCGGACGCGCTCCCGCACAGCCAGCTCCTCCGCGCTCAGCAGTGAATCGATCGCCAGGACATCGGAAACGTCGTCACCTTCTGACCCATGGGGGAAACCGGCCACATTGCTCATTCCAGCATCCTACGGTCTCGCCCGGCCTTCCTGCCTAGTTGCTTCCGGACCCGATTGCGGATCCATGCCGACTCGCCGGTGTCGCCAGGCATGTGCGGGGGTGTGCAGGAAAGTAACTGGGCAGGAGCGTCGCGCGGGGTCGGTCGTCTGGGTTGGTGGTGCGGGCGTCGGTGGCCTGCGGGGACGTCGGAGTCCGGGTGCCCGGCTGTGCCGCAGGCCTACACTGGTGCCATGGAAACCGCATCTGTGCTTGCTGTCTGCACGGTTCACCAGTTGCTCGATGATCCCGGCAGCGTCGGGGTCACCGCGATCGACAAGCGCCCCGTCGCCGGACCGGTGCGGGTCCACAAACTCGGCCTGCGCGGTGATGTCCAGGCCAGCAGGATCCACCACGGCGGCGAGGACCAGGCACTCTACGCGTATTCGCAGGACGACGCCGACTACTGGGCCGGCGAGCTGGGGCGGGACCTGCCGCCGGGCATCTTCGGCGAAAATCTGCGGATCACGGGCCTCAACGCCTCCAACGCCGTGATCGGCGAACGCTGGAAGATCGGGCTGGACGTCGAGGTGGAAGTCACCTCCCCCCGCATCCCCTGCGCTACCTTCCAGCGCCGGATGGGCGAACCGCACTGGGTCAAGCGGTTCACCGAGGCAGGCCGGGTGGGCACCTACCTCCGGGTGGTCAAGACCGGCAACATCGAAGCCGGAAACCACATCCACCAGCTCTTCGTCCCCGCGCACGGCGTGACGATCGCCAAGTGGTTCACCGACCCCACACTGGCAGACATGGAGGCCCTGCGCGACGCCGACGCCGACGGCCAGATCCGCCTGCAGCCCGAGTACCACCAGGGCTTTGAGCAGCTGCAGCGCCGCCTCGGGGTCTAGGCTTGGGGCGCCGGTGTGCGCAAGCTCACCGTCCGCCGTCGGCCCCTCAACTACCACTGTTCTGATCCATGCCCTACACTTGAAATATCCCCCACTCCGGAAATCCCTTATTCCTGCCCAATTCTTGAGGCAGGACTGGCAAGTGTTGGGGCCCGCAACTGTGATGCGGGCATTTTCATAGGGAGAGCCGGCAAAAGAAAACGCTGTACAGACTGCTGGGATAGCAGCCAAGAGATGCAGCGGGAAGTCCTGCCACGGGATTGCGAAAGCGCCGGACTTCTATGTGACCCGCCGGTCAACCGTACGCCCGGCAATTCGTGTCACGCGTACTGCGGCTCCGCTCACCTCGGGTTGTGCCGCTTGGCCCCTATGGATGAGGAAATTTCACCTATGCCCGAAAATCAGAACAACTCCGTCGAAACCGAAAACATTCAGAGCGACGTCGAGACTTCTGAAACGGCTGCCCCCGCAGCCGGCTCCGCCCCGGAATTCACCGAGGCTCCTGCGAACGTTGTAGCACCGGCCGCCGCGGCAGCCGAAGTTGCCCCGCAGGCTGACACCAAGACCGAGGCCACTTCCGCCCCGGCGAAGGACGAGGACGCCGAGGAAGAAGGCGTCAAGTTCGTAGACCTCGGCATCGACGGCCGTGTCCTCGCTGCCCTGCAGGACGTCGGCTACGAGAAGCCGTCCCCGATCCAGGCAGCAACCATCCCGCTGCTGCTCGAAGGCCGCGACGTCGTGGGCCTGGCCCAGACCGGTACCGGTAAGACTGCAGCATTCGCAGTACCGGCACTGTCCCGCCTGGCCGAGCTCCACGACCTCAACGGCCCGTCCCGCAAGACCCAGGCCCTGGTGCTGGCTCCCACCCGCGAGCTCGCTCTCCAGGTGGCCGAGGCCTTCACCTCCTACGCCAAGCACATCGACGACTTCACCGTCCTCCCGGTATACGGCGGCTCCGCCTACGGCCCCCAGCTCGCGGGCCTGCGCCGCGGCGCCCAGGTTGTTGTGGGTACCCCCGGCCGTGTCATCGACCACATCTCCAAGGGTTCCCTCGACCTGTCCGAACTCCAGTACCTCGTTCTGGATGAGGCCGACGAGATGCTCCGCATGGGCTTCGCCGAAGACGTTGAGCAGATCTTCCAGCAGACCCCCGCGGGCCGCCAGGTTGCGCTGTTCTCCGCCACGATGCCGAGCCAGATCCGCCGGCTCTCCAAGCAGTACCTGAACAACCCGGCCGAGGTGCAGGTCAAGTCCAAGACCACCACGGGCGCCAACACCCGCCAGCGCTACCTGCAGGTCATGGGCCCGCACAAGCTCGACGCGCTGACCCGCATCCTCGAGGTCGAAGAGTTCGAGGGCGTCATCGCCTTCGTGCGGACCAAGATGGCCACCGAGGACCTCGCCGACAAGCTGCGCTCCCGCGGCTTCCAGGCTGCCGCCATCAACGGCGACATCCCGCAGCAGCAGCGTGAGCGCACGGTCGAGGCCCTGCGCGACGGCAAGATCGACATCCTCGTCGCCACCGACGTCGCCGCCCGCGGCCTCGACGTCGAGCGCGTCAGCCACGTGGTCAACTACGACATCCCGCACGACACCGAGTCCTACGTCCACCGCATCGGCCGCACCGGCCGCGCAGGCCGTTCCGGCGACGCGATCCTGTTCATGACGCCGCGCGAGAAGTACCTGCTGCGTTCCATCGAGAAGGCAACCCGCCAGCCGGTGGAGCAGATGCACCTGCCCACGGCCGAGACCGTCAACACGCTGCGCCTGGGCAAGTTCGCCGAGCGCATCACGGAGACCCTCGAGTCCGAGGACGTCGCCGCGTTCCGCGACCTCATCTCCTCCTACGAGGAAGAGCACAACGTGCCGGCCTCGGAGATCGCCGCAGCACTGGCCGTCATGGCCCAGGGCGGACAGCCGCTCCTGGTCAAGGAACTGCCGGCAGCGCCCGAGTTCCAGAAGCGCGAGCGCTCCAAGGACGGCTTCGGCTCACGCGGCCCGACCCGCACCCTGACCGAGGGCAACGCCACCTACCGGATCGCAGTCGGACGCCGCCAGCGCGTCATGCCGGGTTCCATCGTTGGCGCCATTGCCAACGAAGGCGGCATCTCCTCGGCCCAGATCGGCGGCATCGACATCCGCTCGGACCACTCCCTCGTGGAGCTCCCGGCGGACCTGAGCGCCGATCAGCTCAAGGCCCTGTCCCGCACCCGGATCGGGGGCGAGCTGATCCACCTCGAGCTCGACAACGGCCGTAAGCCCTCCGGCTCGGGGGACCGCGGCTCCTACCAGGGCAACCGCGGCGGGGACCGTGGCGGCTACTCCGGTGGCAGCGGCAACTTCAAGGGCAACGGCGGCTTCAAGCGCGAATTCCGCAAGGGCGACGGCGAGCGGTCCTCCGCTGACCGTGGCGGCCGCTCCTTCAGCGAGCGCTCCGAGCAGCGCACCTTCGGCGCCGACACCCGCAAGCCCCGCACCGAAGGCGGCTTCAAGCCCCGCAACAAGTGGTAACCACTAGCACCAACTGAGAACGGGCCGGCTTCCTGAGCCGGCCCGTTCTTGTTTAACCATTCCGCCTGCGTGTTCGCTTCGTCACAGCCGCGGCGGCATGCCGGTCCTGGCCGCCGATTAAGGCTTCCGCGACCATGCGGGGAGCCCGGATTTCCGCTGTTTTCGGCCGGTCTGACGTCGTCCGGCCGCCGATTTGTTGGTGGGCCAATCTTCCGGTAGAGTATTTACTCGTTGCCCCCCTAGCTCAGTGGTAGAGCGCGTTCTTGGTAAGAACGAGGTCACCGGATCGATTCCGGTGGGGGGCTCTGGATGAGGGCCTGTGTCAAGGCGGTTTTTGACCGGCTTAGCGCAGGTTTTCCTCATTTATGGCGGTGTAGCTCAGTTGGTTAGAGCGCACGACTCATAATCGTGAGGTCGGGAGATCGAGCCTCCCCACCGCTACAGGCAAGACCCCCGGAATCCTTGAGATTCCGGGGGTCTTTTCTGTTGGTTGGTTTCGGAGAGCCGCCTCTTAGATTCCCTGGAGCAACCTCACTGTCTCTGACAGGTGGCTACTCAAGGGCGGCTTCATGCATCGCAGTGCCGCAGCGTGATTCATGTGGCATTGGAAGGCCCTGTGCGCCCGCCTCCGCTGGACGAAGTCTGTGCGGGGCGCGCCGGGGCCGGACCCTTGGACTACGGCAGTCAGGCGAGCCGCGGGGCTCTTCATGTTGACTGCTCGCCTGGGTTAATCACCGTAACTGGCAGAACGCTTTGGCTAAGACGGGCTAAACGGTCGACTGGCGCTGGCGTGAGGCGGCCGACGGGACCAGCGGGGACCGGCATCAGGACACTGTTGGTGCGTTCGGGCTTGTACCAGCCGACTGCAGAGCCCCGAATGGCCTGAATGGCGGATCCAAAGACCACGTAGGCGCGGAGGGGCTCGTAGATGAGTCTATAAATGGGGACTATGAGCAGATGAAGGGGGCTCTCATGGACCATCAGCACGGCCACTATCGAGATGAGCATATGAGTTGCGGCGACGAACACCGAGAACATCGCGACGGCCTGCCATTCTCCCCGGGCCAGGCTGGTAATCGCAACGAGGACCGTCAGCGGCATGAAGATCAGCGGGACGAGGACCGAGATCAGTGCATAGGGCATGGTGAGTACGCCAAGCGCCCCGTACCGGAGGTTGAAGAGCATGGACCGGTGTTTGTACAGGGTCTGGATGTTCCCGTACGTCCAGCGGAGCCTCTGCTTGAACAATCCCGCGACTGTCATGGGCGCTTCAGTCCACGCGACCGCCAAGTTCTCCTGGACTATGCTGTAGCCGAGCCGCTGCAGGGACAGGGTCAGGTCAGCGTCTTCGGCCAGGGTGTCATGGGAGTAGCCGCCGGCTTCCAGGAGTGCTTCCCGACGCCATGCTGCACAGGCACCGGGAACTATGGAGATCGCTCCCAGGAGCCCCTCCGCCATACGGGTGACGCAGATACCGGATAGGTACTCCAGACTTTGCCAAGCGGTAAGGAGGTTGCGGCGGTTTCCGACTTTGACGTGCCCGGCAACCGCTCCGACTTTCTTTCCGTTCCGAGGTGCGCAAAAGTGCCGGGCGAACATCTTGATGGTCTGGGGTTCAAACAAAGTGTCACCATCGAGAGTGACCACCACTTCCCCGCGGGATTGGGCTATCCCGTTGTTGCTGGCTGCTGACTTGCCGCCGTTGGGCTGGTCGATGACGCGGAGTTGCGGCCATATTCTCGCGTAATTGGAAAGAACAGCCAGGGTGCCGTCGGTCGAGCCGTCGTTTATGGCGACTACTTCCATGCGGGGGTAGTCGCTTGCTCTCAGGGCATCCAGTGTTTTGGTCACGACGAGTTCTTCGTTGAAAACGGGCAGGACCACGCTAACAAAAGGCCAGTCTTCCTCCTTGATGACGGACCAAAGGCGTTTTTTCTGTCGGTAATTGTTTACGAGGGCAAGAATCACAAACAGAAACGTAAGGATGGTCAAGGACCCGACGCCGAACCAGAACAGCCAATTAAGTATCAAATTCGGAGTGACCAAATACGTTGTCATCGCGGCCAAGGTTGCTTTGTCTTCTACGGCGCCGGCGACGTCTGACCGTGGTATATATTCCGGCGGCAGAAGGGGCTGGACCGTGGAGAACGTGTAGCCCTGAGCCTTTGCCTGCGGGATGAAGGTCTTCAGCATCTCTATGGTTGCGGCCCGGTTCCCGCCGCCGTCGTGGACCAGGACAATGTGGCCTTGGCCGTCCAGCTGCGGTACTTGAACGGGAACTCCGGGCGCGTGGTCCCAGTCTCGCGTATCAAGGTCCATGTTGATGTGGAGGTAACCCAGTTGCTGCGCCTGCAGAAGCGCCAGTGCATTGTTTGCCGGGTCGCCTGTAGGGATCCGGAACAGCCGGGATGCGTAATTGTCCGCCGCACGCATGACACGGTCAGTCGCGATGATCTGCTGACGGTTGTAGTAGTCGTCGTGGGCCCAGAAATCGATGTGGGACATCGTGTGATTGCCGACCATGTGGCCCTCGCGGACCATACGCTGGAAGATATCGGGGTGCTTGACCATGTTGTCACCCAGCGTAAAGAACGTCGCTGGTACGCCTTCACGGGACAGCAAGTCCAGAATTTGCGGCGTGTACTGCGGATCGGGCCCGTCATCGAAGGTCAGCATCAACGTCCGTTCGGCCGGCTTTCCAGAAGTTTCCATGACGTAGGGGCTGTCGCCGATCAGTTCTATCTCGTCAGTAGTGGCTTCCCTCCAGATGGTGGTGCTGAAGGGATCCTTGAGCAGGACTTTGCCGTCGTTTCGCTCAACGAGTGCGATCCGGTCGATGGCGAAGCCCTCGTCCGAGACGATACTGGGAATATTCTCCAGGTCCTGCGTAGACAACAACTTCCGCGGGTAGTCCACTGACTGATTCTGCTCTCCCTTCCACACCGGAGCGGCGGCACCGGGCAGAATCGACACGACGGACAGGACCATCAGCAGCACGCTTGCCAGCAGCGCGAGCAGAACTTTTCTCCACCGCTTTCCACTTGGATCAAAGAAGACCGGTACGGTTCCGGAAATAGGGCCTGATTTCTTCATGTGCTGCCTCGCCTATGTAATTACTCCCCAACCTGAGCCAGAACATGAGCACGAACGCTAGATTCACGGGCAAGACATCCCGTGCTGACGATCAATTTGCAGGAGAATGCATCTCCGCTATATCCCCGAAATTGCTTGAGCCGCCCTTCTGCGGCGTACGACCTATGCCTGTGCCTATGACGGTAGGGGCGAGCGACAAGGCCACACACGCGTAAGGAATACTCGATTTTTCAAACCGTTGTACTTACTCCGCGGAGGCGATTTACTGTCTGCTCTTTGTCGCGGGCAAAGCCGGAAGCTGCATGGATCGGCGTCGATCTGTAAGCCGTAGCGCTTATCGCACCCCGGACGAACCAAGGACTCCACGCATTAGCGGATTCTTTGTCGCGGAATTAAGGGGGACCGTATTCGTGGCTACCGCGGCTACCGCGGCTACCGCGGCAACGGGCGCAAGGGTATGGTTCAACGTACTTGGCCGGAATTTGGTGGAGGCAGATACCGAATGCGTAAACAAATCACAGTGGCAGCAGCCTTGCTCTCGGTAGGTTTAGCTGCCGCCGCATGCGGAAGCACCCCTGCTCCGTTTAAGCGTTCTGGATTTTCGGACCAGAAAGTCGTTCCGGACGCTTACATCACGGCCTACACGTGGTTCGACAACACGCCCGAGGGCTCTCCCGACATCAGCAATCCCGTGGCCCACAAAAAGGCAGGCGGGGCGGGAACCTATTCAGATCCGGTGACCATCGCAGTTGGGCATTCCCTGGAGACGGGCAAGGACGTCCTGGATTTCCCCGCCGGCACTCGGATATACCTGCCGGATGTTCGGCGATATTTCATCGTGGAAGACACCTGCGGGGACGGCCCCACCCCAGAGGATGGCCCGTGCCACACCGGGGCGTCCGAGCATCGCGGCGCATCCGTGTGGCTTGACATGTGGATTGGCGGCGAGGGCGGAAGTGCGTCCTTGGCGGAAGGCTGCATGGAGCAAGTAACAGGCGTGCGGACCGCTGTGTTCGACCCCGCAGACAACTACGTCGTTGCGGCCGGGAACGGCGTCATTCACGACGGCGAGTGTGACAGCGGATATGGGAACGAGCTCGTCGCCAAGTAGCCCAACTCCCAATCCAACGTTAAAAGGTTGTAGAAGGACCTCTAATTCACACGGATTAGACGATGGCCGCCTTCAATTGGTCTCTACGCGCCGACCACGGTAGCCTCTAGGTCACCGGTTGGCACACGCGCCCGCTTGAGCGTCCTGAACGCAGTCTCGTGTGATGTAGCTCGCGGTGGCGACGCCTTGCGTCCTGCCTACCCTGACCGGTTCCGGGCAGGACATATCTCTATGGGACTGCCCCTCCGCAGACCCATGAAGAGGCTAGGATTCCCATGCTAAGGAATAATCTGCTGTTCGCCGGCATGTTCTCGGTTCTACTCGCCACTTCGGCGTGTGGTGCCGTGACCGGCACCTCAAACTCATCCGCACAGTCTGCAGGCTCCGCCAGAGCAGGAGTCGAAGCCAGCTCCGGCGCCGGACACAACGACACGTCCGCAAGAGTCGGTGCCTCGCAGGCGGCCGCCACCGCCAAGGTCAAGGCTGCTGAAGCGGCGACCACTAAGAAGGCAGCAGCTGGGAAAGCAACCGCGGAGACTTCAACTGCGGCGGCTCCGAAGCCGGTGGCCGTCCTGCCGGCCTCGTCCTCCGAGCGGATTGTCAAAACCGCATACACGACGGCGTACACGTGGTACGACAACACGCCAGCGGGCTCGGCAACCATTAGCCACCCGGTGTTGCACAAGACCGCCGGGGGCGCAGGCACCTACAGTGACCCGATCACCATCGCCGTGGGGCATTCCCTCGCCACGGGTAAGGACGTGCTGGACTTCCCGGCCGGCACGCGGATCTACCTTCCGGACGTGCGTCGATACTTTATCGTCGAGGACACCTGTGGCGACGGCAGTAGGCCCCAGGCAGGGCCGTGCCACCAGGGCGTCAACGCGGACGGCACCAACTCCACCATCTGGATCGACATGTGGATCGGCGGCCAGAGCGTGAGTGCTTCCGGTGCCGACAAATGTGCGAGCAAGGTGACCGATGTCCACACCGCCGTCTTCAACCCAGCCAGCAACTACGCGGTGGCGCCGGGAGCAGGTGTCATCCATGACGGCAAATGCGATGCTGGCTATGGCGACGCCCTCATGAAAAAGTAGGTAACAGGAGACTGACCTCCGGCTGGGCCGGAGACACTGCGGGGGGCTCGCGGGTTTCGCCGGTCCCCGCTTTTGCTGGCAAGAGAAGCGGCCGTCGCGGCCTGTGCATTGCGCGGTTTTATAGACCCCATTTTTTGACACGGGAAAAACGCGTATTGTGCGGACTACGTGCACGCCAGGGGGAGAGGGCCGATATGAACCGATTGGGACCAGCCAGCAGAGCAGTCTCCGCAGCGCTGGGCGTCGCCCTTCTGCTGGCGGCATGCTCTCCGCCCAGCGGCCCGAGGACCAGTTCGTCGAGTGCAAGCTCAGCATCTCCTAGTTCCGCGGCAGCCGTTCCCAGTTCCTCGGAATCGGCCGCGACGGCATCCGCTCCGGCGTCCGCGCAGACCGAGTGGAAGACCTTCACGACGTCGGACGGCCAGCTTATGTTCGATTACCCGCCAGACTGGACCATCAAGGATCGGGTCCGTGAGGCAGCCCGCGGCGGTGCTTTTGTGGAGGTCCTCAATGGTGCCGGAAGGCCGATGGCAACCTTGCGGACCAATATTGTGGTCGGGCCGCAGTGCACTGAGAAGTATCCGTATTCCCTTATGGATTCGGAGGACGTGCCGGCGCTGGCGCAGAAAGGCGTGACGCCCCGCTTTGTTTTCGAGGGCCGAGCCGGGGCCGGAACTGACGGGTCAAAGCCGGAGCCGTTGGCTTACGGCATCACTTCCACGCCTCTACCCTCGGGGAGCAGTGCCTGCCCGATTTTCCACTTCTTTACGTGGCCCCCGGGCGTGGCAACGTTTGGCGGTGTCTATGATCCGCTCGTGACGACGAACGCCACCACGCCGAACGTGGACAATCCGGAGGCCTACACGGGAACGGACGAGTACGACGATATCCGGCAGACAATCACCTCGCTCCGCCCGGCGGACAAATAGTTGTTGGCCGGGAGGCCGGTCTTAGACGCGGGTTACCGTCAGGGTGACGTTGGGGCAGGAGGCTGCGTAGAGGATCAGCGCGGCCTTCTCTGTGATGTTGACGCTCAGGCCCCAGCGGATCTTCACCGCCACCCACTGGCCGATGTACGCGCAACGATTCTTCGGCGGCAGCCACCTTTCCGGGCCACTAGCCCGCTTTGAGTGGTTGAGAGTGGACGTCTGCACGTTCAGGGTGCGGCTGTCCCCAAGGTCGTTATAGAAAGCCACGCGCCGCGCCTGGGACCAATACCTTGCGCCGGAGCCCCAGGCTTCATGAACCGGGACCAGATGGTCCACCTCCACCTCCGTCGAGGAGGTGTGAACGCCGTTGTCCCACGATGTCACCCAGCGTCCCCTGCTGGCAATGCAACCGCGGTTGGTATAGGACACGGACCCCTTGGATTCCTGGACCAGGACTTCCTGCCTCGTGTTCTGGCAATCTCCGTTGGTATCTCCCCAGACGCCGAAGTAGCGGTCCCGGTCGTAGCCGGCGTTGACCTCGGCCGCGACAGTCAGTCCGCGTACGGCAGTCCGCAGCGGGGCCTGATATACGGTTGCTGCTTCGGCCGGAACGGCAAGGCCGGCCAGCAGCATGCCCGCCGCAACCACTGCTACACCCACCGCCCGCCGCAGCTTAATCAAGTGCCTGGAGTTCAGTACCGGAAGAGCTGTGGCGCCGACATGGCTTGAGCGATGGACGTTCATGGTTCTCGATTACTCTCAGGACGACGTGAAAGCAATAGTCGCCCGTCGCCGGCGTCCTGGCACCTGAAGAAGCGAACTGCTAAGACTCAGCGTTTCAGCGGATAACCCGATAGCGCACGTGGGTAACGAGGCTGGTGCCGCCCACTTCCGTCGGCTCAAGCTTGAGATTTCCGACGCCGTCGAGCAGCCGCTCGCCCGCTCCCAGAACCATAGGAGCGGTGTGGAGCCGCAGCTCGTCGATCAGCCCCGCAGACAGGTATTGGCGGACGGTCTGCGCTCCTCCGGCAACGGCCACGTCCTTGCCGCCGGCGGCCTTCCGCGCCTGGGCCAGCGCCGATTCGATCCCGTCGGTCACGAAGTTGAACGTGGTGCCGCCCTGCATCTCCAGGGGCTCGCGCTGGTGGTGGGTGAGCACGTATACCGGCGCGTGGTAGGGCGGCTCCTCACCCCACCATCCGCGCCACGTTTCATCCCACGTCCCGGGCCCAGCGAACATGTTCCGTCCCATGATGTAGGCGCCGGCCGCGAGAATGCCGTCGAGCCAGGCCGCGTTGGACTGGCGTTCTTCGAACTGCCACCTGTGCAGGAGCTCTCCGCCCTCGCCCAAAGGGTCCGTCATGCTTTGGTTCGGGCCGGCGAGGAATCCGTCGAGGGAGACAGTCAGATCGCACGTGACTTGGCTCATGGGCCCATCATGCCACCACTGGCAGCTCGGGGGGCTTTCTATTTCCCGGTCAGCAGAGTCCCCCGCAGCGCGCGCCCGTGACAAGCGGCTAGTTTCACCGTAGCTTTGCAGCACCTGACAGTTGGGGGAAATCAGTGGACTTCATCGGCACCATCATGGCCCCGTTCCGATGGTTGGTCTCAGCCATGATGGCGGCTTTCCACGACGGCCTCAACGCCATCGGCATGCCGGCGGCCAGCGGCTGGACGTGGACCCTGTCCATCATCGGGATCGTGCTGGTCATCCGCGCCGCCCTGATCCCGGTGTTCCTCAAGCAGGTCGACGCCCAGCAACGCATGAGACTCCTGCAACCTGACCTGATGAAGCTGCAGGAGAAGTACAAGGGCAAGACCGATCCGCTCTCCCGCCAGGACATGGTGCAGGAACAGATGGCCCTGTACAAGGTGCACGGCACCAACCCGTTCTCGGCCTGCCTGCCCATGCTGATCCAGATGCCCTTTTTCTTCGCGCTGTTCCAGGTGCTCTCCGGCATCAGCACCACGGCGGGCCAGAGCCAAGGCGTCGGTGCCATGAGTGCCGAGCAGGTCATGCAGTTCGACCAGTCCACTATTTTCAATGCCCCGCTCTCGGCCACGCTCCTTCACGGAACGCCTCCCGGCGGCAACGTGGTCTCGGTGTGGGTCCTCTCCATCGTGATGATCCTGGTCATGACGGCCGCGCAGTTCATCACGCAGAAGCAAATCATGGCCAGGACCTTGTCCGGAGAGGCCCTGGCGAGTCCGGTCATGGCCCAGCAGAGGGTGATTCTTTACGGCCTGCCTGTCGTCTTCGGTGTGGGCGGCATCGTGTTCCCCATCGGCGTACTGATCTACTGGACCACCACCAACCTTTGGACCATGGGGCAGCAGTTCGCCATTAGGTGGGACAGAATGGGTCCATGACGCGAATCGCAATCATCGGCGGCCACGGCAAGGTGGCTTTGGAACTGTCCAGGATCCTCGCGGCGGACGGGCAGGAGGTCACCTCCTTCATCCGCAACCCGGACCACGGGGCCGACGTCGCGGCCACGGGTGCCACGCCGTCGCTTCTGGATGTGGAGAACGCAACGACGGCGCAGCTCGCCGACGCCCTACGGAACCACGACGCCGTGGTGTGGTCTGCCGGGGCCGGCGGCGGCAGCCCCGAACGGACGTACGCCGTGGACCGGGACGCCGCGATCCGTTCGATGGACGCCGCGGCGGAAGCAGGCGTCAGCAGGTACATCATGGTCTCCTACTTCGGCGCCGGGCCGGACCATGGGGTCCCCGCGGACAACGGCTTCTTCCCCTACGCCGAGGCCAAGGCCGCGGCGGATGCCTATCTGCGCGGCTCAGGCCTTGACTGGACCATTCTGGGGCCCGGCACGCTGACGGCTGGGCCCGGCAACGGGATGATCGACGTCGACCCCGCCGATACGTCGGACGGCACCGCAACCGCCCGCGCCAACGTGGCCCTGGTGGCGGCGGCGGTCCTCGGACTGCCCGTCACGATTGGGCGCACCATCCAGTTCCGGGACGGTACCCTCCCGCTCGCGGCGGCCCTCGAACCTTAGGCCCAGAACCGTAAGCCCAGAACCTTAGGCCCAGAACCGTAAGCCCAGAACCGTAAGCCCAGAACCTTAGGCCGGGCACCGTAAGCCCAGTGCCGCTGACCTAGATAGGGTAGTGGGGGCGGCCCGCGCATCCACCCGGGATGCCCCGGCCCGCCTCGGGGAAAGCGGGCACATGGACCAGTTGGCACTTATCGTTGGACTCCTGTTGGCCACAGTGGGGGCCGTGGGCCTTGGGGACCGGCTGAGGCTGCCCTACCCGGTGCTGATGCTGCTCCTGGCCGTCGCCCTGACGTTCATCCCAGGCTTCCCGGAGATTCAGATCCCGCCCGAACTGATCCTGCCCATCTTCCTGCCGCCGCTGCTTTTCGCGACGGCCCAGCGCAGCTCCTGGGCCGTCTTCCGGGTCCGCTGGCGCACCTTGATCATGCTCGCCGTCGCGCTCGTGGTGGTCTCGACGGCGGTGGTGGCCGGCGCTGCCTGGCTCATGATCCCTGGCATCGGCATTCCCGCCGCGATCGCCCTGGGCGCCATGGTGGCTCCGCCGGATCCCGTGGCCGTGGACTCCATCGCCAGCCGTGTCCATATGCCGCGGCGGCTCATCAACGTCCTCCAGAGCGAGGGCCTCTTCAACGACGCCGCCGCCATCGTCATCTTCCAGGCGGCCGTGGCCGCCGCCGTCGCCGGCACCAAGATCGCCTCCGACGTCGTCCTCCAGTTTGTCCTGGGGGCCGCGCTCGCGGTGGTCGTGGGCATCGGCATGGGCTGGTTCACCAGCCTGATCACCCGCCTCGTGTCCTCCATGGTGGCCCGGAGCGCCGTCACCCTCGTGGTGCCATTTGCCGCCTACATCCTGGCCGAGGAGCTGCACGCCTCCGGGGTGATCGCCGTCGTCGTCACCGCCCTGGAAATGCAGCGCCACTCCCGGCCCGGGGACGCAGCAGAGCGGGTGACCCGGACCGCGTTCTGGGACGTCGTGGAACTGCTGATCACGGGCCTCGCCTTCGGGCTGGTGGGGCTGGAAGTCCGGCAGGTCATCCACGAGGAGGGCAGCGCCGTGTTCGGCATGATCGGCACAGCCGCGGTTGTGTGCGTCCTCGTGTTCGCCGCACGCTTCGCCTGGCTGGCCATGATGTCCGGCCTGTCCCGGGCCAGGAAAGACGTCCTGCGCCCCACCTCGGCCAAGGACGTGCTGATCCTGACCTGGTGCGGCATGCGCGGCCTGGCCACCCTGGCGTTGGCGCTGGCCCTTCCGCTGACAGTAGCGGACGGCACGCCGTTCCCGGCCCGGAGCGAGTTGCTCGTGATCGCCTGCGCGGTCCTGCTGGCCACTCTGGTACTGCCCGGCCTGACGCTGCCGTGGCTCATGCGGGTCCTGAAGGCATCCGAGGACGGTTCGGAAGAACGCGACGCCGCCCGCGTCCTGGCCCGCCGTGCGCAACAGGCAGCGATCGCCGCGCTCAGGGACAACGAGCTGATGAAGGAACTGCCTGCGGAGAAGGTGGCGCTGGTGAAGGAGAAAATGACCCGGCTGCACGCCGAATTGCTGGACGGGAGCCTAAAGAATGAAAGCGCGGGGGAGCAGCGCCAGCGCGGCCGCGAACTGGCGATTGCCGTACAGACAATCGCCCTGGACGCCGCCCGCCAGGAAGTCGTGGCGGCCCGGAACGAGCCGGGCATGGACCCGGAAGTCGCGGACCGGGTGCTGCGGCAGCTGGACCTGCGCACCATGATCATGCCGGAGTGATGGCCCTTTGCGGTTACCCCGGGTGGTGGGCTGGCAACTTCCTCGGGCGCCGGGCGCCCGGGAGGTTGGTACTCATCGCCAACCGCCCGGGCCTGTCGGTCAGGGGAGTACCACGCTGCCCTGCGCCGCAGACCAAGTGATGGTTCCGTTTTGGAATCGCTGGCTGCATGAGCCGTTGACCGGGTCGCAGGTTTCCGCTGCAGCCGGATAGCCAAGCCGCCCCTTTTCGTACCCCAGGCTGCCCCAGGTTGCGCGAATGGGACCTGAGGTGGCGAAGGCGCCGGTGGCGAGGGACCAGTGGATGGAGCCGCCCTGGAACGTCTGGTAGCAGCCGCCGCCGGTCAGGCCGCAGGTTTCCTTGCCGGACGGGTAGCCCAGTTTGCCTTTTTCGTAGCTCAGGCTGGCCCAGGTGGCACGGATACCGCCCCAGGTGGCGACCGCGCCGGTGGCGGGCGACCAGTGGATGGTGCCCCCCTGGAACATCTGGTAGCAGCCGCCGTTGATCAGGCCGCAAGTCTCCTTGCCCGTCGGATAGCCGAGCTTGCCTTTTTCGTAGCCCAGGCTGGCCCAGGTGGCACGGATCCCGCCCCAGGTGGCGCGGGCGCCGGTGGCCGGTGACCAGTGGACGGTGCCGCCCTGGAACGTCTGGTAGCAGCCGCCGTTGATCAGGCCGCAGGTTTCCCTGCCCGTCGGGTAGCCGAGTTTGCTTTTCTCGGAGCCCAGGCCTACCCAGGTGGCACGGATGCCGCCCCAGGTGGCGAAGGCGCCAGTGGCGGGCGACCAGTGGATGGAGCCGCCCTTGAACGCTTGGGAGCAGCCGCCGTTGGCCAGTCCGCAGACCTCGCGGGCCACGGGGTAGCCGAGCTTTCCTTGGGAGGAACCCAGGCTCGCCCAGGCAGTCCAGATCGGCCCTGAGGTCGCGATGGCACCCGCCGCAGCGGTCCAGTGGATGAGACCTCCCTGGAAGGACTGATCGCAACTGCCGGACTGTCCGCAGCTTTCATTGCTGCTCGGGTAACCGAGCTTTCCGTTTTGGTAACCCTGGGCGCCCCATGCTTTACGGATCGGACCCCACGAGGCGAACGCTCCGGCTCCCGGAGCGTAGTAGATTACTCCGCCCTGGAACGCCTGGGAGCAGCCTCCGTTGACCAGTCCGCAGACCTCGTTAGCGGTGGGGTAGCCGAGCCTTCCGTTTTCGTAGGCAAGTTTTCCCCATACACCGCGGATACCGCCCCAAGTGGCAACCGCGCCGGTGCCGGGCGACCAGTGGATGGTCCCGCCTTGGAATGTCTGGTAGCAGCCGCCGTTGACCAGCCCGCAGGTTTCCTTGCCGGTCGGGTAGCCGAGCTTGCTTTTCTCGGAGCCCAGGCTCGCCCAGGTGGCCCGGATGGCGCCCCAGGTGGCGACGGCCCCGCTGGCCGGCGAGTAGTGGATGGTGCCGCCCTGGAAGCGCTGGTAGCAGCCGCCGCCGGTGAGGCCGCAAATCTCGTTGGTGACGGGGTAGCCGAGCTTACCGTTCTCGTAGCCCACGCCGGCCCAAGCCGCGCGGATGGCGCCCCCGGTGGCGCGGGCGCCGGTGGCCGCCGTCCAGTGGATGGTGCCGCCCTGGAATGTCTGGTAGCAGCCGCCCCCAGTCAGACCGCAGAGCTGACGGCTGGTCGGGTAGCCCAGCTTGCCGTTTTCGTATCCCAAAGCACCCCACGCGGCGCCGATTGCACCGACCGTCGCGACTGCGCCGGTGTTGGGTGTCCAGTGGATAGAGCCGCCCTGAAAACTTCTGTAGCACCCGCCGGCTTTTAGCCCACATGCGACGGCGGTGGTCGGGCTTCCAAGGGCGGGTGTGGCTGCAGCCACAGGCCCGATTGCCCTGCCGGCTATAGAGAGTATCGACTCGACCGTCACGCTTGCGGAGGTGGAGGTGATCGAGTCAATGCTCACCCGCGTGCCGGCATGGGTGGTGAAGGTCTGTCCCGCTTGCCAAGTCTGGCGGGGATTGTAGTACCCGGCGAACGGTCTGGAATCCGGCAGCAGAATCAGCGAGCCGGCCCCCAGCTGCTGGACAATTTTGACGCCGCGATTTAGGTCCACAGCCTCGGTGGTGTCATAGCTGACAGGCAGCCGCAACTCCAGGAAATAGGATTCGCCGCTCACGGGATCCGTGAACTTCACCGCCCGGTTCGCGTCGGTACCCGCCCACGCCTTCAGGGTGAATTTCCTCATGCCGTTCAGCGTCCCGGCGTCAACGATTTCGTCGCCCCGGCCAAACCCCCCATAAGCCCAAAGAGTTGAGCTGATGGCTGGCTGGGTGAGTTGGGAGATGCCCATCAGATCCAGGCTGTCGCCATACTCACGGATGCTGCAGCTGGAATCGGCGAATGACCCGTTTGAGGTCGTGCCGACATCCTGGGCGCCGCTTCCGCACTGGAGGCTGTTTGCGTGCATGAGGCCGAGCACGTGCCCGAATTCGTGGGTCAGGACGCTGTTGGTCAACCTTGCCGGGAGCGGCATGATGACCCGCCCGCTGGTGCCCTGATAGCTCCAGCCGGCACCGTACGCGCCGTCGGAGAGTGTGGGCGAGGATACGAAGACCACAAGGGCGGTATTCGGGCTGGGAGTCCACCCGAGTTCTCCGGCAATTGTGTTCATCATGTCCGGGTAACGCTGCGTTGAGGTGGCCTTGCTGTTGCGGCTCTCTACCTTGGTCACGGTCATCGACAACCGGCCGTTGGACATTCTCTTCCAGTAGTTACTGCTGGTGGAGATGGAAGCCTGCGCTGCGGCTTGCGCGATGGTGGCCTTTTTGTCGGCCAACTGGACCAGGACCAGGCGTACTTTGATGTCGCCGGAGCGGGTCAGGGAGTAGGCCTCCGTGGTCCGTGCGGTCGCGGCGGCGGAAGCTGGGGCGCCCTTTTTGCCGACCGGGGGCGGGTTTTCGAACGTGTGCGCAATAAACGGCTGGTCGGAGCCTTCCACCGGGAGCGACTCAACGGTCGTGAGCGACGGGCTGACGCCGGCACTGGCGGAGGACTTTGGCGTCGGCTGGACCGCCTGCGCGCTGGGGGTCGAGGCAGCAGTGGGTGCCGGCGTCGGGGTTGCCACAGGAGTCGCCGGAGCGGACGCAACCGCGGTAGCCGCCGGAGCCGCCGGGGCTGTCGTAGCGGAAGCGGTAGCGGTCGCGACGGGCGTCGGCGACTGGTCAGCGAGGGCTGGCGCCGTGCCGGTGGCTGGGACAGAAGCCAAGGCAAGCACAAGCGCGGCAACCAACGCCGTCTTCATCCGTAGAGGGTTCACGTTTATCTTTCATGAGACGGCCGTTCAGCCGACGGGTCAGCTGAACGGCCGCAAGAGACCAAAGTGAGGTCAGTCTACGGATGGCAGGCCGCGATACCGGGAAACTTGCGCCAAACTTTCGGCTTGGGTATCCAATCGTTGCCGAATCTTGAGCAACGCTCTGGTGAAACCATCCGAAACAAGGTGCCCGGCAAACCGTCAGCTGGCCAGTTCGAGCTCCAGCGCGTTGGCCTCAACGAAGTCCAGGGCATGCCGGACGGCGCCCACCGTGACGATCTTGTCGCCCAGCGGCGAGACCGTGACGCGCGGCGGGGTGGCGGTGAAGCGGGGGAGCAGCGCTCTGATGCCCGGCAGGAGGGCGCCGGCGGAGTCGGCGACCGCGCCGCCGATCACCACCTGCTCGGGGTTGATCAGGCTCGCGATTGAGGCGATGACTCGCGCCATGCGCTCCGACATCCGGTCCAGGATCGCCAGCGCCGCGGCGTCTCCTGCCGCCGCGTCCTCGAAGACGCGCGGCGCGCTTGCAGGGCCGCCCGCGGACGGTCCTCCCCCCGCCGCGGACCACTGCCGCGCCAGGGCAGCAATGCCGTCGCTGGAGCCAACGCCTTCCACCATGTCCAGATAGCCCATCTCGCCGGCGGCCCCGCCACGGCCGTGGAGCAGCCGCCCGGATTCCATCACCCCGGCGCCCAGGCGCTCGCCGGCGAGGAGCACCACCAGATCGTCCACGCCCGCGCCGGAGCCGCGCCAGCGCTCGCCGAGCGCGGCCAGGTTGGCGTCGTTCTCTAGAAGCACCGTCCAGCCGTGCAGCTCTTTGAGCGCGGAGCGGAGCCCGACGTCGAACAGGCTCCAGAACCGCTGGGTCACGAGGACGTTGCCGTCCCGGTCCACCGGCGCGGCGATCCCTGCTCCGACGGCCAGCACCCTGCCCGGGTCCACGCCCGCCGCTTCCAGCGCCCGGCGGCAGGCGAGATCGACGACGCCGACGCGCTCCTGCGCGGGGATGTCCGCCGCGCGGAAGCTCCCGCTGGACCGGCCGATCACGGTGCCGCGGAGGTCGGCCACGGCGGCGGTGGTGGTCGCGGCGCCGATGTCGAGGCCCAGCACGAACCCTGCCTCCGGGTTGAAGGCGAACCGCCGGGCCGGGCGGCCCTTCCGCGGGTTGGCCGGGTCTGTGCGGGGCTGGTCCAGCTCCACAATCCAGCCCCGGCCGATCAGGTCCTCGCAGACGGCAATCACCGAGGCCCGGGTGAGTCCGGTCAGGGCCATCAGCTCGGTTCCGGTGGCGGCGTCGGCGCCGCGTAGGTGGCCCAGCACGGCCTTGGCGTTGACGCGGCGCAGCAGCTGCGGCGTGGCGGCGGCTGCGTGCGGCATCACTTCTTGACCTCTTCTGTTCCCGGACCCATAATTGTTCAGGCAATATATTTAGCTTGTATCTAAATTACCAGAAGCCCTCCCAGACCCGAAGGAATCTCCTTTGACCAACACCGCCACGCTGGCAACCCTGTCCGGTTCCGACCTCGCCGCCGACCCCAACTGGTGGCGCCAGGCCTCGGTGTACCAGATCTACCCGCGGAGCTTTTCCGATTCCAACGGTGACGGCCTGGGCGATATCAAGGGGATCACCGCCAAGGTCCCGTACCTGAAGGAACTCGGGATCGACGCCGTCTGGCTGTCCCCGTTCTACCCCTCGGCGCTGGCCGACGGCGGTTACGACGTCGACGACTACCGCGATGTGGACCCCAAGCTCGGCACCCTGGCGGACTTCGATGAGATGTCTGCCGCGCTGCACGCTGCCGGCATCAAGCTGATCGCCGACATCGTCCCCAACCACTCCTCGAACCGGCACGAATGGTTCCAGGAGGCCCTGGCCGCCCCGCGCGGATCCGCTGCCCGCGAGCGCTACATCTTCCGCGACGGCCTCGGCGAAAACGGCGAGCTCCCGCCCTCGGACTGGGAGTCCGTCTTCGGCGGCCCCGCCTGGGAGCGGATCACCGAGCCCGACGGCACGCCCGGCCAGTGGTACATGCACATCTTCGCCAAGGAACAGCCGGATCTGAACTGGGCCAACCGCGAAATCCGGGACGACTTCCTCAGGACGCTCCGTTTCTGGTCGGACCGCGGCGTGGACGGCTTCCGCGTCGACGTCGCCCACGCGCTGACCAAGGATCTCACCGAGCCGCTCATCTCCAAGGTGGAGCTCAGCGCCGCCAACACCGGTACGGACGGATTCCCGGACGGCTCGCACCCGTTCTGGGACCGCGACGAAGTCCACGAGATCTACGCCGAATGGCGCGAGGTGTTCAACGAGTACAACCCGCCGCGCACCGCCGTCGCCGAGGCCTGGGTGCACGCCACCCGCCGCGCCCGCTACGCCAGCCCGGAGGGCCTGGGCCAGGCGTTCAACTTCGACCTTCTGCAGGCAGACTTCGACGCCGCCGAGTTCCGCGAAATCATCGCCCGGAACCTTGCCGAGGCCACGGAATCCGGGGCCTCCTCCACCTGGGTCTTCTCCAACCACGACGTCGTCCGCCACGCCACCCGCTACGGCCTGCCCCAGGGCGGCGGCAAGCACGCCCAGGGTCAGGACGGCAAGGGCTGGCTGCTGGCCGGCGCCCCTGTCGAAGAGCTCGACGTCGAGCTCGGCCTGCGCCGCGCCCGCGCCGCCACATTGCTTATGCTGGCGCTGCCGGGTTCCGCCTACCTGTACCAGGGCGAGGAACTTGGTTTGCAGGAGGTCGCGGAGATCCCCGACGCCGAGCGCCAGGACCCCACCTTCTTCCGGAACAAGGGCGTAGAGATCGGCCGCGACGGCTGCCGGGTGCCGCTGCCCTGGGCGCCGGAGGGCAGCTCATTCGGCTTCGGCGACGGCGGGGCACACCTGCCCCAGCCGGCCTGGTTCGGCCGCTACGCCGTGACGGCCCAGGACGGCGTGGAAAACTCCACTCTCGAGTTGTACCGCAAGGCCCTGAAGCTGCGCCGCGAACTGCAGACCTCGGAGGAACTGCAGTGGCAGGACTCCGGCAGCGCCGACGTCCTGCGCTTCAGCCGTCCCGGTGGCTGGCAGACGGTGACTAACTTCGGCGACGCACCGGTTGACCTGCCTGCCGGGGAGGTGCTGGTCAGCAGCGGCCCGCTGGAGGGTGGACAGCTGCCGGCCAACACCACGGTCTGGCTGCGGTGAGCACCGCCTCGAAGGCTCTGTCCGGCGCGCCCGCCAACGACGAGAACGCCAGCCAGGTGAACGCCAACCCGATAAACCTTGCCCAGGAGCTCGTCTACGGCTGTATGGGCCTGGGCGGCGGCTGGTCGGCGGAGTCGTACTCGGCCGCGGATGTGGACGAGGCGGCCGCCGCCGTCGACGCCGCCATGGGCGCGGGCATCACGCTCTTTGACCACGCGGACATCTACACGCACGGCAAAGCCGAGGCCGTCTTCGGCGAGGTCCTGGCCCGGACCCCCGGGCTGCGGGAGAAGATCCGGCTGCAGACCAAGTGCGGTATCCGGCTCAACGAACAGGGCCTGGAGGCCCACTACGACCTCAGCCGGGACGGCATTCTGGAGCGGGTCAACGAAAGCCTGGCCCGGCTCCGGACGGACTACGTCGACGTGCTCATGCTGCACCGCCCCGATCCCCTAATGGAACCGGCGGAGGTGGCGTCCGCCGTCGGGCAGCTCATGGCCGAGGGCAAAGTGCGTGCCGTGGGCGTGTCCAACATGTCCGGTCCGCAGATCGAACTGCTGCAGGACCGGCTCGAGGTGCCCGTGGTGGCCAACCAGCTCGAAATGAGCCTGCTGAAGCGGGCCTGGCTCGAAAGCGCGGTGCTGGTCAACCACGCCGAGGGCACGGACTACAGCTTCCCGCACGGCACCGTGGAGCACTGCGTCCGCAACGGCATCCGGCTGCAGGCGTACGGGTCTCTGGCCCGGGGCCTGTACACCGGGGCGCCGGGCGCCGCGCCGACGCCGGCAGAGGAAGCCACCTCCGCCCTGGTGGCCGCCCTGGCCGCGGCGAAGGGGACCACGGGGGAGGCGATCGTGCTGGGCTGGCTCATGAGGCACCCGGCCGGGATTGCGCCCGTGATCGGCACCGCCAACCCGGACAGGATCCTCGCCTGCGCCGGCGCCGCCGAGGCCGCCGCGGCGATGACCCGGGCCGAGTGGTACGGCCTCTGGGTCGCGGCCCGGGGCAGCAACATCCCCTAGCCGGGGCCGCCGTCACGCCGCACCCAACCAGCTGGCTGGTGAGGCCGTTTTGCCTCATGGAAACGGCTTCTGCTGCCAACTGGTTGGGCGAGGACGTGATTTTGGTCGTAATGGTCGCCCCTGAGGGCCGGATCGCTTAGCGGCAAGTGCCCTCGGGCGGCTAGCGTAGATGCATGACCACTTCTATGACCACCGCCGAATCACTTCGGCCCCAGCGCAACATCCCGGCCGAGATCGCCCGCTCCTGGCTGCTGGTGAACGCGATGAAGACCGACCTCTTCGACCAGTCCGCCGTCTCCCGGGCCGATGCGATCATCCTGGACATCGAGGACGCGGTGGACCCCTCGCAGAAGGACACCGCCCGGAATAACGTCGTGAACTGGCTGACTGCCGGCGGCAGCGCATGGGTCCGGATCAACGACGCCACCAGCCCGTTCTGGGCCGACGACCTCGCCGGGCTTCGCGGCACCCCCGGCCTGCTCGGCGTGATGCTGGCCAAGACCGAATCGGCCGACCAGGTCACGGAGAGCTTCCACCGGATGGACGGCAAGACCCCGGTCATCCCGCTGGTCGAGTCCGCCGTCGGCATCGAGGAAGCCAACAACATCGCGAAGGCCCAGGGCGCGTTCCGCCTGGCCTTCGGCTCGGGCGACTTCCGCCGCGACACCGGCATGGCGGCCACCGCCGAAGCCATGGCCTACCCGCGCGCCAAGCTGGTTGTGGCCAGCCGTGTCGGCAACCTGCCGGGCCCCATTGACGGCCCCACCGTCGGTACGAACCACCCGATCCTGCGCGAGCAGACCGGCATCACCGTGATGATGGGGATGACCGGGAAGCTCTGCCTCGCGATCGACCAGACGCCGGTCATCAACGAGGTCATCAGCCCCACGCCGTCCGACGTCGCGTGGGCCACCGACTTCATGGCGGACTTCGAGGCCAGCGGGCGCGTTATCCGCGACGGGTCCGACCTGCCCCGCCTGGGCCGCGCCGAGAAGATCATGAAGCTCGCGGTAGCCTTTGGCGTGCAGCCGGCACTGTAGCCCACACGACTCAAGGAGACCCCGTGACCGATACCCGCTATCTGGTTCACGGGGTCTTTTGGGATGGTCCGGCCCCGGTTCCCGCCGCGGCTTCTGGAAAGGGCGTGCTCCCGGTGCTGCGCCTGCAGGACCCGGACGGCACGCTCACCGGGCTGGCGCTCGACGCCGGCACCCGGCTTGGTTTCCGGCTCGCCGCCAAGGGGAAACACTGCCTGGGGCACCACAACGTGCACGGTCCCGCGCACCGTGACCACGTCCTGTGCCCCGAACGGGCTGCCGCCACCAAGGGCAGCCAGTGCGAACGGTGTTTCGTGCTCGACGACTCGCGGCTTATCCACGACTTCCACCGCGGCGGCCGCGTCCCGCCGGGCCTGCGCGCGTACCTGATGCAGCCGCACTGGCTCTACGTGGCCACCTTCGCCACCGGCGCCAGCAAGGTCGGCACCGCCTCGGACCTGCGCAAATGGAACCGGCTTGCCGAGCAGGGCGCCGTCGTCGCCCGGTACATCGCCCGCGCCGAGGACGGCCGGGTAGTCCGCATCCTTGAGGACATGATCACGCGCGACGCCGGGCTGCCGCAGCAGGTCCGGGCCGCCGCCAAGGCGGCCGCGCTCGTGGCGCCGGCAGCCGCCGTCGAACTCGATGCCGTGAACGGGCGGCTGGCTGGGGAGGCCCGGACACTGCTCGCCGGTGCCGGCGGGGAGGGCTTCGAGGTGGTGGATGAGCGGTGGGTCCGGCCGGAACTCGCGGCCAACGCCTGCGCCCCGGCCGCCCGGCATGCCTACCCGCACGACCTGGCGGCCGGAACGCACGGGTTCCGGGTCGACTCGCTGAGCGGCAGCATTGCGCTGGCCGCCCTGGATGGCAGCGATCTGGAATTCGTGGTGAACCTGGGGCAGCTCAAGGCGCGGATGATCGAGCTCGGTGACCACGGCTCGGACGTGCCAGCGGTGCAGGAAGCATTGTTCTGACGCTCAAACTGCCCCGCGACGCGCAAAATACCGGACGCGCCCCGTATTCCGGTAGCGCCAGGCATTTTGAGTGTCGCCAGGAATTTAGCGGCTCGCAGCGTTGCCGCCGCGCCCCGGTAGACTGGCACGGTGCTGAATGAATTCTGGGTCACCGCGTCAACCACCTACAAGGTGATCGTTTTCAGCGCCATGGGCCTGATCGCCCTCGGCATCATCCTCAACGTGGTGGGCAACAGCACCGGCAACCAGGCCCTTGCCCTTGCCTCGCTGCCGGTGATCGGGCTGGGCCTGATCCTGCACCTGGCCGGGATTGTGGTCCGCGGCCAGACGATCCGGAAGAACCTCAAGCGCTAGCGGCCGCCAGTACGGCCCCGCCGCGAACCCCGCGCGAATCCCCGGCACGAGGCTGTCACGAAGCCGGCCGGCCCGGGGCGTGGCGATAGGCTGGAACCCATGACAATCAATCCGGACCTGCAGGGGCGCAGCTACCCTGCCGCAGAGGTGTATGACGTCGGCCGCGAGAAGATCCGCGAGTTCGCGCGCGCGGTCAAGGCCACGCACCCCGCCCACTTCGATGTTGCCGCCGCCGAGGCCCTGGGTCACAGCGACCTCGTGGCGCCGCCGACCTTCGCCATAATCGTCGCGCAACGCGCCGACGCGCAGCTGATCGAGGATCCGGATTCCGGGATCGACTTCTCCCGCGTGGTCCACGCCGACCAGCGGTTTACCCACCACCGCCCGATCATCGCGGGCGACCGGCTGGTCGCCGAGCTGCACGTCGACGGCGTCCGCGCCATGGGCGGCGGAGCCATGATCACCACCCGTTCGGAAATCTTCGCGCTTGGCAGGGATGTCACCGGCGCTGCCGGTGAGACCGCCGGTGTCCGCGAGCCGGTCGCCACCACCACCTCGTCCATCCTGGTCCGCGGAGAGGGACAGTAGCCATGAGCATCACCATCGCAGAACTCAGCGTCGGCCAGGACATCGGCAGCCGCAGCATCACCGTCACCCGCACCGACCTCGTCAAGTACGCGGGCGCCTCCGGTGACTTCAACCCGATCCACTGGAACGAGGCTTTCGCCACGGGCGTCGGCCTGCCCGGCGTGATCGCCCACGGCATGTTCACCATGGGCGCCGCCGTCCAGCTCGTAACCGACTGGGCGGGAGACCCCGCCGCCGTCGTCGACTTCCAGACCCGCTTCACCAAGCCGGTGCCCGTCGCTGACACCACGGGAACACCGGAGGCCGGTGCCGTGATCGAGGTCAGCGGGGCCATCGGGGCGCTCGACGCCGACGCCGGCACCGCCCGCGTCGACCTCACGGTCCTCTCGTCCGCCCAGAAGGTCCTCGTCAAGGCCCAGGCCGTCGTCAGGCTGGCCTAGCCCATGGCGCTGCTGTGACCAAGGCTCTCTTCGTTCCTGCCGCCGAGATCACGCACTGGCGCAACGCTGTGGTGGTGGCCTACGGCGCGAGCGGAATCGCGTTTTCCACCTGGGTGTCCCGGCTGCCGGCCATCCGCGACGGCCTGGACCTGACCCCGGGCACCATCGGGCTGCTCCTGCTCTGCATGACGGCGGGGTCCTTCCTGTCCGTGTCCGCGTCGGGCCTGATCGTCCTTCGGCTCGGCTCCAAGCTCACCATCCGGATCGGCAGCATCATGGTCGGCTTCGGGCTGATGCTGGCAGGCTTCGGCACCTCCGTGCTGGCCAACCCGGTGGCGGTCGCCGCGGGACTGGCGATCATCGGGCTGGGCACCGCCAGCTGGAACACGGCCTCCAACGTCGAGGGCGCCGCGGTGGAACGCGCGGTCCGGCGGCACATCATGCCCCGGCTGCACGGCTCCTTCAGCCTGGGTACGGTGGCCGGGGCCGGGCTGGGTGCCTGGGCTGCTGCCGCCGGGATCCCCGTCTTCTGGCACCTCGCCGCGGTGGGCCTGCTGGTGGCCGGCTCGGTGACCACCGCCGCTGCCTGGTTCCGGGCGGACATCACACCGGTCGAGGGGGAGCGGCCCTTCAAGGCATCCGGGACAGACACCTTTGAAGATCCCTCGACCGGGCCCATCCCGATCGTCCGGCAAACGGACGCGGTCCCGGAGCAGCCGCTGGACAACAAACGCCAGATCGCGCAGGCCTGGCGTGACAAGCGCACCCTGCTCCTGGGCGTGCTGGTCCTCGGCCTCGCCCTGGCCGAGGGCGCGGCGGGGGACTGGGTGGCCCTGGCACTGGCCGACGGCCACGGCCAGACCGACGCCGCCGGAGCCGCCGGCTACGGGCTGTTCGTCACGTTCATGACCATCGGCCGCTTCGCCGGCACTCTGGTCCTTGACCGCTTTGGCCGGGTCCCGGTGATGCGCTGGTGCGCCGCGCTGGCGGTCTTGGGACTCGGCCTGTTCGTCTTCGCCCCGGCACCGTGGCTGGCCTACGTGGCCCTGGCCATCTGGGGACTCGGCGCCTCGCTGGGCTTCCCGGTGGGCATGTCCGCCGCGGCCGACGATCCCGTCAAGGCCGCTGCCCGGGTGTCCGTGGTGTCCACGATCGGCTACGGAGCGTTCCTGTGCGGGCCGCCGCTGCTGGGGCTGCTGGCCGAGCACGTCGGCATTCTCCACTCGCTGCTTGCCGTCATGGTGATGCTGATTGTCAGCTTCCTGCTCTCCCCGGTGGCGCGCAAACTCCCCGTGCCCGCCCGGGCAAGCTGAGTACGGCCAGCACCGGCTTAGGCCTGCGGATGATCCCGGCTAGGCTGGTCAGGTGACCCAGATCCAGCTCTCCGCCCTGACCACCTCCGCTGTCGGCGGCCCCGCCGGCAGCTACATCGAGGCCCGCAGCGAGGCCGGAATCATCGACGGCGTGCGCACGGCGGACGCCGCCGGCCAGCCCTTGCTGATCATCGGCGGCGGCTCCAACCTGCTGGTGTCCGACGACGGGTTCCCCGGCACGGTGCTCAAGATCGCCTCCGAAGGATTCACCGTCAACGCCGAGGACTCCTGCGGCGGCGTGGCGGTGGTGGTCCAGGCCGGCCACAACTGGGACGCCTTCGTCGACCACGCCGTGAAGCATGCCTGGTCCGGCGTCGAGGCGCTCTCCGGCATCCCCGGCGCGACGGGAGCGACTCCCGTGCAGAACGTTGGCGCCTACGGGTCCGACGTCTCGCAGACCATCGCCACGGTGCGCACCTGGGACCGGGAACGCAACGCGGTGAAGACCTTCACCAATTCCGAACTCAAGTTCGGCTACCGGGACTCCATCCTGAAGCGGACCACCGTCAACGGCTCGCCGCGCTACGTGGTGCTCACCGTGGAATTCCAGCTCCCGCTCGGCCGGATGAGCGCCCCCGTCCGCTACGCCGAACTCGCGCGGACGCTCGGCGTCGAGCAGGGCCGGCGGGCCTACTCCAACGACGTCCGGCGCGAAGTGCTGCGGCTCCGGGCGTCCAAGGGCATGGTCTGGGACGCGAACGACCGTGACACGTACTCCACGGGGTCCTTTTTCACGAACCCGATCGTGTCCGAAGACGTTGCGGCACGGCTGCCGGAGCAGGCCCCGCGCTATCCTGCCGGTGCGGATGGGCTGACCAAGCTCTCGGCGGCCTGGCTGATCGACCAGGCCGGGTTCGCCAAGGGCTTCGGGCTGGACCCGGACAGTGTCTCGGGGGGCCGGGCCTCGCTGTCCACCAAGCACACGCTTGCGATCACGAACCGGGGCGGGGCGAGCGCGGCCGACATGCTGGCCGTTGCCCGCGAGGTGCGCCACGGCGTCGTCGAACGTTTCGGCATTGAACTGCACCCGGAACCGCTGCTGATAGGCGTCGCCCTCTGAGGTAGATCCCTCGGAAAAGCCCGGCAAAGGCTGAGGAAAGCCTAGGAAAACAGGGCCCCCTAGCGGTCCGCGTGGCGGGGGGCCACCTTGCTGAAAAGCATGAAGGTGAAACCGGAGGCCGCGGCGCCGAGCAGGAAGACCTGGCAGAACGCCACGGACTGCACGCTCGGCCCGCTTTGCAGCACCAGTCCGGCGCACGCAAACGCCACGGCGCCGGCCAGAAACGCCAGGGAGCCGAGCAGGAAGGCCTGCACGGTGGCCGGAAATTCGCCGGCGTAGTCGAGCTGGAGCTCCCTGCCCCGCGGGGCAATGCCGCCGCGCTCCACGCCCGCCTGCGACCGTGCCTGGGACCGTGCCTGAGACCGTGCCCGCGGCTGCAGCGCAGCGGCCGTGACGAAGCTGCCCACGGACACTGCCATGCACAATCCGGCCACCAGCTGCAGGTTGCTCATCATGGGCGAGAGCCGGGTACCGCTGGCGATGGCGACCGCGAGGCCGGCAGCCATGCCGGCGGCGCTGGAGGCCCAGCCCAGCAGGGCCAGCTTCCGGCACAGGGGCCGCAGCAGCGGCCACACCTCACTCATAGTCATGCATCAAGGCTAAAGAGGTCCGCTGGATGGCGGCTGGGAAGACCCGGGCAACAGCCCGACAGCCGGCGCCGGCGTCCTCTGCCATGGGGCGTCCTACTGCCAGCGTCCTACCATTGGTCCATGGCAACAACGACGGGCGTCCGGCTGAGTCCCGGAATCATGGGCAGGCTGCGGCTAGCGGCGCAGGGACTGCTGGGAGACGGGTTTGAGTCCGTCCCGGAAGCTGTCCGCACTATGACGGCAATGCAGGCCCAAGACCTGCAGGCCGCGCTCTGGGCTGTCGGCCAGCGCGTTCCGGGTGCCCGGGTTGGCGATGTCCGCGGGGCGCTGGACCGGGCCGAGATCGTCCGGTCGTGGCCCATGCGCGGCACCTTGCACGTGCTGGCTCCCGAGGATTTGAAATGGATGCTGGCGATTACGTCTGATCGGCTGATCCGTGGCATGGCCGGGCGCCACCGGGAGCTGGAAATTGATGCCCGGGACGTGGAAGCAAGCCGTGACGCAGCCCTGGAACTCGTCCAAGGTGGCCGGTCGGCGACGCGCCAGCAGCTTTTCGCGGCCTTTGAGGCCGCGGGGCAGTCGACGGCGGGCCAGCGCGGCATCCACCTGCTGGGGATGCTGTGCCAGCGGGCCTGGCTGGTCCAGGGGCCGCTTGCGGGGAACCAGCAGCTCATCAAGGCGTTCGACGAGTGGATCCCAAAATCGCGCGAACTGGACCGGGCCGAAGGCATCGCGGAACTGCTGCTGCGGTACATGCTCAGCCACGGCCCGGCCACGGAGCGGGACTTCGCGTGGTGGTCGAACACGCCGCTGACGGAGGTCCGCACCGCCCTGGCCCTGGTTAAGGACCAACTGGTGGGGCTGGAGTTCGACGGAGCCACCTACTGGCTGTCGCCGGCCACCGCGGCACTGCTTGAGGACGGCGTGCCCGGCCAGCGTACAGTGCTTGCCCTGCCAGGGTTCGACGAGTTCCTGCTGGGCTACACGGACCGGTCCCTTGTCCTGGCGCCAGGGGACGCTGACAAGGTGGTCCCCGGCGGTAACGGGGTGTTTAAGAAGACCGTGGTCTCCGGCGGTCAAGTGATTGGCACTTGGACGCGGGCAGGAACAAGCACGGCGGGCTCTGGCCGGGCGGGCGCCGTCGTTCCTGAACCGTTCGACACGATTAACGGGCTGCGGCCTGCCGCTCAAAAGTCCTTTGAGCTGCAGGCCGCGAAGTACCGCAGATTCCTTGGTGCCTGAAGCGGTGCCTGAACCGGTCCCTGAAGGGGCGCCGGAACAGGTGGGTTAAAACCCCTAGAGGTTTCCGGTGGCGATGCGGAGCATGCGGCGCAGCGGCTCCGCTGCACCCCACAGCAGCTGGTCGCCCACCGTGAAAGCGCTGATGTACTCCGGGCCCATCTCCAGCTTGCGGATGCGGCCCACCGGAATGTCCAGGGTGCCGGACGCCGCCACGGGGGTGAGCTCGGCCATCGAGGCTTCCTTGGTGTTCGGCACCACGCGGGCCCACTGGTTGTCCGCGTCCACGAGCTTCTCGATCTCGGCCACCGAGAGGTCCTCCCGCAGCTTGAGCGTCAGGGCCTGGGAGTGCGAGCGCATCGCACCGATCCGGACGCACAGGCCGTCCATGATGACCCGGTTCCCGGCGGAGGTGCCAAGGATCTTGTTCGTCTCCACCCCGGCCTTCCATTCCTCTTTGGACTGGCCGTTGCCGAGGTCCGCATCGATCCAGGGGATCAGGGAACCGGCCAACGGGACGCCGAACTGCGTGGCGTCAATGCCGGCGCGCTGGTGCGCCAGGACCTTCCGGTCGATCTCCAGGATCGCCGACGCCGGGTCCTTGAGTTCCGTGCTCACCTCGGCGTTGAGGCTGCCGAACTGGTTCAGCAGCTCACGCATGTGGCGCGCCCCGCCGCCGGAAGCCGCCTGGTACGTCATGGACGTGCCCCACTCGACGAGGTCGTTCTTGAACAGCCCGCCCAGGCCCATCAGCATGCAGGACACCGTGCAGTTGCCGCCGATGAAGTCCTTCACCCCGCCGGAGAGGCCGGCGTCGATGACGTCCCGGTTAATGGGGTCCAGCACGATGATGGAGTCCTCATTCATGCGCAGCGTGGAGGCGGCGTCGATCCAGAGGCCGTCCCAGCCGCGGCTGCGGAGCTCGCCGTGGACCTGTTTGGTGTAGTCCCCGCCCTGGGCGGTCACAATAATGGGCAGCTTCGCCAGCGTGTCGAGGTCGAACGCGTCCTCGAGCTTGCCGGCCGCGTCCGCGGCAGCACCGGCGATGGCCGGGGCGGCACCGCCCGCGTTCGAGGTGGAGAAGAAGACGGGGTTGATGGTGGCGAAGTCGCCCTCGTCCTGCATGCGCTGCATCAGGACGGAACCGACCATGCCACGCCAACCGACCAGGCCGACGGACGGGGTAGCTGCTGTAGTCATGGGCCCAGTTTAGACTTCACAGCCCGCCCGGCGCAGTCGGTTACGTCACGGGTTTTATTCCCCGCGCGGCTCTTCCAGCAGCGCCGCCTTGCGCCGGCGCAGCGCAAAGACCGCCCCGAAAGTGAAAACCTGGGTGACCACCACCAGCACGATCGCGCCGAGGATCTTGTTGCCGCCCAGGATCATGGTCAGTCCCACGATGGCCGAGAGCAGCGCGAGCAGGGGCAGGAGCATGTACCCCAGGACAAAGAGTGTCTCCGGCTTGCGCAGCATTACTTGGGCTCCGTCCGGCGCCACAGCGTGATCCGGTAGCGGGTGCCGTTGGCGGAGGTCATCCAGCCGGTGGCCGGGAGGCTGGCGGAGGCGGTCCAGTCGTAGCCGAGTTCGGGAGCGAAGGTGTCCCCCTCGGCGGAGGTGTCGATGGTGGTCACGACGGCGGCGTCGGCAAGGTCCAGCGCCTGCGCAAAGATCTCGCCGCCGCCTATGATCCAGACCGTCTCATGGCCGGGCACGAACTGGGATTCGAGCAAAGCGTCGTCGAGCGACGCGACCGCGACGGCGCCAGCCGCGCCGGGGGTGTCCCGCCAGGCGGCCTGGCGGGTGATGACGATGTTTGTCCGGTCGGGCAGCGGGCGGTACTTGTCCGGGAAGGACTCCCAGGTCTTGCGTCCCATGATGACCGGGTGCCCGGAGGTGAGGCTGCTGAAGTGCTTCATGTCCTCGGGCAGGTGCCACGGCATGGCACCGGCCTGGCCGATCACCCCGGTATTTGTCTGGGCCCAGACCAGCCCCAGGCCAGTGGTGGACGCGCGGAGTTGCTCAGTGAAATCGCCGGGCTGAACGCCCGGGGTGGCTTCTTGGCTCATACGGCTATCGGGGCCTTAATCGTCGGATGGTGCTGGTAGCCGACCACTTCGAAGTCCTCGAGGGTGTAGTCGAAGATGGAGTCCGGCTTGCGGGTGATGTTCAGCTGGGGGTATTCGTAGGGCTCGCGGGCGAGCTGCTTGAGGACCTGGTCCATGTGGTTGTCATAGATGTGGACGTCCCCGCCGGTCCAGACGAATTCGCCCGGTTCCAGGCCGGTCTGCTGCGCGATCATGCGCGTGAGCAGGGCGTAGGACGCGATGTTGAACGGCACGCCCAGGAAGGTGTCCGCCGAGCGCTGGTACAACTGGCAGGAGAGCTTGCCATCGGCCACGTAGAACTGGAAAAACGCGTGGCACGGGGGCAGTGCCATGTCCTTGAGTTCGGAGACATTCCACGCCGAGACGATGTGCCGGCGCGAGTCCGGGTTGGACTTCAGGTTCTCGATGAGTTCGGCGATCTGGTCGATGTGGCCGCCGTCGGGCGTGGGCCAGGAACGCCACTGGACCCCGTAGACGGGACCGAGTTCGCCGTCGGCGTCGGCCCATTCGTCCCAGATGGTGACGCCCTGGTCCTGCATCCATTTGACGTTCGTGTCGCCGCGGAGGAACCAGAGCAGCTCCACGGCCACGGACTTGAAGTGCACCCGCTTGGTGGTGATGAGCGGGAAGCTCTTGCTCAAGTCAAAGCGGAGCTGGCGGCCAAAAACGCTGAGGGTGCCGGTTCCGGTGCGGTCTGATTTGTGCGTGCCGTGCTCGAGCACGTCGCGCAGGAGGTCTTCATAGGGCGTAGGAATGCTCACGGTTCCAGTCTACTGAGAACTCGCCGGCTCCCTTATTCGTGTGACCATCCCTGCCTCGCCCGGAGGATCTCCAGCAAGGCGGCGTCGTCCAGCCCGGCACTGCGGCCTTCCGCAATGACGCGGTCGACGGCGGCGATTACCGCCGCGGTGGCAGTCCCGCGCCCCGGGGCGACCGGACGGGCCGGCAGGGCAGGCGCCCCCGCGACCACCGTGCCGTTGCGCCGCCGGGTTTCGGTCAGTCCCGCCAGTTCGAGTTCCTTGTAGGCCCGCGCGACTGTCCCGGCCGCTAGACCCAGGTCCGACGCCAGGCTGCGGACTGTCGGCAGCCGGGTTCCCGGTGCCAGCGTCCCGACGGTGATGAGGGACGCGATCTGCGCCCGGATCTGTTCGAAGGGGGGAACGGGGGATCGCAGGTTGACGGAGATCCCTGCGCTCACGTGGCGGGCTCCTTATCCGGCCGCCGGGACTGAATGGTCCGTGCCCGGGCCAGCGTTCGGACCGGGATGACGGCGATGACCAGGGCCGCGGCGCCCAGGACGGAGCCCGCCAGGGTTGCCGGCCACCACGTTGCGGCGGCCGGATCGACGGTCCCGAACGCGTCTGGCCCGAACACTGCCGCCCACGCCTGGCTCTGGGTCAGCAGCAGTGCTGCGGCCTGGGCGGTGAGGGTGGCTGCGAGGGTGCGCACGGTCCGGTGGAGGGTGATCGCGCGCAGGGCGGCGTCCAGGCCGGGCGGGGCGTCGCGGACACCGTGGCGGGACCTGGCCGTGAGGAACGCGGGCAGGGAGGCAGCGCATGCTCCGACCGTGAGCAGCCCGGCCGGCACCCAGCCCGGGCCTTCGGCGAGGCGCGCCTGCCCCGCCGCCGTAACACTCAGGACGGCAAGGAAGGCGAGCAGCGCCAGGACAGCCGTGGTCAGCAGTGCGGGGCTCACCGGTTGCCGCGGCCAGCCGCGCGGCGCTTCGGGACTGCCGTAGTTGCGCTGCACCAGGAACTCGCCGGCGGCAATGACCAGCAGCACGGAAGCGGCGGTTAGCGCCACGACGCCCGCAAGTCCGTAGCTGCCGGCGGCCGTGAGGAGCGGGGAGAGGAAGGCGGCCGCGGCCAGCGGCACCGCGGCGGCCAGGCCCAGCAGGGCCCCGAGGGACGAGACCAGCCTGGCAGCCGGGTGCTGGCGGCCAGTGGCAACCCCTGATTCCGGCCGGTTCCGGACACCCAGGCCGGCGGCCGCGAGCCGAGGGGGGCGCCACCACCACATGACGAGGAGGACCACGGTGGCCGCGAGGCCGGCGAAGTTCGACCACGACGTCACCCCCTGTGCAGGATCGGGGCGGGACGCGAAGTTCCCCGCGATCACTGCCAGCCCGGCAGCCACCGTCGACACGGTGCGCAGCAGCCGGTTCATCGCGATGGTCCGCAGTACAGCGTTGTCGGCGGCGTCGAGGGACTCCAGCTGGCGGCGGCGGGCGATCAGCCACAAAACCAGCCACGTCCCGACGGCCAGCACCAGCAGCGCGCCGCCGAGCCAGGCGGCCTCCTCCGGTCCGGGGATGCGGCCGTCGCCGCCGCCGGTGTAGTAGTAGTCGGAGTTGCCGACGTCGTCGGAGTTGCCGCTGTTGTCGTAATTTTCCGGGCCGTCGCTGACAACGCTGGGAGCCACGGCGGCGAATCCGGGCAGCGTGGCGGTCCGGGCGATGGCCGCGGCGGCCGAGACGAAGATCGCAGCCGTGGTCAGTGCCAGCCTGCGGGGCAGGAAGTCCCTGATGCGCCGCACGGACAGCACGGCCTCCCGCCGCATCCGCCGCGGACCCGGGTAACTGACCTGGCCCAAGGCATGCACGGTCAGGCAGCCCAGGACCGGCCATGCCAGGGCCGGGACGATCGCCTCGGCGTTCACCATGGAAACTGCCGCTGACGGATTGGCAGGGATGATGCCAAGAGTCATGGCACCCTGGAGCGAGCTCGTCAACCAGCCGATCACACCCACCCACAGCCCGTGTTCCGATACGCTCTGCGGCGAGGTTCCGGCCCCGGGCGGCCAGATCACCCACCGCAGCACGGCGTAGACGAGCAGTGCCGCGATTGCCGGGCCGAGCAGCAGCATCGGCGGCAGGTAGAACAGGACCGGCATGGAATCCCCCAAGATTCAGCAGTAATGTACCAACCTATTGATACAAACTAGGCTCTTGATACAAACTAGGCTCGGGGGCCCCGGGGGTCAAGGACCTTAGTCGTCGAACGGCTTGAAACGCTCCACCGCAACCACTTTGTGCTTGCTGCCGCGCGCCACATGGCAGACCACGATCTCGCCCGGTGCCAGGTACGGGTCCGAGGACGGCAGCAGATCCCGCAGGCGGGAGTTCATGTGCTTGGCGAGTTGCTTCAAGACGGTCGGCAGCGCCGGGCGGTGCGTGCACACGGCCACGGCCCGCTGCTTGTCGAACAGCGCCTCGACCACGGCGGCCGTCTTCTGCGGGCTGCGCCCGTGCCGGTGCTCGGTGAGGGCCTCGTTGAGCTTCACCTTGGCGTCGGCCGCCTTTGCGTACGGTGCGATGGTGGCCACGCAGCGCAGCCACGGACTTGAAACGATCCGCGCGGGCTTCCACGCCTGCAGGAGCCGCCCCACCGCCTGCGCCTGCCGCATGCCGGTAGCTGCCAGCGGGCGGTCGCCCTCGGCTTTGGACCACGACGAGCGCGGCTTGGCCTTCGCGTGGCGCACGATCAGCAGCGGCCAGGTCCCCAGTTCCCCGCGGTCGTGCGCGTTCACGAGGTGCTGGAGCGGTTCGATGTCGCTCGGGTTGCTCAGGAGGCGGGCTGCCTTCTCGGGCGGGCACCACATGACGGAGTCGACTTCACTCCCGTCGGGCAACAATGCAGCGCCGTCGACGTCGACGGCCCAGTAGTGGACCACCTTCAGCCCGGCCGCCACATGATAGTGGATGGGCGGAAGCGGGATTCCCAGGGGAGCGGTGAGTCCGATCTCCTCCTCCACCTCGCGGACTGCGCACTCCGGGATGGTCTCGCCGGGGTCGATTTTGCCTTTGGGCCAGGACCAGTCGTCATACCGAGGGCGGTGGATCAGCAGGACCTCGAGCTGGTCCTGGGTGGCCGAATTGAGGCGCCAGGGAATGGCGCCCGCGGCCGTAACGGCAATCTCTTCGCCGGGATGGTCCGTCTGGTCCACAACCAGTGCATCGCTGCTCACACTCACGATCCCTACCGCAGGCTGGTCGAGCGCTGGCGGGACCGGGAAGCGAGCAGCCAGGACTGGACGTCCTTGAGGTTCTGGCCGTCTTCTGCCAGGTGATGGCGGGTCCATTCGCCCTGCCGGTCCAAATGCCAGCTGGCGGTTTCCGGATCCATGTAGCGGTTGAGCAGATCCAGGACATAGCTCGTGTCGTCGCCGCTCGCCAGCTGCACGAGGGCCTCCACCCGGCGGTCGAGGTTGCGGTGCATCATGTCGGCCGAACCGATGTAGACCACCGGGTCGCCGGCATTGGCGAAGGCGAAGACGCGGGAGTGCTCCAGGAAGCGGCCCAGCACGGAGCGGACCGTGATGTTCTCGCTCAGGCCGGGAACGCCGGGCCGCAGGGAGCAGATGCCGCGGACAATGACGTCCACCTGCACGCCGGCCTGGGACGCACGGTACAGGGAATCGATGATGGCCTCATCCACCATCGAGTTGACCTTGATCTGGACGCGGGCGGCGATGCCGGCGCGGGCGTTCCTGATTTCGGTTTCGATCCTGTCGATCAGCCCGGACCGGACCGAGCGCGGCGCCACGAGCAGCCGCTTGAATGTGGACTTCGGCGCGTAGCCGGAGAGCTGGTTGAACAGCTTCGAGAGGTCTTCGCCGACCTGTTCGTTCGCCGTCAGCAGGCCCAGGTCCTCGTAGTAGCGGGCCGTGCGCGGGTGGTAGTTGCCGGTGCCGATGTGGCAGTAGCGGCGCAGCCCGTCCACTTCCTGGCGTACCACGAGAGAAAGCTTGCAGTGGGTCTTCAGGCCCACAATGCCGTACACCACGTGGACGCCGGCCTGTTCCAGTTTCCGGGCCCAGGAGATGTTGGCCTGCTCATCGAAGCGGGCCTTGATCTCCACGAGGGCCAGGACCTGCTTGCCGGCCTCGGCGGCATCGATCAGGGCATCGACAATCGGGGAGTCCCCGGAGGTGCGGTACAGGGTCTGCTTGATGGCTTGGACCTTGGGGTCCGCGGCCGCCTGCTCCAGGAACGCCTGGACGGACGTGGAGAACGAATCGTACGGGTGGTGCAGGAGGATGTCCCGGCGCCGCATGGCGGCAAAGACGTTGGCCGCCTTGGAGGTTTCCGATTCGTTGAGGTGCCGCGAGGTGTGCGGGACGTGCTTGGGGTAGTGCAGGTCCGCCCGGTCGATCCCGGCAATCACCGAGAGCCCGCGGAGGTCCAGCGGTGCCGGGACGGAGTAGACCTCGGATTCCTCGACGCCGAGCTCGCGGATCAGCAGGGCCCGGATGTTCGGGTTGATGTCATTGGTGACCTCGAGCCGGACCGGCGGGCCGAACCGGCGGCGCAGGAGTTCCTTCTCCAACGCCTGCAGGAGGTTCTCGGCGTCGTCCTCTTCCACCTCGACGTCCTCGTTGCGGGTCACGCGGAAGATGTGGTGCTCCAGGACTTCCATGCCGGCGAACAGCTGGTCCAGGTGTACGGCGATGACTTCTTCGAGCGCGATGAACCGTGCCACACGCCCGGGAACGGAGCCGGCGCGGGCGCCGTCGATGGAGATCAGCCGCGGGAGCTGGTCAGGGACCTTGACACGGGCGAAGAGTTCCTTGTCGCTGACCGGGTTGCGGACCACCACGGCGAGGTTCAGGGACAGCCCGGAGATGTAGGGGAACGGGTGCGCCGGATCCACGGCCAGCGGCGTCAGGATCGGGAAGACCTTTTCCGCGAACATGGCACTGAGCTGGTCCTTGGCCTGGGAGTCGAGTTCCTCCCAGTGCATGAGGTGGATGTGCTCGTACGCAAGGGCGGGACGGATCTGTTCGGCATAGACCCGGGCGTGGCGCTGCTGGAGGCGGTGGGCTTCCTCGCCGATCTGCTCCAAAACCTGCATGGGGCTCAGCCCGGCGGGGGAGGGGACGGCGAGGCCCGTGGCGATCCGCCGCTTCAGCCCGGCCACCCGGACCATGAAGAACTCGTCCAGGTTGGAAGCAAAGATGGACAGAAAGCTGACCCGCTCCAGCAGGTACAAGTTGGGGTCCTCGGCCAGTTCCAGGACCCTGGCGTTGAACGCGAGCCAGCTCAGCTCCCGGTCCAGGAACCGGTCGGGGCGGATGTCGCCCTCCGGTTCCAGGTTCGGCGCGAACTCCGGAATGTCGATCCGGTCCTGGGTGGCGCGTGAGGCCGGCACTTCGGAGGAGCCAAAGCGCGCACGTACCGGACGCGCCCGCTTTTCCGGCGTTGCTGGTTCAGACGTGGATGTCCGGGCAGTATCCCGTGGCATAGGGTCTCCTCAATGCTGGCGCGATGTAGCTTCAACCTTACAAGCAATCATGGCCGGATGACCCAGATTGCGGCGCGGTCCGGGCGGTCATCCGCCGACTTGACTAACGCCGTCGGGCGCGGGGGTGACGGCCGGTGATTGCTGCTGCGGCAGCGGCGCGTACATGACATCGACATCCCAGCGCGTGAATCCGAGCCGGCGGTAGAGGGCGACGGCGGGCGCGTTGTCGGCGTCGACGTAGAGCATGACCGCCCGGAGCCCGAGGTCCTGCAGATGCCTGATGCCGGCGACGGTGAGGGCCTTGCCCAGTCCGGAGCCCTGGGCATCCGGGGTCACGCCCACCACATAGACCTCCCCGATCGCGGGGTGATCACCGTGCCGGGGGTGCACCTTGGTCCAATGGAACCCCAGGAGCCGGTCCGCCGCGTCCACAGCCAGCAGGAAGCCTGCGGGATCAAACCAGGGTTCGGCCATTCGTGCGTCCAGATCGGCGCGCGTCATGTTGCCCTGCTCCGGGTGGTGGGCAAAGGCGGCCTTGTTGGCGGCCAGCCAGGCGTCCTCGTCCCGGCCGGGCACAAAAGTGCGGAGCTGTACGCCCTCTGGGAGCTGGACCTCCGGCAGGGCCGCCGCTGCCGTCATCAGCCGCATTTTCCACAGCTCGCGGACGGCGCCGTAGCCGTAGCGGGCCGCGAGGTCCGCCGCGGCCTCGTGGTTTCCGTGGGACCAGGCTTTCAGGCCCGCGAAGCCGCGGACGCTTTTCAGTTCGCGCACCAGGCGGTCGCCCACGCCCTGGTTGCGGTAGCTGGGGTGGACGGCGATCTCGAGGATTCCCGTGCCGTCGGGTTCCCCAATGACAACGGCGACGCCGGCGAGGTCCTGCGCCGTGGCCGGATCCAACTTCTCGTCCGGGGCGTAGAGGGCCAGGGCCAAGACCGAATGCCCGCCCGCCTCGGCGGCGCGGAGCGTGACAAGGGTCTGTTCGGACAGCGGCGGATTGCCGTCGGACTCCTCCGCGGCGGCGACAAGGGCGGCGACATCCCGCAGCAGCTTGCTGTCCACGGTTCCTTTGACAGCAAGCACGGGCCAGTTTTCCGGGTGCGCAGGGCTCATGGTGCAAGGCTATCGGGTTGGCGCAAGGCTATCGGGTTGGGGCAAGGTATCGGGTGCCCGGCCACCGGCTGCCGATTTTGTTGAACTCCGGACGGCTGTGTATAGTCGTTATCTCGTCCGGCGTTGCGCCAGATGCGAGGGGGATCCACCACTGGGGTGGCCTCGATACGTTCGACCCGTATGTCCTCCACTGAGAATGCTTAATCAAATAAGTTTGTGTGCCGACCGGTGCACAAGAAGGCCCCGAACTCTGGATTCCAGTGTCAGGGGCCTTCTGCGTTAACCCCGCTTTTGTGGCAGGGTTATGCGGTCCGGGGGCACTTTGACGGGACACGCCGCGGACACCGGATCCGAGGGGCGCAGTTATGTCCGAAGGCGCCCCGGGCAGTGACCGGCGGGCAGTGCTTCCGGGTTCGTGCGGGCGTGGTGCGCTCAGGCCTCGGTGAGTTCGTCCTCGGGCTGGCGGACCAGGGTCAGGCGGTAGCCGACGTTGCGGACGGTGCTGATCAGGTTCTCATGGTCGGCGCCCAGTTTGGCGCGCAGCCGCCGGACATGGACGTCCACGGTGCGGGTGCCGCCGTAGTAGTCGTAGCCCCAGACTTCGGTCAGCAGCTGCTGTCGGGTGAACACCCGGCCGGGGTGCTGGGCCAGGTACTTCAGCAGCTCAAATTCCTTGAAGGTCAGGTTGAGCGCGGCGCCGTTGACCCGTGCGGTGTAGCTCGCCTCGTCAATGACGACGCCGGCGGCCCGGATCTCGGTCGGCACGTCCTCCTTGTCCGGCACGGCGCGCGCGACGCCGAGGCGGATCCTGGCTTCGACTTCGGCGGGGCCAGCGGATTCCAACAGGATGTCGTCCACGGCCCACGCCGAGGAGACGGCGGCCATACCGCCCTCGGTGAGGATCAGCATCAAAGGGGCGCTGAGGCCTGTGGCCTTGAGCAGCTGGGTGAGGGAGCGTGCGCCGACCAGATCTTTGCGGGCATCCAGCAGGACGATGTCGCAGGGGTCGGTCTCAAGCAGCGCGGTGGGTTCGGCCGGCAGGATATGCACCCGGTGGTTCAGCAGTTCCAGAGCAGGCAGGACGTCCACTGATGTTCCGGTGCTGTTCGTCAATAGCAGGATGTGCGACATTGTTCCTCCAAGGGGTGTCCGCGCATCATTGGGCGTCTTGTTGCTGATCCCGAGTATACCTAAAGGCCGCATTCCGGCCATGGTCCCGTCACCTCCGGCCACTGCTTTTGCGACACATATCGTTCATATAAGGCAGGATTGAATCGTCAGGGCCCGCGGCCCGTTGAAATTGAGCCGAGTCGAATTGGGGTCCGCAGTGAGCGAAGGTACGAACCATGGTGGGTCTGCCGATGGCGAGTAGACAGTGAAGCCGTGGAGCGTCGGGATCATCGGCCTGGCCGGCCTCGCGGCCATAGTTGCCGGCGCCTACGCCTCGCCCGAGGTCCTCCTGGCCGTCGCGGTCCTCTTCGCCGTCGGCATTGGTGTCGGCTGGCCTTACTTTCTTGGCATCCCCGCGAAGAAGACTCTCGCGGCCTTGATTGGCCTGCCCGGCGTGGGGTCGGCCGTGGCTGCGACCTATCTGCCGGCTCCCGGCTTCCTGGACTGGACGCCGTCGTTCATGGCGGTCGGGGTCATGGCCATCTTCGTCATGCAACTGATCCGGGGCACCGGGCAGGCCCAGCGGCTCGAATCCACCCTGGGCTCGTGCTCCGGTGTCCTGCTGTCCTGCCTGGGCGCCGGCTGGATTGCCAGCTCGCGCTTCAACGGCGTCCGCGAAATGATTCTCGTCGCCGCCGTCAGCGCGGCCATTGCCCTGCTGGCGGGGCTGATTCGCTGGCCTGACCGGATCGTGGCGCCGCTGGGCATCGTGGCCGCGGGGCTCGCCGGGCCGCTGGCAGGCCTGGTGTTCTCCGACATCGCCGTGCTGCCGGCCGCGATCGCCGGCGTCGTAGTGGGCGCGGTTCTGGTAAGTTTCCGCCGACTCGTCATCCTCAGCGGTGAGAGCCTGAACGTTTTGGCGGCCGTGGGCATGGGCCTGGGGCCGGTGTCGGCGGTCGGTTCCCTGGCCTACTTCATAGACAAACTACTCATCTACTAAGGGTTAGGATGGTCATCATGTCCGTACTTGCATATGAGATCTTCTTCCTTGTCCTGCTTGGCGTGGCCAGCCTGTCCATGGCGTGGTTTGCCGGCTTTGTCGTGTACCGCCTCTTCAAAGGCCAGAAGTAACACGTTCCAGACCCCGTAGCTTCCAGAGGTAGATGCTGTGCCGATTGAAATCCCTACTGATCTGACCCCCGAAATCGTTCCGCTGTCCTGGCTCATTGGTGAGTGGGAGGGCCGCGGCCGGCTGGGGGCCGGGGACGAGGACTCCGAGCACTTCCTGCAGCACGTGTCGTTTACGCACAACGGCCTGCCGTACCTGCAGTACCGCGCCGAGAGTTGGCTGACTGACGATGAGGGCACCAAGCTGCGTCCCCTGACTGTCGAGACCGGCTTCTGGGCCCTCGAACGCAAGCAGCGCGAGGAGGACGGCGGCCCCGGCCTGATCCCGGCGGACATCGTCCCGGTGCTCAGGAGCGCCGACGAGGTGGAGGCCCTGCGCAACAGCGACGGGGGCTTCGACATCTCGGTCTCCATCGCCCACCCCGGCGGGATCTCTGAGCTGTACTACGGCCAGATCAAGGGACCCCAGATCCAGCTCAGCACCGATATGGTGATGCGCGGCAGCCACTCCAAGGAGTACACGGCGGCCACCCGGATCTTCGGGCTGGTGGAAGGGAACCTGCTGTGGCGCTGGGACGTGGCCACCGGCAAGAACTCGGCGTCCGGCGGCGGCCTGGAAGCCCACGCCTCGGCCATCCTCGCCAAAGTAGGCTAAAGGCCCGGGTTCACTGATTTTTCCGTTGTCAGCATCGACCCAGGAGAAAAGCCGTGAGCGACGAAGCCATGAGCACAGGCACCAGAACAGCCCCCAACAGCGACGCCGGTGACGCCAGCTACGCCGACCTCAAGGCCGTGTACTTCAACGGCACCCTCAAGAAGTCCCCGGATGAGTCCAACACCCAGGGACTGATCGAGGTCAGCCGCCGGATCATGGAAAAGCAGGGCGTCACCACCCGGGTGATCCGCACGGTGGATCACGACATCGCCAGCGGTGTCTATCCGGACATGCGCGAACACGGCTGGGCCACCGATGAATGGCCGGAACTCTACCCGGCCGTCCAGGAAGCGGACATCGTCGTCGTCGCCGGGCCCATCTGGCTGGGGGACAACTCCTCGCAGACCAAGAAACTCATCGAGCGCCTCTACGCCCACTCCGGGCAGCTGAACGCGAAGGGCCAGTGGGCCTTTTATCCGAAAGTGGGCGGCTGCCTCATCACCGGCAACGAGGACGGGATCAAGCACTGTGCCATGAACGTCCTGTACAGCCTCCAGCACATCGGCTTCACCATCCCACCGCAGGCCGATGCCGGGTGGATCGGCCCCGTGGGGCCCGGACCCAGCTATCTCGACGAGGGTTCCGGCGGTCCGGAGAGCGATTTCACGAACCGCAACACCACCTTTATGACCTGGAACATGCTGCACCTGGCACGGACGCTCAAGGACGCCGGCGGCATTCCCGCCTACGGAAACCTCCCGGACGCCTGGAAGGCCGGCACCCGCTTCGACTTTGAAAACCCGGAATACCGCTAGGGCCGGCTGGCCCCACAGTCCGGCAAGACCCCGGCAACCCCCGACACTCTATGCCGGGGCCGGAATACGCGCAGAGCTAAGGACGTTCCCTTCAATATGACTATCAAAAGCCCCCTGTTGTCGCGCCCGGCCGCGGTTGAGGCCGGCGGTCCCGACGCCGGCGTCGCCGCCCACTATGGCGAGCCGCTCCGGGAGCAGCGGGCGCTGGCTGCCGGCAACGCCGTCGTGGATCTCTCAAACCGCGGCGTGGTCGCGGTCATCGGGCCGGACCGCCTCAGCTGGCTCAACACCCTGTCCTCCCAGCAGCTCACTTCCCTGGCCCCCGGCCAGTCCACCGAACTGCTGTTGCTGAGCGTGCAGGGCCGGATCGAGTTCGACGCCCGGGTGGTGGACGACGGCGCAACCACCTGGCTGATCGTCGAGGGAGCCGAGGCCGGCCCGCTCGCCGAATGGCTGAACAAGATGAAGTTCATGCTCCGGGTCGAGATCGCCGATGTCTCCGCGGACTGGGCCGTGCTCGGCTCCACCCAGCGCATCCCCGAATGGTCTGCACTGCAGGTCTGGGAAGACCCGTGGCCGCATGTCGGTGCCGGCGGCTACTCCTACGCGGTGGTGGGCGAGGACGCCCACCCCGGACTGGAACGGCCGTGGTTCGAGTACCTCGTCCCCGCGGCTGATCTGGTCGCGACGGTTGGCGAGCGCGCCCTCGCCGGCACCCTGGCTTCAGAAGCGCTGCGGATTGCCGCGTGGCGGCCCCGATGGGGCGCGGAAACCGACGACAAGACCATCCCGCACGAGCTCGACCTCCTCCGCACCGCTGTGCACCTGGCCAAGGGCTGCTACAAGGGCCAGGAGACGATCGCCCGCGTCCACAATTTGGGCCACCCGCCGCGGCGGCTCGTGTTCCTCCAGCTCGACGGCTCCCAGCACACCCTGCCCGCCGCCGGCAGTGAAGTGCGTAACGGCGACCGCAAGGTGGGCACCGTGACGTCCGTGGCGCAGCACTACGAAATGGGCCCGGTGGCCCTGGCCGTGATCAAACGCTCCGTCGCCCCGGCCGACGTCCTGACCGTGCTGGACGGCGACGAGCCCTACGCCGCGGCCCAGGAAGTCATTGTGGCTCCCGACGCAGGCCAGGTAGTGGGCCGCCAGACCGGCTTCCTGCGGGGCACCCGATGAGCGGCGAGTCCCCGCTGGACTCGTCCCAGGGCTCGTCCCCGCAGGACAGCGCTGGCGCCGCGCCCGACGACGAGACGCTGGCGCTGGCCCACACGCTCTTCGACGCGGCCCGTGAGGGCAACTCCGCGCTGTTGGGCAGCTATCTGGCCGCCGGCGCGCCGGCCACGCTGACCACTTCTTCCGGCGACTCCCTCCTCATGCTGGCGGCCTACCACGGTCACGCTGGCACCGTCCGGCTGATCCTGGATCACGGAGGCGACGCCAACGCGCCCAACGACCGCGGGCAGACGCCACTGGCCGGTGCCGTTTTCAAGGGCTACACGGACGTCGCCCGGGAGCTGTTGGACGCCGGGGCCGACCCCGACGCCGGCACCCCCACAGCGCGGGCCGCCGCGCAAATGTTCGCCCGCACGGAGATCCTGGCCCTCCTCGGCTGACGAAACCCGGACGAAACCGAGGTCCGGCCACCCCAAGGTGAGGGCCGGCCGGGACGGATTCGGGGAAGATTGCCCCCAAATACTCCACGTGGAATAATCGGTGTGGAGTAATCGCCGTTCAGGCCGACGAAAACAGTTTTAGACCGAAGAGGACAGCACCATGGCCCGGGCAACCGCACTGACACCGCTGGGTGTCGCCGCACTCTCCCTGCTCGTGGAAGAGCCGATGCATCCCTACGAGATGTACCAGCTCCTGATCGCCCGGCACGAGGACCGGCTGGTCAAGGTCCGGCCAGGAACGCTCTATCACGCCGTCGGGCGGCTCGAAGAGCAGGGCCTGGTTGCAGCGACGGGAACGGACCGGGGAGGCAACCGCCCGGAGCGGACCACGTACACGATCTCTGCAGGCGGCCGTGCGGCGTTCACGAAGTGGCTGCAGGACATGCTCGCCGCCCCGGTCAACGAATACCCGTCCTTCCCGCTGGCCATCTCCGAGGCCTACAACCTGCCCGCTGGCGTCGTCGTCGAACTCCTCGACCGGAGGCTCCAAGCGTTGCAGGAGCAGCTCGACTTCCTGGTCTCCGGCGAGGAACTGCTGAAGAAGAAAGGCGTGGAGCGCAAGTACTGGATCGATGTCCAGTTCCAGCAGTACACGCTGCAGGCCGAAATCGCCTGGATCCGCAGCCTTCAGGACCAGCTCCGCTCCGGCGAACTGCCGTGGTGAACCCTTGCAGAACCCCCGGCCGGGACCCGGCCGCCCCAACACTTAGTCCGTCCAACGTTCACGCCAGCCCCTAAGGAACCCCATGGAAAACGTAGCCCGGCCATGGCCGGCACTCTGGTCCCTGGTGATCGGCTTCTTCATGATCCTGATCGACACCACCATCGTCTCGGTGGCCAATCCGAGCATCATGGAGGGCCTTAACACTGACATCAACTCGGTGATCTGGGTGACCAGCGCCTACCTGCTCGCCTATGCCGTGCCGCTGCTCATCACGGGCCGGCTCGGCGACCGGTTCGGACCGAAGAAGCTCTACCTGTCCGGACTCGTCGTCTTCACCATGGCATCGCTGTGGTGCGGCCTCTCCGGCGACGTCCAGACCCTCATTGGCGCCCGCGTGGTCCAGGGCCTCGGCGCTGCCATGATGACGCCGCAGACCATGGCCGTCATCACTCGGATCTTCCCCCCGGACCGCCGCGGCGCCGCCATGGGCATCTGGGGCGCCACCGCCGGCGTCGCCACCCTGGTCGGCCCGATCCTCGGAGGGGTGCTGGTGGACGGCCTCGGCTGGGAATGGATCTTCTTCATCAACGTCCCGGTCGGGATTGCCGGCTTCATCCTCGCCCAGCGTTTTGTCCCTTCGCTGACCACCCACCCGCACAAGTTCGACATTCCCGGCGTGCTGCTCAGCGCCCTCGGCCTGTTCCTGCTGGTCTTCGGCATCCAGGAGGGCGAGACGTACAACTGGGGCACCATCGCCGGCCCCATCACCGTCTGGGGCCTGATCATCAGCGGCATCGCCGTGCTGGTGGTCTTTGTCCTGTGGCAGCGGTTTAACAAGGGCGAACCGCTGTTGCCACTGTCCCTTTTCAAGGACCGGAACTTCTCGCTCGCAAACATTGCGATCACCACCGTGGGCTTCACCGTTACGGCGTTCAGCCTGCCGTTGATTTTCTACTACCAGATCGTTCGCGGCCTGACGCCGACGCAGTCGGCGCTCATGATGGTGCCGATGGCGCTGATCTCGGGCGGGCTCGCACCCGTCGTCGGCCGGATCATCGACAAGGTCAATCCGAAATTCATCACCGCGGCCGGCCTGGTATTGATGTCCGTGGCGCTGTTCTGGAATGCCCTGCTGATGCACCCGGACACGCCCATCTCGCTGTTCCTGCTGCCGAGTGCAGTGCTGGGCTTCGCCAATGCCGGCATTTGGGCTCCGTTGAGCTCCACCGTCACCCGCAACCTGCCGCCGCGGCAGGCCGGCGCCGGCTCGGGCGTCTACAACACCACACGCCAGATCGGCGCCGTGCTCGGCAGCGCCGCCATCGCCGTCCTCATCCAGGCGCGGCTGGCGGCCGAGCTCCCCGCCCGGCCCGGAGAGGGCGCAGACGCCAGCCCGATGGGCTTCGGCGGTGCGTTGCCCGACGCGCTCCATGAGGGGTTCTCGACGGCGATGGCCCAATCCATCGTGCTGCCGGCGGCGGTCATCCTGCTCGGCGCTGCCGTGGCGCTGTTCTTTGCCAAGCCCAAGCCGGTCCAAGGCTGGGGCGAGCCGGGCGCGGCCGCAGCTGAGGGTAAGGAGTCAGGCGCCGATTCCGATGCAGTTTCAGGCGCCGGCGCGACTGCCGGTGCGGGCACGGAGAAGGCCGCCGCGGAGCGCGGCTAGCCTGGCGGGCATCCGGATCAGCCCAGCAGCACGCTGGTCTGGATGCCGCCGGCGGAGAAACCCAGGCTGCGGGCCAGGGCCAGCGAACCTTTGTTGCTGACCTCTGAACGCCACTGCAGCGTCAGTCCGGCGGCCAGGGCTTCGTGGGCGGCTATCGAGGCTGCCAGCTTGCCCAGACCGCGGCGCCGCCATTCGGGCGCAACGAGCACGCCCAGGTGGGCCAGGAGCCCTTCCCACTCGGTGTAGGCCCCGCAGGCCACGGGCGTGCGGCGCCCGTCTTCCAGATGCAGGACAGTGAAGCGGTGTTCGAGCTCGGCGAGGCCCACCTCATTGACGTCATCGGGCGGGCAGAACGTCTCCAGCTCGATCGCTTCCGGGTTCCCGTGCGAGACGGTCAGTTCCTCGGAGGGCTGCTGCAGGGGGAGGTCGTCGGCGAAAAAGAGTGCGGCGGCGCCCAGCCCGTGGCCGCCGTGCCCGCGGGTGATGGTCAGGAGCGTCACGTGCTGGGCCAGTTCCTCGTCGGCGAGACCGACGGCGGCGTCCAGCGCCCATTGCGGGCCCACCAGGGCGGAGTTGCCGAACAGGCGGACGAACTGCACCGTCCGGGCGCTCTCGTCCGCCCGGGTGAGCCGTACGCCGGCGGCAGCTGCGAACGCGCCGTCGTCCAACCCCAAGCGACGCGCCCATGCAAGCTGGACAATTTCAGCAGAACCGGGCTCAAGAGTCATGAATCAACCCTACCCACCAGGGGCCGGGCTACCGGCCGGATCGTGAAGTCGACCCGGTGCAGTCCACCCGATCCGGCGGCCTGATCCGGGCCGGCCTGCGAGCCGCTTGGCCGATGAGGCCGCTTAGCCGAAGAGGACAGCGGCCTCGTCGTAGCGGCTCTGCGGCACGGACTTGAGGTTGCCGAGCGCGGCGTCGAATCCGACGTGCACAATATCCGTGCCGTGCAGCGACACCATCGTGCCCCAGCGCTTTTCCACCACCGAGTCGATGGCCGCCATGCCCAGGCGGGTGGCCAGGACGCGGTCGAACGCCGTCGGGACGCCACCGCGCTGGATGTGGCCAAGGACCGTTGCGCGGGTCTCGATGCCGGTGCGTGCCTCCAGCTCGGGCGCCAGCATTTCGGCGATGCCGCCGAGGCGCGGGCGGCCAAAGGTGTCCAGGCCGCGTTCCGAGTGCGGGGACTCCTGGCCTTCGGGCACGAAGCCCTCGGCGACCACTAGCAGCGGGGCGCGGCCACGATCGTGGGCGGAGATGACCCACTCGGCGATCTGTTCCATGGAGGCCTTCTGCTCCGGGATCAGGATGGCGTGGGCGCCGGAGGCCATGCCGGCGTGCAAGGCGATCCAGCCCACGTGCCGTCCCATGACTTCAGCAATCATGCAGCGGTGGTGGGACTCTCCGGTGGTGCGCAGCCGGTCGATTGCCTCGGTGGCGATTTCCACGGCGGTGTCGAAGCCGAAGGTGTAGTCCGTGGCGTCGAGGTCGTTGTCGACCGTCTTGGGCACGCCCACGATCTTGAGGCCGGCGTCGGTGAGCCGCTTTGCGGCAGCCAGGGTGCCTTCGCCGCCGATGGCGATGATGGCGTCGATCCCGAGCCGGTCCATGTTGGCCTTGATGACGTCCGGGCCGCCGCCGTTCTCAAACGGGTTGGTGCGGGACGTGCCGAGGATGGTGCCGCCCTGCTTGGCAATGCCGCGGACCATGGTGCGGGGAATCTCCACGATGTCGCCTTCAACAACGCCGCGCCAGCCATCCTTGAATCCCACGAACTGCTGGCCGTGGACCGCGATTCCCTTGAGGACGGCGCCGCGGATGACGGCGTTCAGGCCGGGGCAGTCTCCGCCGCTGGTGAGGATTCCAATTTTCATGTCTGGCTCAAATCCTGGTTTGAAGGGGTACAGGCAGAGCGCTACGCTGAGCTCACCTAGAGTCTAGTGGCGCGTGTGGGGCAGGACACAAACGGTTACAAAAGGGTGCCCCCGCCTTCAAGCGGGGACACCCTTTCGTGGTGCGGTGCAGCTACCGGGCCCAAGGCCGCGGGGCCGGGACGGCCTGTGTTTGCGGCCTGTGATCGACGTCAGGGCCGGGAGGAACGCTTCGAGAGGAAGCTTTCGAGGACGATCGCGTTGCGCTGGTCCGGAAGGAGCAGCCACGCCACGATGTAGACCACGAATGCCGGGCCGGGGAGCAGGCTCAGGAGCAGGTAAGCGATCCGGACATAGGCCACATCAACATTGAGTTTGGCGGCAATTCCGCCGCAGACGCCGCCAAGCCAACGCTGCGGACCACGTTTCAGGCCGAAGCCCCGGATGGTGTCGAAGAATTTATCCATGGTTCAAGACTTCCCTGTCGTTGGCCTATTGTCACGCCTGCGTGCCGAGACCAGGCCGCCCACGATCAAGGCGGCACCGGCTCCGATCATCAGGCCGATCAGGACATAGGTGCCGTCGAGGGCCACGATGCCGAGCCGGGAAATAATGATCAGCGCGGCCAGTGCCACCACTGTCAGTCCCCAGACCACCGTGCCCACCCGGGCGGGGGAGCCCGCTTCCCGGTCCTGCTCGGCGGCGTCCGGCCGCGAGTCGTCATAGCTGCTCATGTCAGTTGCCTTCCTTGATGGTCACGTTGCTGACGGTGCCGGAGATCTTCAGGACCATCCGGGCGCCGGGCTGCGAGGCGTTGTAGTCGGTTTGCTGCTTCGTCATGCCGCCGCGGTCCTGGTTGCCGTCGTGGAGGTTACCCATGGTCATGTCCGCCTGGACCTGCACGGGGACGGTGGTGGGGATGACGACGGTGAGGTTGCTGGCCGTGGCGTCGATCGGAACAACGACGTCGGAGCCCAAGGGCGGATTCAGCGCCAGCTTGGTCAAGTCAACGGTTCCGGCGCCGCCGGTGATTTCGAAGCCGCCGCTGGCCTGTTCAATACTCGACGGCGTCCAGTCGGCGTTCTGGAAACGGAACCGGTCCCCGTGCGGGACCACGCTGAAGATTGCGCCGATCAGCAGGGCCACCACCGCGAAGAACCCCAGGATCCCGGAGGTCCGGCCCCGCAACCCTGCGACCAGGATCCCGAGACCCAGGATGGCCGCGCCGATGGCCCAGACCAGGGCATTGCCGGCGTCACCGAGGTCGATCACGTTGGCGGCGTCGAGGGCCTTGATGCCGCCGCCCACCAGGAGGGCGGAGCCGACGGTAATGGCGACGGCCGGGGTGCCGGGACCAGGACTGCGGGGTGCGGCGGGAGGGGGCGGAGTGGCCCCGGATCCCGGGCCATACCCGCCGGGCGGAACAGGCCCGGGCGGGATGGGGCCCGACGGCGGGGGCGGACCCCAGTCCGGGCCGGAACCGGAGACTCCGGAGCCGTCGACGGGGTGGCCATATGCCAGGCCGCCGCCCTGCGGGAAGCTGTCAGCGGACTGCTGCCCGGCGCCGGTGCGGGAGCTGCCCGCAAAAGTCGCGGCGCCGGCCGGGCTGCTGGACTCGTAACGCGATGGCATGGGAGTGGCTCCGTTCCGGATCTTATTGCGCTGGGTCAGGTAGTAGACGAGGTAGATGGCGCCGCCCACCCAGAAGACGGTCCAGACGAAGGCGCCAAAGCCGAAGCGGTCCCAGCCCCAGACACCGCTGCCCAGGCTGGGGAAACCGATAACCGAGGTGATGAGGGCGCCGGTCATGCCGGCGGTCCACCGCCCTGCCGCGGCCTCCTGGACGTGAATGCGGCCGTCAGGTTCGGGCAGCAACGCCCAGGCGAGACCGTAGGCGAGGACGCCGATTCCGGCGAAGACGGTCAGGACGATCAGGACGCCGCGAATGATCAGGGGATCGACGCCGAGCCGGTGTGCTATGCCGCTGGCCACGCCGCCGATCCAGCGGTCGCGTCCGCGGTAGATACCCTGGCTGCGGATCCAGTCGAAGAAATTCTGGGTTTCTCGGGCGGGGAACGGTCCATTAGGGTCGCCGGGCGGGTAAAGCGGCGGGGGCTCTAGCGGCGGCGGCCCCGTCGGCGACGGGCCGACCGGATCGGAGCCTGCCTGAGGTCCGGCCGGCTGGTTTGTGGCTGAACGTTCTGTGTCCGGAGCCTCTGCGTGCAGAAGTTCAGTGTCCGGACGTTCTGTGTCCGGACGTTTGGTGTCCGGAAGTTCTGAGTCTGGACGTTCTGCGGAGGTTCCATCCGTGGTCGGCCGGTCTGCGGAGGCCGGGCCTTCATCGGGGTGCGGAGTGTGCGGGTTCATACTTCGATCCTTCCCGTTCCCGGCGCGGGGCTCTACTGGGGAACACCCTGAACGGTCCCTGAGTGGCCCCCGGGTTGGGCCCTCAAACGCGTCCGGGGAACCCCGATCCGTGCTTGGATTGATGCATGACAACCGCGCCCGCCCGCCCGCCGCTGGTCCGCAGCAGCGATCGCGTGATTGCCGGCGTGTGCGCAGGCCTCGCCACGCATCTGGGCTGGCCGGTGCGCATGGTCAGGATCGGCATGGCGGTAGCCGCGCTCGCGGGCGGCGCCGGGGTGGCCTTCTACGCCTGGCTCTGGATCATGGTCCCCACGGCGGATGAAAGCGCCCGCCGCAACGCCCGTCGCCCGGCGTCGCCCATCGCCCCGGCAGTCAGCTCCCCGGACGCCCTCGGGATTCCCGGTGCCCTTGCAGCCCCCGGCACCCCCGGAGTTCCGGCAGGGTCCGGGACCGCTGGCACACCCGGGACGCCAACTCCAGGGTCCTGGTGGTCCAAGGTGCCGGGCATGCCCTTCGGTAAGGAGATCCTGCTGGGCGCAGGCCTGCTGCTGGCCGCCGGGATCCTTATCGCCCGGCTTCTCGGCGTCGACGTGCCCCTCGGCACCCTGATCCCGGTTGCGGCCATCCTGGGCGGTGCCGCGATCGCCTGGATGCAACTGGACGAGACCCGCCGGGCGGGGCTGGTGGACAAGACCAAGGCAGACCAGGCCGGCGGCTGGGCGCGCCTCGCAGCCGGGCTCGCCCTCGTGGTGGCCGGCGTCCTGGTGATGGTGTCCGGCTCGGGATCCTGGGAACAGACCTGGCTGGCCCTCCTGGCCTCGGTGGCCGTGCTCGGCGGCGTGGCCCTGGTGCTGCTGCCCTGGGGGCTGAAGTTCTGGCGCGACCTGGAGACCGAGCGCGCCGGGCGAGTACGCGCCACCGAGCGTGCCGAGATCGCCGCCCACCTCCATGACTCCGTGCTGCAGACCCTCGCCCTGATCCAGCGCCGGGCCGGCAACGAGCACGACGTCATCCGGCTGGCCCGCGCGCAGGAGCGCGAACTGCGCGGCTGGCTGTACCGCGACGCCGACAAGGAATCCGGCCAGCTGTCCGAAGGCATCACGTCCGCCGCCGCAGAGGTCGAGGACGCCCTGGGCCACGCGGTCGAAGTGGTCAGCGTGGGGGACTGCGTCATGACCCAGCGCCACGAGGCCCTCGTCCAGGCGGCCCGCGAAGCCATGCTGAACGCCGCGCGGCACGGCGGGGGTCCCGTGTCCGTGTACCTTGAAGTCACCGACGCCGCCGCAGAAGTTTTCGTCAAGGACCGGGGACCGGGCTTCGACCCGGATTCGGTTCCCCTGGACCGGCTCGGTGTCCGGGAATCGATCATCGGCCGGATGAACCGCCACGGCGGCACCGCCGACATCATCAGCAGCCCGGACGGCACCGAAGTGCGGCTCCGGCTGCCCGCCGCCGCATCCGCCGGAACGGCCGGAACTGCCGGCGCTGCCGCCAACAACGCCAACGGAGAGGCCAAGCAGTGACCAGCCCAGCAACAGGAAAACCGGCACCAGGAAACCAACCGCCAGGAAACCCGCCAGGAGGCCCGGCACCAGTTCGGGTGGTGATCGTGGACGACCACGCCATCTTCCGCTCCGGGTTGAAGGCGGACCTGGACCCGGACATCGCCGTCGCGGGGGAGGCCGGAACCGTGGAGGAGGCAATCGCCGTCATCGCAGCCCAGCGCCCCGACGTCGTGCTGCTTGACGTCCACCTGCCCGGCGGCCGTGGTGGCGGCGGACGCGAGGTCCTGGCCGGCTCGGCGCCGCTGCTGGGCACCACACGGTTCCTGGCCTTGAGCGTCTCCGACGCGGCGGAAGATGTCGTGTCCGTGATCCGGGCCGGCGCGCGTGGCTACGTGACGAAGACAATTTCCGGTGCGGAGATCAGCGGCGCCGTCCGCCGGGTGGCCGGCGGCGACGCCGTCTTCTCGCCCCGGCTTGCCGGCTTCGTCCTGGACGCGTTCGGCACGGCCCCCGCGGATATCGCCGACGACGAGCTGGACAAGCTCTCGGCCCGGGAGCTCGAAGTGATGCGCCTGATCGCGCGCGGCTACAGCTACAAGGAGGTGGCCAAGGAACTGTTCATCTCGATCAAGACAGTCGAAACCCACGTCTCGGCCGTGCTGCGCAAGCTCCAGCTCTCCAGCCGCCACGAGCTGACCCGCTGGGCCGCCGAGCGCCGCCTGCTCTAAACCAAGTAATGCGCTATCACTTAGGATCCCTCTGCCGCGGCAATAAGGACCCTAAGTGATAGCGCACCGGGGGGTTGGGGCTACCTACTTCGCTTTGCCGAGGAAGTCCTGCAGGCGGGCGACGCCCGTGGCCAGATCGTCGTCGCCGAGGGCATAGGACAGGCGCAGGTAGCCGGATGGGCCGAACGCCTCGCCGGGAACCACAGCGACCTCGACCTCATCCAGGATCAGGGTCGCGAGTTCGGCAGAGGTGGCCGGGCGCACCGGACCGTTCGCGGACGGGAACTCCTTGCCCAGCAGCGCGCGGACATCCGCGTACACATAGAACGCGCCCTTCGGCGTCGGGCAGTCAACGCCTTCAATGGCGTTCAGGCCGGCGACGATTGCCTTGCGGCGGTGGTCAAATGCCACCTTCATCTCGTCGACGGCGGTCAACGGCCCGGACACGGCCGCGAGGGCGGCGACCTGGGGGATGTTGGAGACGTTCGACGTCGCGTGGGACTGCAGGTTGGTGGCGGCCTTGATGACGTCCGCGGGCCCGATCATCCAGCCCACGCGCCAGCCGGTCATGGCATAGGTCTTGGCGACGCCGTTGAGAATGACCACCTTGTCGCCGAGCTCGGGAACCGCGGTGGCGATCGACGTGAACGGCACGCCGTCGTACGTCAGGTGCTCGTAGATCTCGTCGGTGACAACCCACAGGCCCTTGGACGCTGCCCACTGGCCGATCTCCTTGACCTGCTCCGGCGAGTACACGGCACCGGTGGGGTTGGAGGGGGAGACAAAGAGCAGGATCTTGGTGCGCTCGGTGAGGGCCGCTTCCAGTTGGTCCACGGTGACCAGGTATCCCTGTTCCGGGCCTGCGAAGACCTCCACCGGCACGCCGCCGCCCAGCCGGATGGCTTCGGGGTAGGTGGTCCAGAACGGGGTGGGAACAATGACCTCGTCGCCCGGATCCAGGAGTGTGGCGAAGGTGTTGTAGACGGCCTGCTTGCCGCCGTTGGTCACCAGCACCTGGGATGCCTCGGCCTTGTAGCCGGAATCCCGGAAGGTCTTGTCCGCGATGGCCTGCTTCAGCTCCGGCAGCCCGCCGGCGGGGGAGTAGCGGTGGTACTTCGGCTGGCTGGCGGCCTCGATGGCGGCCTGCACAATGTAGCCGGGCGTCGGGAAGTCGGGTTCCCCGGCGCCGAAGCCGATGACCGGCCGGCCGGCTGCCTTCAGCGCCTTCGCCTTGGCATCGACGGCCAGAGTGGCGGATTCGGCTATGGCGGAAATGCGCTGGGAAATGCGGGCAGCAGACATGGGCGGGTCCGTTCTTCGCTTGCAGCTGGAAGGCTGGATATGGGATTCGACGAAATCTACTCTATGCTGTTCAGCGGATCCCCCGGGGTGCCTGAACGCGAATATGACTGACGGCTGTCAGTTGGTTTGCGAAGACACGCAGGGGTCCGGAAGAGGGCCGGTTCGACGTAGGCGCAGTTGTTGCGTAGACTGGTTCTCCGGTGTTGAAAACACGATGATGGCCTGCGCCTCAGGGAAGCCTGGGGAACGCGTCGGCCGGAGCGAATTTTCACCCCGAAGGGTAGTGGCGCAATTGGTAGCGCAGCGGTCTCCAAAACCGCAGGTTGCAGGTTCGAGTCCTGTCTGCCCTGCGCATGCTGTTCCGGGTCATCCGGAACAAGCGCAGCAACCATGGTTCAGTTCAGAGCCGGGTATCCGATCATTGCGAGGATGAGTGAGGACCAGGTGACCGAAACAGCTGCCAGCAGCTCCAAAGGCCGCCCCGCCAAGAATGCCGCCAAGCCCGGCTTCTTCGCTCGCATCGCGATCTTCATCCGCCAGGTCATTGGCGAACTGAAGAAGGTCGTCGCACCGACCCGAAAAGAACTGATCAACTACACGCTCGTCGTGCTGGTGTTCGTGACCATCATGATGGTGATCGTCACCCTGCTGGACTTGGCCTTCGGGACCGCGGTCAGCTGGGTCTTCGGCGGCAGCGGCCCCACGGACAGCTAAGGCGACCGGTCCGCAGACTGCGTGGATGCCCGGGAAACCGGAGATTCCGCGGAGTGTGCGGAATTGAGTCATTTAAATACGCATGTTAGGCAATGAGGAAGCAGGAGACCAAGTGTCTGAGCAGGAGCTCGAGGTAACTGAGACTGAGCTGGATAAGAGCCAGGGCGCCGCGGTGGAAGCCGCGGAAGAGTCCGAGGCTGCGTCTGCTGCGCCCGATTCCGACGTCACTGACGAGGCCGAAGCCACGGAAGAAGTAGCCACAGAAGAGGCAGAGGCAGCAGATGCCGACGCCGTCGATGCTGAGGATACCGACGCTGAAGGCGCTGAAGACACTGACGCTGAGGACGCCGACGCGCTGGCAGCCGCGGCCGCCAAGGCCGACGTCGACCCCGCCGACGAGTTCAAGGCCAAGCTGCGCCGCCAGGAAGGTGACTGGTACGTCATCCACTCCTACGCCGGCTACGAGAACCGCGTCAAGGCCAACCTTGAGACCCGCATCCAGACCCTGGACATGGAAGATTACATCTTCGAAATCCAGGTGCCGATGGAGGAAGTCGTAGAGATCAAGAACGCTCAGCGCAAGGTCATCAACCGCGTCCGCATCCCCGGTTACGTCCTGGTCCGCATGGACCTGACGGACGCTTCCTGGGGCGCCGTCCGCCACACCCCCGGCGTCACCGGCTTCGTGGGCAACGCGCACAACCCGGTCCCGCTGCGCCTTGATGAGGTCTTCTCCATGCTCGCCCCGGTCTTCGAAGAAGAGCAGGCCGAGAAGGGCAAGCCGGTCAAGCACGCCGCCGCCCAGGTTGACGTCGACTTCGAGGTCGGCGAGTCCGTCATCGTCAAGGAAGGCCCGTTCGAGACCCTCCCCGCGACGATCTCCGAGATCAAGATCGATTCCCAGACCCTCGTGGTGCTGGTGTCAATCTTCGAGCGCGAGACTCCGGTCACCCTGGCGTTCAACCAGGTCAGCAAGATCTAGCTGTTCCCTAAGAATTCGCCCCGGGCTGCCCGCTTAGCAGCCACGGAGCGGCCGGCCGCCTTGCCATGGCGGCCACCAACCTGAGGCACGCTCCTGTGCCCCAGGACGTATTTGAGAGAAGGACCTACATTGGCTCCCAAGAAGAAGGTCACCGGCCTCATCAAGCTGCAGATCCAGGCAGGTGCCGCTAACCCGGCCCCGCCGATCGGTCCTGCGCTTGGCCAGCACGGTGTCAACATCATGGAATTCTGCAAGGCGTACAACGCTGCGACGGAAGCCCAGCGCGGCAACGTTATCCCCGTGGAGATCACGGTCTACGAAGACCGCTCCTTCACGTTCATCACCAAGACCCCGCCGGCTGCAGAGCTCATCAAAAAGGCTGCAGGCGTCGCCAAGGGTTCGGCTACCCCGCACACCGTCAAGGTTGCCAAGCTGACCCAGGCCCAGGTCAACGAGATCGCCACCACCAAGATGGAAGACCTCAACGCCACCAGCCTCGAAGGCGCAGCGAAGATCATCGCCGGCACCGCCCGCTCCATGGGTATCACCGTCGAGGGTTAATTCCCCACCGCTGATTCGCCGGGTTCGGGAAACCGAGCACGACGACGGTCAGCACCGCCGGCCAGCCGGCACCACCTAAACAATGAAAAGCGGAATTCCGGAAGATGAACCAGCCGGAATGCCGCCTGTGGCAGGGCCCAGCGCGGTCCGCAGACCACAACTGCACAAGGAGAAATAAGCAGCATGGCAAAGCGCAGCAAAGCATATGAGGCAGCCGCGGCCAAGATCGACGCGGAGAAGTTCTACGCGCCGTTCGAGGCAGTGACGCTCGCCAAGGACACCAACCCGTCCAAGTTCGACGCCACCGTTGAGGTCGCTTTCCGCCTGGGCGTTGACCCTCGCAAGGCCGACCAGATGGTCCGCGGCACCGTTATCCTGCCCCACGGCACCGGTAAGACCGCCCGCGTCCTCGTCTTCGCAACGGGCGACAAGGCTGAGGCTGCAATCGCAGCCGGCGCCGACTTCGTTGGTTCCGATGACCTGATCGAAAAGATCGCCGGCGGCTGGACCGACTTCGACGCCGCCGTCGCCACCCCTGACCTCATGGGCAAGGTTGGCCGCCTCGGTAAGGTCCTGGGTCCGCGTAACCTGATGCCGAACCCGAAGACCGGCACCGTGACCGCTGACGTCGCGAAGGCTGTCAACGACATCAAGGGCGGCAAGATCGACTTCCGCGTCGACAAGCACTCGAACCTGCACTTCATCATCGGCAAGGTTTCCTTCGACGCCCTGAAGCTGGCCGAGAACTACGCTGCCGCACTGGAAGAGGTTCTTCGCCTCAAGCCGTCCGCTTCCAAGGGCCGCTACATCCAGAAGGCCACCGTCGCCACCACGTTTGGCCCGGGCATCTCGGTTGACCCCAACGTCACCAAGGTCCTGACCGAGGTCTAGTCCCCACCGGATCCGCGGATCCAAGGTGCAGCCAGCAACACCGGCGTCACCAGCTCCAGCGAAAGGCCGTCCCGCAACTGCGGGACGGCCTTTCGCTGTTTCTGGACCTGACATCACCGGCGCCTTGGCATCATCGGCGCCTGACATCGTCGGCGTCCCGAACCCTTTGAGCCGCCGGTCTTGCCGGTTAGGCTGTCCCGGTGACTACGCCGTCGTACTTCATCGAGCAACTTTCCCTGCCCGCAAGCCTTGATGCCGCTGATGCTGACGCAGCGGAGTTCCTGGAATTCATGGAACTCTGCGATGAGCTCGTCCTGCAGACCTGGGGCAACCTTGACCGGTCGATGTCCCCGGCGGCACGCCTGCAGTACTGGCAGGATTCTGCCTACACCCGCACGCGGCTCTTCTTCGTCCGTGTCGACGGGCGCATGGTGGCCAACTCCTGGCTGCGCTGCGAATTGCAGGAGAACCTGGGCTCCGCGCTCCTGCACGTGAGCGTCCTGGACTCCTTCGCCGGCGCTGGGATCGGCCGGGCCCTGCTGGAACACGCCGAAGCGCTGGCCGCCGCCGGCGGGCGGACAGTACTGCAGACCTTCACAGAGCACCCGGCCGACTTCGACGTCGATGGCCCGGATCTCGTCAAGCCCGCCACGGGGGCCGGCGCGCTGCCGCCCGGCGCACGCGGCGTCCGCTTCGCCAGGCAGGCCGGCTACCGGCTGGAGCAGGTCGAGCGTTTTAGTTCGCTCGACGTCCCGCCCACAGCGGACCTGGACAGCCTGGAACGGGACGCCCACGCAAGGGCGGCGGAGTACGAGCTGCTGCACTGGACCGATGCATGCCCGGAGGAACATGCCGCAGGGCTAGCGGTGCTGATGTCACGCATGAGCACGGACGCGCCCACGGGCGCGCTGAGCTACGAGCCGGAAATCTGGGACGTCGCCAGGGTCCGCCACGTCGAGGACACCTGGCGGCGGGCCGGCGAGTCCACCCTGGTGGTGGTGGCCCGGCACCGGGCCACGGGTGAACTGGCCGCGTATACCGTCCTCCTGACATCAGCCGACAAACCCTGGCTGGCCAGCCAGGACGATACCCTCGTCGCGGCGAGCCACCGCGGCCACCGGCTCGGCATGTTGATCAAGATCCTCAACCTGCGGCTGCTGGGCGAGGCCTACCCAGCGGTGCGGCGCGTCCTGACCTACAACGCCGCCGAAAACGATCACATGCTCGGCATCAACATCGCGCTGGGATTCAAACCGGCGGGCTACGACGGCGAGTGGCAGCGGACCACCGCCGGCAACGGCGCCCGCAACTGACTGCAGGCGCCGAACGGAGCGGAAACGGCCGGGCGCCGAATGGAGCGAAAACTGGCCGGCGTCACCAATGGAACAGCGGCCCAAACCAGCATATGCTGGCGGTTGAAAGCCCGGTTTGAGCCGGGCCGTACCGATGGTGGATGGCACAACGGCTGGGATGATGCCCTCTATGGCAAACGAAGTACGGATTGAGCAGCTGTGGATCCCCGATTCCCTTGACGCGCCCGATGCCGCCGACTTCCTCGCCGCCATCGAAGTGGGGCGGCGGGTCCGGATGCAAACCTGGGGCACGGACGACCTCGCCTACGCGCCGCAGGAGAAGCTTCTGGAGATGGCGGACCCGTACGAACGCCAGGTGATCCTGGTGGCCAAGATCGACGGCGTGATTGTCGGGACAGCGGACATCGCGCTGCCGCTCATGGACAACCTTGACCTCGCCGAATTCACGCTCGATATCCTTCCGGAGTTCCGGCGCCAGGGCGTGGGCAGGCAGCTGCTGGAGGCCGCGGAGCACTTCGCCCGGGACGAGGGCCGCCACACGATCCTGATCGACACCAACCATCCGGGATCAACCCTGACGGACCCGGACGCCGAACAGCTCGTGCCCGGCAGCGGCGTCGGGTTTGTCCCGTTGGGAAGCCGTGACGTCGAATTTGCCCGCCACACCGGCTACACCCTCCAGCACATCGAACAGTTCAGTTCCTGCACGCTGCCGCTGGACACCAAACTCGTCGCCGAACTCGAAGCCGAGGCCGAGGAAGCCAATGGCGGCCGCTACCGTCTGCACCACTGGACGGACCGGTGCCCCGACCAGTGGCTGGAGGCCGTCGCCGCCTTGGAGAACCAGGCAGGGGAGGACGAAGTGCCGGGGCCGGATGCCCAGGAGATGGTGTTCGACGGCGGCATCCTCCGGGAAGCGGAGGAGGTCACCATTGCCCAGGGCCGCCGGACGGTGGTCACCGCCGTCGAGCACATCGCCAGCGGCACGCTCGTGGGCCTGACCACCATCAGTGTCCTGGCCCTGCGCCCGGATGTCGTCTTCCAGGACGACACTGTGGTGCTGCAGGAACACCGTGGCAACAAACTCGGGCTGCTGATCAAGGTCGCCAACATGGAACGGCTCAGCGAACAGTTCCCGGACGCCCGGGTCCTGTACACGTGGAACGCCCCGGAGAACCGCTACCTCCTGAAGGTCAACCAGCAGCTCGGATTTACGACGGCGGGCGTGACGGGTCTCTGGCAGAAAGAACTCCCCAACTTCGGGCCGGCCGTCAGCTGAGGGCGCGGCGCTGCCGCCAGCTGGGGGCGCAGGCTGACGGCCCGCTGGGCCGGTCACCTTTGCCCGATTTGGAACACGCGCGCCGCGTCCCGTAAGCTTGGAGGACCAAAGACCGTCGGTTGTTGGAAATCCACTCTCCCAAGCAAGACTCACTTCTGCAGTCGCGCCGGGAGAGCGCAGTGGATTTCCGGACGAAGGACCCTGAACATAGGGCGGCCGGCGCAGGTGAACGAAGCAAAGCTCCGCGGTCATAGACCGCGTCGAGACAAGCCCCGTGCATCTGCGCGGGGCGTTTTTTAGTTTTAGCTCTTTTTGAGCGGGGACCCGGACACACCGGCACTATCCCCGGAAGGAGGGTTATGGCAACGCCTAGCAAGGTTTCAGCAGTAGCTGAGATCACTAACGATTTCAAGGAATCGAACGCCGCTGTCCTGACCGAATACCGTGGGCTCACCGTTGCACAGCTCAAGCAGCTGCGTGTCTCTCTCGGCCAGGACACCAAGTTCTCGGTCGTCAAGAACACCCTGACCGCTATTGCAGCCAAGGAAGCTGGTGTCGAAGCATTCGACAACCAGCTCGCCGGCCCCACTGCAATCGCGTTCATCAAGGGTGACGCAGTTGCCGCTGCCAAGAGCCTGACGGATTTTGCCAAGGCTAACAAGCAGCTGGTCATCAAGACCGGTTACTTCGAGGGCAAGGCACTGAACGCCAGCGAAGTTGCTGCCCTGGCAGCACTCGAGTCCCGTGAGCTGCAGCTCGCTAAGGTTGCAGGCATCCTCAAGGCTCCTGCTGCCGCTGCTGTACGCATCATCGACGCTCTGCGCCTCAAGCTTGAAGAAGAGAACGGTGCACCGGCAGAAGCCGAAGCACCCGCCGCTGAAGAAGCTCCCGCAGCAGATGCAGCAGCCGAGGCCGAAGCACCGGCCGAAGCCGCAGCCCCCGAAGAGAACTAGTCCTCTTCTCCATAAGACTCCGGTGCACAGCGAGCCTCAGGGCCGCCGCGCACCACTATAGGAAGGACGCCACACCATGGCGAAGCTCACCAACGAAGAGCTCATTGAAGCTTTCAAGGAACTGACCATCATCGAGCTCTCCGAGTTCGTCAAGCTCTTCGAAGAGACCTTCGAAGTTACCGCTGCTGCCGTTGCCGTTGCCGGCCCGGCCGCCGCTGCTGAAGAAGCCGAAGAGAAGACTGACTTCGACGTCATCCTCGAAGCTGCTGGCGACAAGAAGATCGCAGTGATCAAGGAAGTTCGCGCCATCACCTCCCTGGGCCTCAAGGAAGCCAAGGACCTGGTTGACAGCGCACCCAAGGCCGTCCTCGAAGGCGCCACCAAGGAAGCTGCCGAGAAGGCAAAGGCTCAGCTCGAAGAAGCTGGCGCCCGCGTTACCCTCAAGTAACTCCCGCCGTCCGGATCCATCGCGATCCGCACTGCTCGAAGGAAACCCCGTCCACTCAGGTGGGCGGGGTTTCCTGCGTTTCCGGGCCTCCCGAGCCGGAAACGAATCCCGCGGGCGCCGGTGAACGGCACCCAAGGATTCGGCAAAGTTTTACTGATACCCCTGTCGCAGTTGGTGGCGCGACCCTAGACTTTGGATTTGTGCCCACCGGCCCCCAACGTTCAGGAGTTCACCCACAATGACTGACCCGAAACCTTCCCCCTCCCGCCGCGCGATGCTCGCGGCAGCCCTCGTGGGCGGGGGCGCAGCCGCCGCCGCGCTGGCCGGGGCCCCTGCGGCACAGGCGGGCGGCCAGGCCGAAGGCCAGGCCGGCGGCAAAGCAACAGCCAAGAAACAGTTCACCCTGACGGTGCTCGGCACCACGGATCTGCACAACAACGTCTTCAACTGGGACTACTTCAAGAACGTCCCCTATGCCGACGGGGCCGGGAACAAGATCGGGATTGCCCAGGCCGCGACCCTGATCAACGCCGTGCGGGCAGAGCGCGGGGCGGCCAACACGCTGACCATCGACGCCGGCGACACCATCCAGGGCACGCCCCTGGCCTACTACTTCGCCAAGATCAACCCCATCTCGGCAACCGTGAAACATCCCATGGCGCTGGCCATGAACACCATCGGCTACGACGCCGTGGGGCTGGGCAACCACGAGTTCAACTACGGCATCGAGCTCCTGCGCACCTGGGAGCGGCAACTGGACTTCCCGCTGCTGGGCGCCAACGTCCACGACGCCGTGACCGGCGGGCGCGCCTTCACCCCCTACGTCCTGAAGCGGATTAAGACGGACAACGGCTGGCTGACGGTTGGCCTGGTGGGCCTGGTGACGCCGGGCTGCGCGCTCTGGGACCGGGACAACGTCCAGGGCAAACTCGATTTCAACGGCATCGTCGAAGAGGCCAGGACCGTCATCCCTCAAGTGAAGGCCGCCGGGGCCGACGTCGTGATCGTCACGAGCCATTCGGGAGCGACTCCAGGATCGTCCTACGGCGACGCCCTCCCTTTCCCCGAGAACGCATCCACCCAGCTCGCCGAGGAAGTCCCGGGCATCGACGCCATCCTGGTCGGGCACGCCCACCTGGAGATCCCCGAGCGCTTCGTCACGAACAAGGCCACCGGCAAGCAGGTGCTCCTGACCGAGCCGCTCAAATGGGGCATGCGCGTGTCCGTCATGGACCTCGAACTCGTCAAGGAAAAGGGGCAGTGGGCCGTCACCGCGGCGCATTCGCTCCTCTTGGACGCCAAGACCGTCGACGCCGATCCCGCCGTCGTCCGGGCCGTTCAGGCCGGGCACGAGACCACGGTCAACTACGTCAACAAGGTCATCGGCACCTCCACGGCGCCGCTCAGCACGGCCACCGCCTGCTGGGAGGACTCTGCCGCGATCGACGCCATCAACTACATCCAGGCCAGCACCATCAAGGTCGAGCTCGCCAGCACTCCAGCTGCCGGGCTTCCGGTCTTGTCCATTGCGGCGGCTTTTTCCCGTGCTGTGGACGTCAAGGCCGGACCGCTGACCATCCGCGATGTCGCGGGGCTATACATCTTCGACAACACGCTGCTTGCCATTAGGGTCACCGGGGCGCAGGTCAAGGCATACCTGGAGTGGTCCGCGCAGTACTTCAAGCCGGTCACCGCCACCACGGCCAAGGCCCAGGACGTCACGAACGCCGTGACGGCCACGGCCCCGAACGGCACGCCCGACTACAACTACGACGTGGTCTACGGGCTCGATGCGCCGCTGAACTATGAGATCGACCTCGCCCGGCCGGCGGGGGACCGGATCGCCAACCTTAGCTACGGCGGCCAGGCGCTGGCGCCCGATCAGGAATTCGCCCTGGCCATCAACAACTACCGGCAGAGCGGCGGCGGCAACTTCCCGGCCGTGAAGAGCGCGCCGGTGCTCTCGAACAGCCAGCAGGAGATCCGCCAGCGCATCATCGACTACGTGGTGGACCGCGGCACCCTGGACGTCGCGGTGTTCAGCCAGGCCAATTGGCGGCTCACCGTCAACGGGGCGCCGTTGACGGTCACCGCCTAGCCCCGGCCCCAACAACTCCCGACCCCAACCACAAGGCGGGCAAACAGCAACGCTTTTAACCCGGGCGGTCTAGTTCGGTTCGGTGATGTCGGCGACGACGGCGCCCAGGGCCGCCGTCAGGGCGTCCGCGTCCACAAACGCGCTGTAGCCGTGTTCCCCGGCGCCCATGGAAATCCGCCGTCCCGCGATGGTCTGGTCGGCATAGACCGGCCAGGGGCGGGTGCTGCCGAGCGGCGTGATGGTCCCGCGCTCGTACCCGGTGGCTTGGAAGGCGGTATCCGCCGCGGGGAGTGAGAGCTTGTTGACGCCCAGCAGCGCCCGCAGCTTGGGCCAGGAGATCTGACGGTCACCCGGGACCAGGGCGAACAGGAAACTGCCGTCCTTGTGCTTTACCACGAGCGACTTCACGATGTCCGCGGGTTGGATCCCGAGGATTCCTGCCGCCTCCTCAAGGCTGCGGGCGGCGAGGCGTTCCACGATCTCGACGTCCAGGCCGCGGGCCGCGGCGTCGGCCAGGAACCGCTCGCGGCCGCCGTTGGTTGTTCCCTGCTCCGACATCCTCGTCAAACCTTTCCCTGACTCTTTGTGGCTGATCCCCGCCCTGAGGCGGTCTCCCGGCTCCCCGAATATCCGTTTTCTCCGGGTTCCAGGTTCGCCCGGTCAGTCGCGGTAGAGCAGCAGCGCCTCGCCCTGTCCGCCGCCGCCGCACAGGGACACTGCTGCCTTGCCGGTGCCCCGGCGTTTGAGTTCGTGGGCTGCGTGCAGGGCCAGCCGGGCGCCGGAGGCCCCGATCGGGTGGCCCAGGGCGATGGCGCCGCCATGGATGTTGCACTGCTCCAGCGGATAGTCGAGGTCCTTCAAGGACTGCACCGCGACGGAGCCGAAGGCCTCGTTGATTTCGATGAAGTCGAGGTCCGCGGCGGACCAGCCGGCCTTGTCCAGGGCGTTCTTGATGGCGTTCGACGGCTGGGAGTGCAGCGAGTTGTCCGGCCCGGCCACCTGGCCCGGCTTGCCCACCACCGCGAGGTAGTCGAGGCCGTTGTCTTCTGCGAACTTCCGGCTGGTCAGCACCAGGGCGGCGGCGCCGTCGGACAGGGGAGAGGAGTTGCCCGCCGTGATGGTTCCGTCCGTGACGAACGCCGCGCGCAGGCCGGCTAGCGATTCGACTGTCGTGTCCGGCCGGATGCCCTCGTCGGAGGTGACGGCGATCGGATCGCCCTTGCGCTGCTTGACGCTCATCGCGGCGATTTCGCCGTCGAAGACGCCGTCCTTGGCGGCCCGGGCGGCACGCTGGTGCGACTGGGCAGCCACGTTGTCCTGGGAGGCCCGGTCGATGCCGAGGGTCAGGTTCTTGGTCTCGGTGGACAGTCCCATGGACTGCCCGTCGAAGGCGTCGGTAAGGCCGTCGTGCGCGGCGACGTCGAGGGCCTGGACCGTGCCGTACGCCCAGCCCTGCCGGGAGCCGGGCAGCACGTGGGGTGCGCGGGTCATGGACTCCTGGCCGCCGGCCACCACCACCGTGGCGTCGCCGCTGCGGATCATCCGGGCGGCGTCGATCACTGCGGTGAGGCCGGAGAGGCAGACCTTGTTGATGGTTACCGTGGGAACGTTCCAGCCGATGCCGGCCCCGATGGCGCTCTGGCGCGCCGGGTTCTGGCCGGCTCCGGCCTGCAGGACCTGCCCCATGATCACGCTGTCCACCTGGTCGGCTTTGACGCCGCTCGCGGCAAGGGCGGCGCGGATGGCGTGGGTGCCGAGTTCGACGGCGGTGAAGCTGGCCAGTTGCCCGTTCAGGCGTCCCTGGGGGGTGCGGGCGGCTGCGAGGATGACAACATCGTTGTTGTCTGCGGGATTGCTCATGGTGTTTTCTTCCGATCTACGACGACTTATGTCTACGTTATCGTGAGCCCCGTCACCTATCCATTCGTCCCAGTCTCTGGGGCAGCACGGCGGGCCTCCGCCTCAATTCCGGCGGGCCTCCGCCAAACCTCCGCCAAACCTCCGTCAAACCCCGCCAAAATTCCACCGGAACTTCGTGCTTGCAATCCTGCCGGAAGTGGGGTAGACAAGTAGGTTGCTTTGCCGTATCGTAGATATTTGCGTCTTCCCTGTTTACCTTCAGCCTTCATATAGCGGTGGGCTTAGCCTGACAGCTGTTCCATCAATGTGCCGTCTACAACGTGCACCAGCGTGGACAGCGCGGGTCCCGGGTCATATAGCGGAACCGGATTGGTAGCGCTGCGGAGTCATTCTGCAGAGTGCATAACGGGGGAGATCTGACAACGCCTGAAGGTCTGTGGAAGGATCCCTCTTGGTCGCCTCGAGCACCTCTAATGTAAACAACGCTACCGCTATCAATGCCGACAGCACCGACGGTGCAACCCGCCGGCTCTCATTCGCAAAGATTCACGAACCTCTTGATGTTCCGAATCTGCTCGCCCTGCAAACCGACAGCTTTGACTGGCTGGTCGGAAACGAACGCTGGCAGGCGCGCGTTGCGAAGGCCGTCGAAGAAGGCGACCTCAGCGTCGCCACCTCCTCGGGTCTGTCCGACATCTTCGAAGAGATCTCCCCGATCGAAGACTTCCAGGGCACCATGTCCCTGAGCTTCTCCGAGCCGGAGTTCGCTGACCCCAAATACACCATGGCCGAGTGCAAGGACCGGGACGCAACGTACTCGGCTCCGCTGTACGTCAAGGCCGAGTTCATGAACAACAACACGGGCGAAATCAAGCAGCAGACCGTGTTCATGGGTGACTTCCCGCTGATGACCGAGAAGGGCACCTTCGTCGTCAACGGCACCGAGCGTGTCGTCGTCTCCCAGCTGGTCCGCTCGCCGGGCGCCTACTTTGAGCGCACCGCCGACAAGACCAGCGACAAGGACATCTTCACCGCGAAGATCATCCCGTCCCGTGGCGCCTGGTTCGAACTCGAAATCGACAAGCGCGACCAGGTCGGCGTCCGTCTTGACCGCAAGCGCAAGCAGTCCGTCACCGTGCTGCTCAAGGCCCTCGGCTGGACCGAAGGCCAGATCCTCGAGGAATTCGGCCAGTACGACTCCATGCGCGCAACGTTGGAGAAGGACGCCACCGAGACCCGCGAAGACGCGTTGCTGGACATCTACCGGAAGCTGCGACCGGGCGAGCCGCCCACGGTTGAGGCTGCCCAGTCCCTGCTGGACAACCTGTACTTCAACTCCAAGCGCTACGATCTGGCCAAGGTTGGCCGTTACAAGATCAACCGCAAGCTTGGCATCGACCGTTCCCTTGGCGACAAGGAAGCCTCGGTCCTGCACGTTGAAGACATCGTGGCCATGATCAAGTTCCTGGTTGCCCTGCACGCCGGCGAGAAGACCCTCACGGGCAAGCGCGACGGCCAGGACCACGAACTCCGCGTCGAGATCGATGACATCGACCACTTCGGCAACCGTCGCATCCGCGCCGTCGGCGAACTCATCGAGAACCAGGTCCGCACCGGCCTGTCCCGCATGGAGCGCGTTGTCCGCGAACGCATGACGACCCAGGACGTCGAGGCCATCACGCCGCAGACCCTGATCAACATTCGTCCCGTTGTGGCAGCCATCAAGGAGTTCTTCGGAACTTCCCAGCTGTCCCAGTTCATGGACCAGAACAACCCGCTCTCGGGTCTGACCCACAAGCGCCGCCTGTCCGCGCTTGGCCCGGGTGGTCTGTCCCGTGACCGTGCCGGCATGGAAGTTCGTGACGTGCACCCGTCCCACTACGGACGTATGTGCCCCATCGAAACTCCTGAAGGCCCGAACATTGGCCTGATCGGTTCGCTGGCTTCCTACGGACGCATCAACCCGTTCGGTTTTATCGAGACCCCGTACCGCCTGGTCGCCGAGGGTGTCGTCTCCGATGAGGTCAAGTACCTCACCGCCGACGACGAAGCCGAGGTCCTGATCGCTCAGGCCAACGCCCCGCTCGATGCGAACAAGAAGTTCGCGGAAGAGACCGTCCTGGTCCGTGCCCGCGGTGGTGGAGGCGAGCCCGTGCTGGTTCCCGCCGCCGACGTCGAGTTCATGGACGTCTCCCCGCGCCAGATGGTGTCCGTGGCTACCGCCCTGATCCCGTTCCTCGAGCATGACGATGCCAACCGTGCACTCATGGGTGCCAACATGCAGCGCCAGGCCGTGCCGCTGGTCCGTTCCGAGGCGCCGTTCGTCGGTACCGGCATGGAACGCGCCGCAGCTGTGGACGCCGGTGACGTCACCATCGCCAAGAAGGCCGGTGTGGTTACCGAGGTCTCCGCTGAGCTGGTCATCATGCTCAACGATGACGGTACGGAAACCAACTACCGCATCAACAAGTTCGCGCGCTCCAACCAGGGCAACTGCTACAACAACCGTGTCCTGGTGAACGAAGGCCAGCGCCTGGAGGTCGGCGGCATCATCGCTGACGGCCCGGCAACGGACCAGGGCGAGCTCGCCCTCGGTAAGAACCTGCTCGTGGCATTCATGTCATGGGAAGGCCACAACTTCGAGGATGCCATCATCCTGTCCCAGCGCATCGTGGCCGAGGACGTCCTGTCCTCCATCCACATCGAGGAGCACGAGATCGATGCCCGCGACACCAAGCTTGGTGCCGAGGAAATCACCCGTGACATCCCCAACGTGTCTGAGGAAGTCCTGGCAGGCCTGGACGAGCGCGGCATCATCCACATTGGTGCCGAGGTTGAGGCCGGCGACATCCTGGTCGGCAAGGTCACCCCCAAGGGCGAGACCGAGCTGACCCCGGAAGAGCGCCTGCTGCGCGCCATCTTTGGTGAGAAGTCCCGCGAAGTGCGTGACACCTCCCTGAAGGTGCCGCACGGCGAGTCCGGCACCGTGATCGGTGTCCGCGTCTTCGATCGCGACAACGACGACGAGCTGCCCCCGGGCGTCAACCAGCTGGTGCGCGTGTACGTGGCTGCCAAGCGCAAGATCACCGACGGCGACAAGCTCGCCGGCCGTCACGGCAACAAGGGTGTTATCTCCAAGATCCTCCCGATCGAGGACATGCCCTTCCTTGCCGACGGTACCCCCGTTGATATCGTCCTGAACCCGCTGGGTGTTCCGGGCCGTATGAACGTCGGCCAGGTGCTGGAGACGCACCTCGGCTGGGTTGCCAAGACCGGTTGGAAGATCGAGGGCGAGCCCGAGTGGGTCAAGCAGCTGCCGAACCTGCCGCGCGAGAGTGGCCAGACCACTGTGGCGACGCCGGTCTTCGACGGTGCGCGTGAAGAGGAAATCACGGGCCTGCTCGATTCCACCAACGTCACCCGCGACGGCGACCGCCTGATCAACTCCTCCGGCAAGACCCGTCTGTTCGACGGCCGCTCCGGCGAGCCGTTCCCGGATCCGATCTCGGTCGGCTACATGTACATCCTGAAGCTTCACCACCTGGTGGACGACAAGATCCACGCCCGTTCCACCGGCCCGTACTCCATGATCACGCAGCAGCCGCTGGGTGGTAAGGCACAGTTCGGTGGCCAGCGCTTCGGTGAAATGGAAGTGTGGGCGCTCGAGGCTTACGGCGCCGCTTACACGCTGCAGGAACTGCTGACGATCAAGTCGGATGATATCCACGGTCGTGTGAAGGTCTACGAAGCCATCGTCAAGGGCGAGAACATCCCCGAGCCGGGCGTTCCTGAGTCCTTCAAGGTCTTGATCAAGGAAATGCAGTCGCTGTGCCTGAACGTGGAAGTGCTTTCCACGGACGGAACCACAATTGAAATGCGTGACTCTGATGACGCAGTCTTCACGGCTGCGGAAGAACTGGGCATCGATCTGTCTCGTGCAGAGCCCAGTTCCGTAGAAGAGGTTTAGCAGGTGGGGTTCCGGGAAGGGCGCGCGGCCCCGCCGCGCCGTCCTTTCCGGGGCATCACCTCCCTCTTCCCGTAACCCAAGACTTCAGAATTTAGAGAACAAGAGAGAACAGGGACCATATGTCCAGCGAATCCTCCTTCGGCCTCATGCAGATCGGCCTCGCCACCGCGGAAGACATCCGTGGCTGGTCGTACGGCGAGGTTAAGAAGCCGGAAACCATCAACTACCGCACGCTCAAGCCCGAGAAGGACGGCCTCTTCTGCGAGAAGATCTTCGGCCCGTCCCGCGACTGGGAATGCTACTGCGGTAAGTACAAGCGCGTGCGCTTCAAGGGCATCATCTGCGAGCGGTGTGGCGTTGAGGTCACCCGCGCCAAGGTCCGCCGTGAGCGCATGGGCCACATCGAGCTCGCCGCCCCGGTCACGCACATCTGGTACTTCAAGGGTGTTCCCTCCCGCCTGGGATACCTCCTTGACCTGGCACCGAAGGACCTCGAAAAGGTCATCTACTTCGCCGCCTACATGATCACGAGCGTCGACGCCGACAGCCGCCACGAAGAACTGCCCAACCTCCAGGTTGAGCACGACATCGAGAAGAAGCAGCTGATCGACAACCGCGACTCCGACATCGCCACGATCGCCCGCGACCTTGAGAACGAGCTCGCCCGTCTCGAAGGCGAAGGCGCCAAGGCTGCCGACAAGAAGAAGGCCCGCGACTCCGCTGACCGCCAGATGGCGAACGTCCGCAAGCGTGCCGACGCCGAAATCGAGCGCCTCGAGCAGGTCTGGGACCGCTTCAAGAACCTCAAGGTCGCTGACCTCGAAGGTGACGAAGGCCTGTACCGCGAACTGCGCGACCGCTACGGCATGTACTTCGAAGGCTCCATGGGTGCCGAGGCCATCAAGAAGCGTCTTGAGAACTTCGACATGCAGGCCGAGTCGGACATGCTGCGCGACATCATCGCCAACGGCAAGGGCCAGCGCAAGACCCGTGCCCTGAAGCGGCTCAAGGTGGTCAACGCTTTCCTGACGACCAACAACAGCCCGCTCGGCATGGTGCTGGACGCCGTCCCGGTGATCCCGCCGGAACTGCGCCCGATGGTCCAGCTGGACGGTGGCCGCTTCGCGACCTCCGACCTCAACGACCTCTACCGCCGCGTGATCAACCGCAACAACCGCCTCAAGCGCCTGCTTGATCTCGGCGCTCCGGAGATCATCGTCAACAACGAGAAGCGCATGCTTCAGGAAGCTGTTGACAGCCTCTTCGACAACGGCCGCCGCGGCCGTCCGGTCACCGGACCGGGCAACCGTCCGCTGAAGTCCCTGAGCGACATGCTCAAGGGCAAGCAGGGCCGTTTCCGCCAGAACCTCCTTGGCAAGCGCGTCGACTACTCGGGCCGTTCGGTCATCGTCGTCGGCCCGCAGCTGAAGCTGCACCAGTGTGGTCTGCCTAAGCAGATGGCCCTGGAGCTCTTCAAGCCGTTCGTGATGAAGCGCCTGGTTGACCTCAACCACGCCCAGAACATCAAGTCGGCCAAGCGCATGGTGGAGCGTTACCGTCCGCAGGTCTGGGACGTCCTCGAAGAGATCATCACCGAGCACCCGGTCCTGCTGAACCGTGCACCTACCCTGCACCGTCTTGGCATCCAGGCGTTCGAGCCGCAGCTCGTTGAAGGCAAGGCAATCCAGCTGCACCCGCTGGTTTGTGGCGCCTTCAACGCCGACTTCGACGGCGACCAGATGGCAGTCCACCTGCCGCTGAGCCCCGAAGCCCAGGCCGAGGCCCGCATCCTGATGCTGTCCTCGAACAACATCCTGAAGCCGTCTGACGGCCGCCCGGTGACCCTGCCGTCGCAGGATATGATCATCGGTCTTTACCACCTGACCACTAAGCGTGTCGGTTCAGCTGGCGAGGGCCGGATCTTCTCCTCGGTCGCGGAAGCCATCATGGCCTACGACCTCCACGAGCTGCACCTGAACTCCAAGGTCAAGATCCGGCTCGAGGGCTTCGTGCCCTACGCCGGCTGGGAAGCCCCGGAGGGCTGGGAGCCCGGTCAGACCACATTGGTCGAGACCTCCCTCGGCCAGGTCATCTTCAACCAGACGCTGCCCGCGGACTACCCGTGGGTTGAGAACGTTGCCGACAAGGGCGAGCTGTCCACGATCGTCAACGACCTCGCCGAGCGCTACCCGAAGGTGATCACGGCGGCAACGCTGGACAACCTGAAGGATGCCGGTTTCTACTGGGCCACCCGCTCAGGCGTCACGGTTGCCATCTCCGACATCGAGGTGCCCACGGACAAGCCGCGGATCCTCGCCGGTTACGAGACCATGGCCGCCAAGATCCAGGGCCAGTACGACAAGGGCCTGATCGACGACGACGAGCGTCGCCAGGAACTGATCGAGATCTGGAACAAGGCAACCAACGAGATCGCCCAGGCGATGCGTGACAGCCTGTCGCCGATGAACACCATCAACCGCATGGTGTCCTCCGGCGCCCGTGGTAACTGGATGCAGGTCCGTCAGATCGCGGGTATCCGTGGCCTGGTGGCCAACCCTAAGGGTGAAATCATCCCGCGTCCGATCAAGTCCTCCTACCGTGAGGGCCTCTCGGTGCTGGAATACTTCATCGCCACGCACGGTGCCCGTAAGGGTCTGGCTGACACCGCCCTGCGTACCGCCAACTCGGGTTACCTGACCCGTCGTCTGGTGGACGTTTCGCAGGACGTCATTGTCCGCGAAGAGGACTGCGGTACCGAGCGCGGCCTGATGACTGCCATCGCGGTGGCAGACGCCAACGGCGTACTCGTCCTGGACGAGAACGTCGAGAACAGCGCCTACGCCCGCACCCTCGCCGTCGACGTCGTCGACTCCAAGGGCAAGGTCCTGGCCGCGGCCGGCACCGACTGCGGCGACGTCGTCATTGCCGAACTGTTCGAAGCCGGCATCACCGAGGTCAAGGTCCGCTCCGTACTCACCTGTGAGTCCAGCGTCGGCACCTGCGCCCTGTGCTACGGCCGTTCGCTGGCCACTGGCAAGACCGTCGACATCGGTGAGGCCGTGGGCATCATTGCCGCGCAGTCCATCGGTGAGCCGGGCACCCAGCTGACCATGCGTACGTTCCACACCGGTGGTGCTGTTTCCGCCAGCGGCGGCGACGACATCACCCAGGGTCTGCCCCGTATCCAGGAGCTCTTCGAAGCCCGTACTCCGAAGGGTGTCGCACCGATTGCTGAAGCAGCCGGCCGCATCACCATCGAAGAGTCCGAGCGCCAGATGCGCCTGGTCATCACCCCGGATGACGGATCTGAAGAGATCGCTTACCCGGTGCTGCGACGTTCACGTCTCCTCATCGAAGACGGCGATCACGTCAGCGTCGGCCAGAAGCTCATCAACGGCCCGGTCGACCCCAAGCAGGTTCTGCGCATCATGGGCCCCCGTGCCGCGCAGAAGTTCCTGGTGGACGAAGTCCAGGGCGTGTACCGCAGCCAGGGCATCGGTATCCACGACAAGCACGTCGAGGTTATCGTTCGCCAGATGCTGCGCCGCGTCACGGTCATCGAGTCCGGCGAATCGGATCTGCTGCCCGGCGAGCTCGCCGAACGCAGCCGCTTCGAAGACGCCAACCGCCGCGTTGTGTCCGAGGGCAAGACGCCGGCCTCCGGCCGTCCCGAGCTCATGGGCATCACCAAGGCGTCCCTGGCGACCGAGTCCTGGCTGTCCGCAGCTTCCTTCCAGGAAACCACCCGCGTGCTGACGCAGGCGGCCATGGAAGGCAAGAGCGATCCGCTGCTCGGCCTCAAGGAAAACGTCATCATCGGTAAGCTCATCCCGGCCGGCACGGGTCTCCCGCGCTACACCGAGGTCACGGTGGAACCCACTGAAGAAGCAAAGGCCAACCTGTTCACCGGCCCCAGCGCATTCAGTGACTTCTCCTACGACACGCTGGGCGGCGACGGAGCTCCTGAGTTCCACGCCATCCCGCTGGATGACTACGATCTCGGCAGCGACTTCCGCTAACGGGCACGGCGGGCCCTTACGGCCGTCATAGCCTTCCCAAGGAATGGTCCCGCACCGCAAGGTGGGGGACCATTCCCGTTTAACCCATCGACTGCTCCCCACCGGCCCCCTCGCCTCGCAAGCTCGGCCAGGGAACCCTGCCGGCGTGGGCCCACCGCCGCCCTTTTGAGCCCCCATAAGGGCGGTACCGGAGCAGTCGACAGGGGAGGGGCCCTTCCGGGCTAAACCCCGCCGATTAAGGGCTGGGAGCCGTCCGTGTTAGACTTGAGACTAATTGTTATTGTGGCAGTGGATGAGTGCGCCGGTTAGAGTCAGACAGCTTGCAGCTGAAAGGTTCAACCAGGACGACGTTTCCGGTTTGCAGGGTTCTTGTGCAACGTATGCCACATTTTCGCATGCCTAGGGGCAATTCGGGTCGAAAGTCCTTGGACCCCGGCGTGCGGTCCGACTATTAAGGCTTCGCCTCAGCTGCTCTGGAGAGAACTTCAAAGCTCGGGCGGCGAGGCGCAGCGACAAGAGAGCGGCCGCCAACGGCCGCTCCGGATAAAACGGAGAACACGAGAGTGCCTACGATTAACCAGCTGGTCCGCAAGGGCCGCACGCCTAAGGTCAAGAAGACCAAGGCTCCCGCGCTTAACGGCAGCCCGATGCGCCGCGGTGTTTGCACCCGCGTTTACACGACGACCCCGAAGAAGCCGAACTCGGCTCTGCGTAAGGTTGCTCGCGTGCGCCTCAACGGCGGCATTGAAGTTACCGCGTACATCCCCGGCGTAGGCCACAACCTGCAGGAGCACTCCATTGTGCTCGTCCGCGGCGGCCGCGTGAAGGACCTTCCGGGTGTCCGCTACAAGATCGTCCGTGGCGCCCTCGATACCCAGGGTGTCAAGAACCGTAAGCAGGCTCGCAGCCGCTACGGCGCAAAGATGGAGAAGAAGTAATATGCCTCGCAAGGGTCCGGCCCCCAAGCGGCCGCTAGTTCTAGATCCCGTTTACGGCTCCCCGCTGGTCACCCAGCTCATCAACAAGGTGCTGGTTGACGGCAAGAAGTCCACCGCAGAGCGCATCGTTTACGGTGCACTCGAGGGTGCTCGCGCCAAGTCCGGCGGCGACCCCGTTGCAGCCCTCAAGAAGGCCATGGAGAACGTCAAGCCTTCGCTTGAGGTCCGCTCCCGCCGCGTTGGTGGCGCCACCTACCAGGTTCCCGTTGAGGTCAAGCCGGGCCGTTCCACGGCTCTCGCCCTCCGCTGGCTGGTTGGCTACTCCAAGGCCCGCCGTGAAAAGACCATGACCGAGCGCCTCCAGAACGAAATCCTGGATGCCTCGAACGGTCTCGGTGCCGCTGTGAAGCGTCGCGAAGACACCCACAAGATGGCCGAGTCCAACAAGGCCTTCGCACACTACCGCTGGTAATACTTCCCGGACGCCGCCGGCTCGACTGAGCCGGCGGCGAACGTGCAGTCCATCCGAAAGGGAGACACCGTGGCACAGGACGTGCTTACCGACCTTAGCAAGGTCCGCAACATCGGCATCATGGCCCACATCGATGCCGGCAAGACCACTACTACCGAGCGCATCCTGTTCTACACGGGTGTGAACCACAAGATCGGCGAAACGCACGACGGCGCTTCGACGACTGACTGGATGGAACAGGAAAAGGAACGCGGCATCACCATCACGTCTGCCGCCGTGACCTGCTTCTGGGAAAACAACCAGATCAACATCATCGACACCCCCGGCCACGTTGACTTCACGGTCGAGGTTGAGCGCTCCCTGCGCGTCCTCGACGGCGCAGTCGCAGTGTTCGATGGCAAGGAAGGCGTGGAGCCGCAGTCCGAGACTGTTTGGCGCCAGGCTGACAAGTACAACGTTCCGCGTATCTGCTTCGTCAACAAGATGGACAAGCTCGGCGCTGACTTCTACTTCACCGTCGACACCATCATCAGCCGCCTCGGTGCCAAGCCGTTGGTCATGCAGCTGCCGATCGGCGCCGAGAACGACTTCATCGGCGTCGTCGACCTCCTTTACATGCGCGCGCTGGTCTGGCCCGGCGACGCCAAGGGTGACGTCACCATGGGTGCGAAGTACGAGATCCGCGAGATCCCGGCTGACCTCCAGGCGAAGGCCGAAGAGTACCGCGCAACGCTCGTTGAGACTGTTGCCGAGGCCTCCGAGGAACTCATGGAGAAGTACCTCGAGGGCGAAGAGATCAGCATCGATGAGCTCAAGGCCGGCATCCGCAAGATGACGATCAACTCTGAGCTGTACCCGGTGTTCTGTGGTTCTGCATTCAAGAACCGCGGCGTCCAGCCGATGCTCGACGCCGTTGTGGACTACCTGCCGAACCCGCTCGACGTCCCGCCGATGATCGGTCACGATCCCCGCGACGAAGAGAAGGAGCTTACCCGTAAGCCCTCCTCTGAAGAGCCCTTCTCTGCGCTGGCCTTCAAGATCGCCGCACACCCCTTCTTCGGCCAGCTCACCTTCATCCGCGTGTACTCCGGTCACGTGGAAGCAGGCTCGCAGGTGGTCAACTCCACCAAGGGCAAGAAGGAGCGCATCGGCAAGCTGTTCCAGATGCACGCCAACAAGGAAATGCCCGTCGAGGGCGCTACCGCCGGCCACATCTACGCAGCGATCGGCCTGAAGGACACCACCACCGGTGACACCCTGTGCGATCCGGCCAACCAGATTGTGCTTGAGTCCATGAGCTTCCCGGAGCCCGTGATCTCGGTTGCGATCGAGCCGAACACGAAGGGTGACCAGGAGAAGCTCTCCACGGCCATCCAGAAGCTCTCCGCTGAGGACCCGACCTTCCAGGTCTCCCTCAACGAAGACACCGGCCAGACCATCATCGCCGGCATGGGCGAGCTCCACCTGGACATCCTGGTGGACCGCATGCGCCGCGAATTCAAGGTCGAGGCGAACGTTGGCAAGCCGCAGGTTGCTTACCGCGAAACCATCAAGCGTGCTGTAGAGCGTCACGACTACACGCACAAGAAGCAGACCGGTGGTTCCGGCCAGTTCGCAAAGATCCAGATCGCGATCGAGCCGCTGGACACTGCGGAAGGCGAGCTGTACGAGTTCGAGAACAAGGTCACCGGTGGCCGCGTTCCGCGCGAGTACATCCCGTCGGTGGACGCCGGCATCCAGGATGCGCTGAACGATGGCGTCCTGGCCGGTTACCCGGTTGTTGGCATCAAGGCGACGCTGATTGACGGCGCTTACCACGATGTTGACTCCTCGGAAATGGCGTTCAAGATCGCCGGCCGTATGGCTTTCAAGGAAGCCGCACGCAAGGCGAACCCTGTCCTGCTCGAACCGCTGATGGATGTCGAGGTCCGCACCCCTGAGGAATACATGGGTGAAGTTATCGGTGACCTCAACTCCCGCCGTGGCCAGATGCAGTCCATGGAAGATGCCCAGGGCGTCAAGGTTATTCGCGCACACGTCCCGCTGTCCGGCATGTTCGGCTACATCGGTGACCTGCGCTCGAAGACCCAGGGCCGCGCTGTGTACTCCATGACGTTCAACAGCTACGCCGAGGTCCCGAAGGCAGTCGCCGACGAGATCATCCAGAAGAACCGCGGCGAGTAGTCCTTAGGACCAATCGCAGCAACAAAAACTCGGATGTGTCTTCGCCAACGGAGATTCATCTGGTGCAAGTGGCCGGGCTCCGGTCAGCTGTAGTCCGGCCAGGCCGGAGTTCGGCCGCCTGCACGAACAGGCTCTAGGCACTAGCATTAGTACCTGAATCTGCAATTTCACCAATCCAAAGCCCCCCAAGTAGACTTACTGGAGTTTCTGCCGCGACAAGCGCGGCCGAAGGGTAAGTCATTTGAAAACGTTCTAGGAGGAACCTGTGGCAAAGGCAAAGTTCGAGCGGACTAAGCCGCACGTTAACATCGGTACCATTGGTCACGTTGACCACGGTAAGACGACGCTGACGGCCGCCATTTCCAAGGTGCTGTACGACAAGTACCCGACTCTCAACGAGAAGCGTGACTTCGCGTCGATTGACTCTGCTCCCGAAGAGCGTCAGCGCGGCATTACCATCAACATCTCCCACGTTGAGTACCAGACCGAGAAGCGCCACTACGCACACGTAGACGCTCCGGGTCACGCTGACTACATCAAGAACATGATCACCGGCGCTGCTCAGATGGACGGTGCAATCCTCGTGGTTGCCGCCACTGACGGCCCGATGGCTCAGACCCGTGAGCACGTTCTGCTCGCCCGCCAGGTTGGCGTTCCCTACCTGCTGGTCGCGCTGAACAAGGCTGACATGGTCGATGACGAGGAACTCCTCGACCTCGTCGAAATGGAAGTTCGTGAGCTCCTCAGCTCGCAGGGCTTCGATGGCGACGAAGCTCCGGTCATCCGCGTTTCGGGCCTGAAGGCTCTGGAGGGCGACCCGGAGTGGGTCAAGTCCATCGAGGACCTCATGGAAGCTGTCGACAACTCGGTTCCGGACCCCGTACGTGACCGTGACAAGCCCTTCCTGATGCCGATCGAAGACGTCTTCACGATCACCGGCCGTGGCACCGTTGTTACGGGCCGCGCCGAGCGTGGAACCCTCGCGATCAACTCCGAGGTCGAGATCGTCGGCATCCGCCCGGTCCAGAAGACCACGGTTACCGGTATCGAGATGTTCCACAAGCAGCTCGACGAAGCATGGGCCGGCGAGAACTGTGGCCTCCTGCTCCGCGGTCTGAAGCGCGACGATGTCGAGCGTGGCCAGGTTGTCGTCAAGCCGGGTTCCATCACCCCGCACACCGACTTCGAGGCTAACGTCTACATCCTCTCCAAGGACGAAGGCGGGCGTCACAACCCGTTCTACTCCAACTACCGCCCGCAGTTCTACTTCCGCACCACGGACGTAACCGGCGTTATCACCCTGCCGGAAGGCACGGAAATGGTTATGCCTGGCGACAACACTGAGATGACCGTTGCGCTCATCCAGCCGATCGCAATGGAAGAGGGCCTCGGCTTCGCTATCCGCGAAGGCGGCCGCACCGTTGGTTCAGGACGCGTCACCAAGATCGTCAAGTAATTACTTGCTGATCTGATGCTTGACCACTGATCAGCCTGCCGTCAGGCAGCTGAACAGAGGATCGGGAACAGCCCCGCTGCACTTGCAGCGGGGCTGTTCCTTTTAAGTTCCTGATACCTTTGCAGGAAGGGAAAGGAGCTCACCATGGGCTGGTTCATTTTTCTGCTGATCGTCGTCGCGGTTGTCGTCGCCTTCTTCTGGGCGAAGAAGCACTTCCGCCAGGAGATTGACCGCGCCAAGCGCATCAACCGGGCAAACCGCGACCAGTAGCGGCCGCGCTGCGCGCGCGACCCGCCGGGACTCAGGCCCGCCGGGCCCGGGCGAGGGCCTGGTACCAGTAGTAGGACTCCTTCGGCGTTCGCTGGAGGGACGTGAAATCCACGTGCACCAGGCCGAAGCGCTGGGAATAGCCGGCCGCCCATTCAAAGTTGTCCATGAGCGTCCAGACGTAATAGCCGAGCAGGTCGACGTCGTGCGCCACGCCCCCGGGGGAGGTGGCCTCCACCGCCTGGCTGAGGTGTGCGGCGAGGTAGCGGATGCGCCCGGCGTCGGGGATGGGGCCGGTGACGTGGTCCGGCTCCGGGAAGCTCGCCCCGCTCTCGGTGATATAGACCGGCGGCAACAACTCACCGTATCTGTCCTTCAGCTCCCGCAGCAGGATTCCCAGATGGTCCGGAGCGACGGGCCAGCCGAATCCCGTGAGCTCGTACTCCGGGAACGCGGCCATGTGGAACGGTATTTTCAGCATCGCCGCCGCGGGTCCGGAGGGGCTGTCGACGCCGCGCCCGGTGGCTACCTTCACGGGGTAGTAGTAGTTCAGGCCGTAGAAATCCAGCGGCTGGTGGATCGTGGCCAGGTCCGCATCGGTGATCCTCCGCAGTGAACGGAACCACGGCCGGGCGATCAGCGGCGGCTGGGGAAAACGGCCCAGGAGGATCGGGTCCGCGTAGAGCCGGTTCAGCACGAGGTCGAAGACCGTGGCCAGCAGCCTGTCGGTTAGCGAGCCGGAAGCAGGCCGGACGGGTGAATGCAGGTTTGTGACGCCGACGGCGCCAGTCACGCCCGCCGCCCGCAGCGCCTGCACCGCCAGGCCGTGGCCCAAGAGTTGATGGCACACCGACGGCAGGGCATCGAAGAGCAGGCCATGGCCGGGCGCATGGACGTCCAGGGCGTAGCCATTGAGAGTGACCGAGGCGGGCTCGTTCAGGGTCACCCACTGCGCCACGCGATCACCGAACCGCCTGCCGGCAGCCGCGCTGTACTCGGCGAACTTCTCCGCCGTCGAACGGTTCATCCAGCCGCCACGGTGCTCGAGGGGCAGCGGCGTATCCCAGTGGTAGAGGGTGGCCATCGGCGAGATACCGGCGGCGAGCAGCCGGTCGATCAGGCGGTCGTAGAAGTCCAGTCCCGCGGCGTTGAAGCGGCCCGTGCCCTCAGGCTGGACCCGCGGCCACGAGATCGAGAAACGGTAGGAGTCGATCCCGAGCTCCCGCATCAGCGCAATGTCGTCCTCCGCCCGGTTGTAGTGGTCGCAGGCGACGGCGGGGGAGTGGCCGTGCAGGATGTTGCCCGGCTTTTCGGCGAACGCGTCCCAGCCGGAGGGTCCACGGCCGCCGGCCGCGAGGTTCCCCTCGATCTGGAACGCCGCGGAGGCAACGCCCAGGGTGAATCCAGGGCTCAGGCGGGCGGCAAGGGCCTGAACTGCTACAGAATCCTGCACAGTCATGCACCCATCATCCAATCGACGGCGATTCAGGACAATGGGCTACCCGGCAGGGATTGCACTGCCCCCGGCTGCCGGCCGTGACTGCACTGCAGTGATTGCACTGCTGTGACTGCACTCCAGCGATTGCACGGCCGTGCAGGGGGCTGATTCGCTTCTGCCCGCAAATTCCGGCATACTAGATGAGTTGTTCAAGCGCTCTTTCGCGTCCCGATCCGGATAATGCCGGGTGCCAGGGTCCAAGTGAGAGACCAAACATAACCCACTCCCCATGGAATTGCGGACGCGTATGTGTGAAAACGTACGACACGCCCGACCGCGGGGGTCGGTTACGTCGGCCGGTTGAGGAACCCGGATTCTTCCGGATTCAGCTTGTGCGGCGGATGGTAGTCACGACTTCAAATGCTTCGGCAGCCATACAACTAGTAAGTGAACAGGGCAGCCCTAATCAGGGGAAGCACAGACTGAAAGAGAGTCAGGCGACATGGCGGGACAAAAAATCCGCATCCGGCTGAAGTCATACGACCACGAGGTCATTGACGTTTCAGCACGGAAGATCGTTGAGACGGTCACGCGCGCAGGCGCAACTGTAGTTGGCCCCGTGCCGCTGCCGACGGAGAAGAACGTGTACTGCGTTATTCGCTCTCCGCACAAGTACAAGGACAGCCGCGAGCACTTTGAAATGCGCACGCACAAGCGTCTTATCGACATCATCGATCCCACGCCCAAGGCTGTTGATTCGCTCATGCGTCTCGACCTGCCGGCCGACGTGAACATCGAAATCAAGCTGTAGGGAGGTGCTGAGAGACTATGACCGCAACCCGTAACGTAAAGGGCCTGCTGGGCACGAAGCTCGGCATGACCCAGGTCTGGGACGAGAACAACAAGCTCATCCCCGTCACTGTGGTCCAGGCTGACTCGAACGTCATCACGCAGCTGCGCAATGCAGACACTGATGGCTATGTCGCCGTTCAGATCGGCTACGGCCAGATCGATTCCCGCAAGGTCACCAAGCCGCTGGCTGGTCACTTTGAAAAGGCAGGCGTCACGCCTCGCCGCCACGTCGTAGAACTGCGCACTGCAGATGCTGCCTCTTACGAGCTGGGCCAGGAGCTCTCCGTAGAGCTCTTCGAAGCCGGCCAGAAGATCGACGTCGTTGGCACCACCAAGGGTAAGGGCTTCGCCGGTGTTATGAAGCGTCACGGCTTCCACGGCGTTGGAGCTTCCCACGGTGCCCACAAGAACCACCGTAAGCCCGGTTCAATCGGTGGCGCATCCACCCCGAGCCGCGTCTTCAAGGGCATGAAAATGGCCGGCCGCATGGGCGCCGTTCGTCACACCACGCTGAACCTCACGGTCCACGCGGTTGACGTCGAGAAGTCGCTGCTCCTGATCAAGGGCGCCGTCCCCGGCGCCCGCGGCCAGGTCGTACTCGTACGCACCGCCGTGAAGGGAGCCTAGTTCAATGACTAGCACTGTCAAGGTTGACCTGCCTGCAGAGATCTTCGACGTACAGACCAACGTGCCGCTGCTGCACCAGGTTGTCGTTGCCCAGCTCGCTGCTGCTCGCCAGGGTACCCACAAGACCAAGACCCGCGCCGAGGTTTCCGGTGCAGGTCGCAAGCCGTTCAAGCAGAAGGGCACCGGCCGCGCCCGTCAGGGTTCCATCCGTGCTCCTCACATGACCGGTGGTGGCGTTGTCCACGGCCCCACGCCGCGTGACTACAGCCAGCGCACCCCCAAGAAGATGATTGCTGCTGCACTGCGCGGCGCACTCTCGGACCGCGCCCGCAACGGCCGCGTCCACGTCATTGCTGACCTGGTTGCCGGCTCCAAGCCGTCCTCCAAGGAAGCACTGGCAACCCTGCGCGGAGTTTCCGAGCGCAAGAACCTGCTCGTTGTCATTGAGCGCGCCAACGATGTTGCTGCACTGTCCGTGCGCAACCTCACGGATGTTCACGTTCTGTACGCAGACCAGCTGAACACCTACGACGTTCTCGTTTCCGACGACGTAGTCTTCACCAAGGCTGCCTACGAAGCATTTGTTGCTAACAAGGTTGCAAAGAACGAGGAGGATGCCAAGTGAGCGCAGCCACCATCAAAGACCCGCGCGACGTCGTGCTTGCACCCGTCGTCTCGGAAAAGAGCTACGGCCTGATCGATGAGGGCAAGTACACCTTCCTGGTGGACCCCCGCTCGAACAAGACCGAGATCAAGCTGGCCGTGGAGAAGATTTTCTCCGTCAAGGTCGAATCGATCAACACCATCAACCGTGCCGGTAAGCGCAAGCGCACCAAATTCGGCTGGGGTACCCGCAAGAACACCAAGCGTGCAATTGTGAGCCTCAAAGAAGGCACTATCGACATCTTCGGCGGTCCGCTTTCATAAGCGGAGACCACTTTAACGAGGAAATAAATTATGGGAATCCGTAAATACAAGCCGACTACCCCGGGCCGTCGTGGCTCGAGCGTAGCGGACTTCACTGAAATCACGCGGTCGACGCCGGAAAAGTCGTTGGTACGTCCCCTCCCGAAAAAGGGTGGCCGTAACAACTCCGGTAAGATCACGACCCGTCACAAGGGTGGTGGACACAAGCGCCAGTACCGTCTGATCGACTTCCGTCGCCACGACAAGGACGGCGTCAACGCCCGCGTTGCCGAAATCGAGTACGACCCGAACCGTACGGCTCGGATCGCGCTCCTGCACTACGTTGATGGCACCAAGCGTTACATCATCGCCCCGAACAAGCTGTCCCAGGGCGACTTCGTAGAGGCCGGCGCCGACGCTGACATCAAGCCCGGCAACAACCTTCCGCTGCGCAACATCCCGGTCGGTACCGTAATCCACGCAGTCGAACTGCGTCCGGGTGGCGGCGCCAAGATGGGCCGCTCTGCCGGCGCATCGATCCAGCTCGTTGCAAAGGAAGGCCGTTTCGCCCAGCTGCGTCTGCCTTCCGGCGAAATCCGCAACGTTGACGTGCGCTGCCGCGCAACGATCGGCGAGGTCGGCAACGCCGAGCAGTCGAACATCAACTGGGGCAAGGCCGGCCGTATGCGGTGGAAGGGCGTTCGCCCGACCGTCCGTGGTGTCGCCATGAACCCGGTTGACCACCCCCACGGTGGTGGCGAGGGTAAGACGTCCGGTGGACGTCACCCCGTCAACCCGAACGGTAAGCGCGAAGGCCGCACCCGCCGTCCCAACAAAGAGAGCGACAAGCTTATTGTTCGTCGCCGTCGTACTGGCAAGAACAAGCGATAGGAGCCTGGACACATGCCACGCAGCCTGAAAAAAGGTCCTTTCGTTGACCAGCACCTCTTTGTAAAGGTAGCCAGGGAAAACGAAAAGGGCACCAAGAACGTCATCAAGACCTGGTCCCGCCGTTCGATGATCGTCCCCGACATGCTCGGCCACACGATCGCCGTACACGACGGACGCAAGCACATCCCCGTGTTTGTCACTGAGTCGATGGTCGGGCACAAGCTCGGCGAATTCGCTCCCACGCGGACATTCCGCGGCCATGTCAAGGACGACCGTAAGGGCAAGCGCCGCTAGGCGCCTGCACTTACGTCAAAGACGAGAGAAGGAAAGCAATGGAAGCCAAGGCAATTGCGCGTCACATCCGCGTAACGCCTATGAAGGCCCGGCGCGTCGTCAACCTTGTTCGTGGTAAGCAAGCGAATGAGGCTCTGGCAATTCTGAAGTTTGCCCCCCAGGCAGCTTCGGAGCCGGTATTCAAGGTAGTTCAGTCGGCAATCTCCAACGCCCGGGTCCTCGCGGACCGCGACGGCGTGGCGTTTGACGAAGGTGACCTCATCATCAGCGAAGCGTTTGTTGATGAAGGCCCGACCATGAAGCGGTTCCAGCCGCGAGCCCAGGGTCGTGCATTTCAGATCAAGAAGCGCACGAGCCACATCACCGTGGTAGTCGCTACCCCGGAGAAAGAGGAGGCTCGCTAAGTGGGACAGAAAGTTAACCCGCACGGGTTCCGACTCGGCATCACCACCGATCACGTATCGCACTGGTTTGCTGACAGCACCAAGGCCGGCCAGCGGTACAAAGACTTCGTTCGCGAAGACATCCGTATCCGCCAGCTCATGTCCACGGGCATGGAGCGCGCCGGTATCGCCAAGGTCGAAATCGAGCGCACCCGCGACCGTGTCCGTGTGGATATCCACACGGCACGTCCGGGCATCGTCATCGGCCGCCGCGGCGCTGAAGCAGACCGCATCCGCGGCGAGCTTGAGAAGCTCACGGGCAAGCAGGTACAGCTGAACATCCTCGAGGTCAAGAACCCCGAGATGGAAGCCCAGCTTGTTGCCCAGGGCGTTGCAGAGCAGCTGACTTCCCGCGTGGCTTTCCGCCGTGCGATGAAGAAGGCCATGCAGTCCGCACAGCGTGCCGGTGCCAAGGGCATCCGGATCGCTTGCTCGGGTCGACTGGGCGGCGCAGAAATGTCCCGCTCGGAGTTCTACCGCGAAGGCCGTGTGCCCCTGCACACCCTGCGCGCGAACATCGACTATGGCTTCTACGAGGCCAAGACCACCTTCGGCCGCATCGGCGTGAAGGTCTGGATCTACAAGGGCGACGTCACTGCCAAGGAACTGGCTCAGCAGGCAGCTGCTGCTCCGTCCCGTGGCCGTGCCGGCGACCGCCCGGGCCGCCCGGGTGGCGCCGACCGTGGTGACCGCCGCCGTCGTCCCGACCGCCCCGCAGCTGAGGCAGCACCTGCTGCCGCTGAGGCTCCGGCTGTCGAAGCAGCAGCTGCACCGGCAGTAGAAGGAGGACAGGCTTAAATGCTTATCCCACGTCGAGTAAAGCACCGTAAGCAGCACCACCCGGGTCGTTCCGGCGCTGCTACGGGCGGTACCCAGGTCTCCTTCGGTGAGTGGGGCATCCAGGCTCTGAGCCCGGCCTACGTCACGAACCGTCAGATCGAGTCTGCCCGTATCGCGATGACTCGCCACATCAAGCGTGGCGGAAAGGTCTGGATCAACATTTACCCGGACCGTCCGCTGACGAAGAAGCCGGCCGAAACCCGCATGGGTTCCGGTAAGGGCTCTCCGGAATGGTGGGTCTCAAACGTCAAGCCGGGCCGAGTTCTCTTCGAACTCTCCGGTGTCAGTGAAGAGGTAGCTCGCGAGGCCCTGCGCCTGGCAATCCACAAGCTGCCGTTGAAGGCACGCATTGTGCGTCGCGAAGGTGGTGAGTAGAAATGGCAGTAGGATCCAAGGAACTTGCATCCGCACAGCTGGACGGTTTCGACAACGAGCGTCTCGTTGAAGAACTCCGCAAGGCCAAGGAAGAGCTGTTCAACCTGCGTTTCCAGTCCGCCACCGGTCAGCTGGAGAACCACGGTCGTCTGCGCGCGGTAAAGAAGGACATCGCCCGCATCTACACCGTTCTCCGTGAGCGCGAGCTGGGCATTCGTGCCGAGGTTGCCGCACCGGTTGTGGAAGCCAAGGAAGAGAAGAAGTCCAAGAAGGCTGCAACCAAGAAGGCCGACAAGGCTGAAACGGTTGAATCCGAGGAGGATGCCAAGTGAGTGAAAAGGACGAGAACGTGACGGAAACTGTTTCCGGCGCAGCCAAGGCTGACGAGCGCGGTTACCGTAAGACGAAGCGCGGCTACGTCGTCTCGGACAAGATGGAAAAGACCATCACTGTCCAGGTCGAAGACCGCGTGAAGCACGCCCTCTACGGCAAGGTCATCCGCCGCAACGCCAAGATCAAGGCACACGACGAAGAGAACAGCGCCGGCATCGGCGACCTCGTGCTCCTCGCCGAGACCCGCCCGCTCTCCGCTACCAAGCGGTGGCGTCTGGTCGAGATCCTCGAGAAGGCCAAGTAACACCTGCACTTAGCTGCCTGGTGATACAGCAGAAGCCCTCGTTTCCCTTTGGGGGAGCGGGGGCTTCTGCGTTGCCTGCGGTCGGCGTAGGAGCCGTTGCAGGGGGCTGAGGGGTCGGACGCCGTGCGAACGTCCTTGTCACGCAGGACAGGCTTTGGGGAGGCTCAGGACGCCGGCGGGCCGGGTTTCCGGGGGTGCGCTGCGGCAGGCGGGGCCAAAGCCTGTCATGAGTGACGCCGTCGTCGGCAGCTGCGGTGTCTTGCCGTGCTGCGGTGCTGCGTAGCGCCGTCGGGAGTGTTGGCCGGCGTGTGCTGGCGCCGCGGCTGTGATATGGGGATACGCCCGAAACGTGCTAAGATTTTGAGTTTGTATGGCGCCTTTAGCGCGCCGTCATCAACCTCGTAAACAATCGTGCCACGGCATAGTGCCCCCTCGCGCCCCGACTCGTCGGGAACCTCCTGGGAAGCAAATGTTTTTGGCACGGGCGTTTAGGCCTGGTCTGGCAAAATCCAGGCAGGTCAAGAGACACCCCGATCAACCGTTCCGCAAGGCTCATTCCGTAGGAAGATTTTCGGTCTGAGAACCAGCGCGACGCAAGGAGTAAATAGTGATTCAGCAGGAGTCGCGACTCAAGGTCGCCGACAACACGGGTGCTAAGGAAATCCTTACCATTCGCGTTCTCGGTGGATCTGGCCGTCGCTACGCAGGCATTGGCGACGTAATCGTCGCTACCGTCAAGGACGCAATTCCGGGCGGCAACGTAAAGAAGGGCGACGTCGTCAAGGCTGTCATCGTCCGTACCAAGAAGGAACGCCGCCGTGCGGATGGTTCCTACATCAAGTTTGACGAGAACGCAGCCGTCATCCTGAAGAACGACGGTGACCCCCGCGGTACCCGTATCTTCGGACCGGTTGGTCGTGAACTTCGTGACAAGAAGTTCATGAAGATCGTTTCTCTGGCTCCGGAGGTGCTCTAGTCCATGGCTAAGATCAAAAAGGGTGACCTCGTTCAGGTCATCACTGGCGCCAAGGCTGAGCGCGGCGGCGACAAAGGCAAGCAGGGCAAGGTTCTGCGCGTATTCCCGGAGACCAACCGCGTGTTGGTTGAAGGCATTAACCGCGTAACCAAGCACACCAAGGTCGGTCAGTCGCAGCGCGGCACCAAGACCGGTGGCATTGAGGTCGTCGAGGCTTCGATCCACATCTCCAACGTGGCTCTGGTTGACCCGTCCACCAAGAAGCCCACCCGCGTCGGTTTCCGCACCGAGACCGTTGAGCGCGATGGCGTGAAGCGTGAAGTGCGCGTCCGCGTGGCCAAGAGCTCAGGGAAGGACATCTAATGACTGAGACTCTCGAGACTCCGGCAAGCAAGATCGTTCCTCGTCTGAAGACCAAGTACGCCGATTCCATCAAGAACTCGCTGACTGAGGAATTCAAGTACCAGAACGTCAACCAGGTTCCCCGCCTGGTCAAGGTCGTTGTGAACATGGGTGTTGGAGATGCCGCCAAGGACTCCAAGCTGATCGACGGCGCTGTCCGCGATCTGACCCTGATCACCGGCCAGAAGCCGCAGGTAACCAAGGCCCGCAAGTCGATCGCACAGTTCAAGCTGCGCGAAGGCATGCCGATCGGTGCACACGCAACTCTGCGTGGGGACCGCATGTGGGAATTCCTGGACCGTCTGGTCACGCTGGCTCTGCCGCGTATCCGTGACTTCCGTGGCCTCAGCGGCAAGCAGTTCGATGGCAACGGCAACTACACCTTCGGTCTGACCGAGCAGGTTATGTTCCACGAGATCGACCAGGATTCCATCGACCGCGTTCGCGGCATGGACATCACCGTCGTGACCACTGCCAAGACCGACGACGAAGGCCGCGCGCTGCTCAAGGCGCTTGGCTTCCCGTTCAAGACCGAAGACTAATCTAGCTACGTAAAAGGTCCGACCGCGCCGGTTCCGAACTCTGTTCGGGACAAACGGCACGGCGGAAACCGTTATGAGGAAGGGCAAGAGCCCACATGACAATGACAGATCCCGTCGCAGACATGCTTACGCGTCTGCGCAACGCTAACTCGGCATACCACGATTCCGTGTCCATGCCGTACAGCAAGCTCAAGGCACGCGTTGCCGACATCCTGAAGGCTGAAGGTTACATCGCCTCCTGGAAAGAAGAAGACGCTGAGGTTGGCAAGAAGCTGACCCTCGAGCTCAAGTTCGGTCCGAACCGCGAGCGTTCAATCGCTGGCGTTCGTCGTATTTCCAAGCCGGGACTGCGCGTTTACGCAAAGTCCACCAACCTGCCGCACGTGCTCGGTGGCCTGGGTGTCGCAATCCTGTCCACCTCTTCCGGCCTCTTGACTGACAAGCAGGCCGGCAAGAAGGGCGTGGGCGGCGAAGTCCTCGCTTACGTCTGGTAACGGGAAAGGAAGAGAATAATGTCACGTATTGGACGTCTCCCCATCACCGTTCCTGCCGGCGTTGAGGTCAAGGTTGACGGCTCTGTCGTCAGCGTCAAGGGTTCCAAAGGCGAGCTGAGCCACACTGTGGCCAGCCCGATCGAGGTTTCCCTGGAAGATGGCACCCTGACTGTCGCCCGCCCGAACGACGAGCGCGCCTCACGTTCGCTGCACGGCCTGACCCGCACCCTGATCGCCAACATGATCCAGGGTGTCACCGCAGGCTACGAGAAGAAGCTTGAGATTGTCGGTACCGGTTACCGCGTCCAGGCCAAGGGTTCTGACCTGGAGTTCGCTCTGGGCTACAGCCACCCGGTTAACGTCTCGGCACCGAACGGCATCACCTTTGCAGTTGAGACCCCGACCAAGCTCTCTGTTTCAGGTATCTCCAAGCAGCAGGTCGGCGAGGTTGCTGCCAACATTCGCAAGCTGCGGAAGCCGGACCCCTACAAGGGCAAGGGCATCCGTTACGCAGGCGAAGTCATCCGCCGCAAGGTCGGAAAGGCTGGTAAGTAACCATGGCGATCGCAATTAACAAGAAGCGTACGAACAAGAGCAAGTCTGCCCAGCGCAGCCGCCGCCAGCTTCGTATCCGCAAGCGCATCTCCGGTACGGCTGTACGCCCGCGTCTGGTCGTCAACCGTTCCGCACGTCACGTATTCGTCCAGGTTGTCGATGACACCAAGGGCCTGACCGTGGCAAGCGCCTCCACACTGGAAGCCGACCTTCGTGCATTCGACGGTGACAAGACCGCCAAGGCCAAGCGCGTTGGCGAACTGGTCGCCGAGCGTGCCAAGGCTGCCGGTATCGAAGCAGTTGTCTTCGACCGCGGTGGTAACAAGTACCACGGCCGGATCGCCGCCGTCGCTGACGGCGCACGTGAAGGTGGGCTGGCACTGTGACCGAAAATAACGAAAAGGACATTCAGGTGACTGAAGCTGTAGCTGCTCCGGCAACTGAGACCGCTGCGCCTGCTACCACTGACGACCGCCGTGGTGGCGCCCGTCGTGGCGAGCGTGGCGACCGCGGCCAGGGCCGTGGCGACCGTGGCGGCCGTGGTGGCCGTGACGGCGGCCGCGAGGCCGAGAAGAGCCAGTTCGTAGAGCGCGTTGTAACCATCAACCGCGTTTCCAAGGTCGTCAAGGGTGGTCGTCGCTTCAGCTTCACCGCCCTCGTCGTCGTCGGTGACGGCAACGGTATGGTCGGCGTCGGCTACGGCAAGGCCAAGGAAGTTCCCGCCGCCATCGCGAAGGGCGTTGAAGAGGCCAAGAAGTCCTTCTTCCGCGTTCCCCGCATCGGCAACACCATCCCGCACCGCGTTCAGGGTGAGGCCGCCGCAGGCGTCGTCATGCTGCGTCCGGCTTCCGCCGGTACCGGTGTTATCGCCGGTGGCCCGGTCCGTGCAGTACTGGAGTGCGTGGGCATCCACGACATCCTCTCCAAGTCGCTCGGTTCCTCCAACGCCATCAACATCGTTCATGCGACCGTTGATGCCCTGAAGCGCCTCGAAGAGCCGGCAGCAGTGGCAGCACGCCGCGGCCTCCCGCTCGACGAGATCGCTCCGCCGGCAATGGTGAAGGCTCTCCTGAACCAGAAGGCAGGTGTCTGAGTCATGGCTAAGAACGTGCTCGTCTCCGATGCAAAGTTGGAGATCACTCAGATCAAGTCCGCCATTGGCGGCAAGCAGAACCAGCGCGACACCCTGCGGTCCCTCGGCCTGAAGCGGATCGGACACACCGTTGTCCGCACCGCTGACGCCGTGACCGTCGGGATGCTCAACACGGTTCCGCACCTGGTAAAGGTAGAGGAGGCGAAGTAAATGGCAGAGAAGAACACCGCCGAAAAGGCACAGGGCGCCGCTGAGAAGCAGAACGCACTGAAGGTTCACCACCTGCGTCCCGCCCCGGGTGCCAAGACCGCCAAGACCCGTGTTGGTCGTGGTGAAGGTTCCAAGGGTAAGACCGCCGGTCGCGGTACCAAGGGTACGAAGGCCCGCTACCAGATCAAGGCTGGCTTTGCCGGCGGCCAGCTGCCGCTGCACATGCGCCTGCCGAAGCTGCGCGGCTTCAAGAACCCGTTCCGGGTTGAGTACCAGGTTGTAAACCTGGACAAGCTCAACGAGCTGTTCCCGGAAGGTGGCGCAGTCACCGTGGAGAACCTGGTCGAAAAGGGTGCCGTTCGCAAGAACCAGCCCGTCAAGGTGCTGGGCACCGGCGACATCACCGTCAAGGTTGACGTCACCGTCCACGCATTCTCGGCCAGCGCCGCTGACAAGATTGCCGCAGCAGGCGGAAGCACCACCGCCCTCTAACGAGGCGGCGGGGCAGTTGCCCGTTGTTGAAAACTCCCGGTACCAGGGGCTCAGGCCCCCGGTGCCGGGAGTTTTTTTCAATTTCCGGGCCCCGCCGATTGTTCGCCGGACGCCTCCACCCGTTAGACTCGGTTGTTGGGTTTATTTGACCTGTCTCACACGACTTTACTTATTACTCAGGAGGACGCTTGCTTAGCGCATTCGGCCGGGCCTTTCGCACGCCTGATCTGCGACGCAAGTTGTTGTTCACGCTGGGAATCATCACAATCTTCCGCTTGGGTGCCTTCATCCCCTCGCCTGGTGTGAGCTACCAGAATGTCCAGCAATGCTTGCAGAACGGTCAGACCACGGGCGGGATCTACCAGCTCGTCAACCTGTTCAGCGGCGGTGCATTGCTGCAGGTGTCCATTTTTGCCCTGGGCATCATGCCCTACATCACCGCCAGCATCATCGTCCAGCTGCTCCGGGTGGTCATTCCCCGGTTCCAGCAGCTGTATGAGGAGGGCGCATCGGGGCAGTCAAAGCTGACCCAGTACACCCGGTACCTCACCATCGCGCTCGGCCTGCTCAACGCCACGACACTGGTGTCGCTGGCGCGGTCCGGCCAGCTGCTGCCGAACTGCCAGCTGCCCATCATCCCGGACAGCTCCATCGTCACCACGGTCCTGATCATCATCACGCTCACGGCCGGCACCGGCCTGATCATGTGGATGGGCGAGCTCGTGACGGAGAAGGGCGTCGGCAACGGCATGTCCCTGCTCATCTTCACGTCCATCGCGGCAGGCTTCCCGGGCTCGCTCGGTGCGATCTGGAAGGCACAGGGCCCCGGCACCTTCTTCCTGGTCCTGGTTATCGGCCTGCTCACCGTGGCCCTCGTGGTCTTCGTGGAACAGTCCCAGCGCCGGATCCCGGTGCAGTACGCCAAGCGCATGATCGGCCGCCGCACCGTCGGCGGTACCAGCACCTACATCCCCATCAAGGTGAACATGGCCGGCGTCGTGCCCGTCATCTTTGCCTCGTCCATGCTGTACCTGCCGGGGCTGATCTCGCAGTTCAACCAGCCCAAGGCCGGCGAGCCGATGCAGCCCTGGGTTGAGTGGATCAACAACAACCTGACCAAGGGCGATCACCCGATCTACATGGCACTGTATTTCGCCATGATTGTGTTTTTCACCTACTTCTATGTTGCGATTACTTTCAACCCTGAAGAGGTCTCGGACAACATGAAGAAGTACGGCGGCTTCATTCCGGGCATCCGCGCCGGCAAGCCGACCGCGGATTATCTTCAGTACGTCCTATCCCGGATCACCCTGGCCGGAGCCATTTACCTCGGCTTCGTGGCACTGATCCCGCTGGTTGCACTTGTCCTGATCAACGCGAACCAGAACTTCCCGTTCGGCGGCACCTCGATCCTGATCATGGTGGGCGTCGGTCTGGAGACCGTGAAGCAGATTGATGCGCAACTACAGCAACGTCACTACGAAGGGCTTTTGCGATGACGAGAATGTTGATTATCGGACCTCCCGGCTCCGGCAAGGGAACGCAGGCGGAACGCATTTCGGAACGCCTCGGCGTCGTTGCGATCTCCACCGGAGACATCTTCCGCGCCAACGTCAAGGGTGAGACTCCGCTCGGCGTCGAAGCCAAGAAGTACATGGACGCCGGCGACTTCGTCCCGGACAGCGTCACCAACAAGATGGTGCGCGACCGTCTCAGCGAGGACGACGTCGAGGCAGGCTTCCTGCTGGACGGCTACCCCCGCACCACCGCACAGGTGGACTACCTCGATGAGATCCTGGCCGGCGCCGACCAGAAGCTCGACGTCGTGCTCCAGCTCACCGCGGACGACGAGGAACTGGTTACCCGCCTCTTGGGCCGTGCCAAGGAAACTGGCCGCAGCGACGACAACGAAGGCGTTATCCGTCACCGGCTGGACCTCTACCACGAGCAGACCGAACCTGTCGTGGCCAAGTATGCCGAGCGCGGCATCCTGACCCAGGTGGACGGCATCGGCCGCATCGACGAAGTTACCGAGCGCGTCATGGAAGCGATCAAGTCGGCCCAGGCCGCCTGATCCGCATCCGCTGACGCAGCACAGAAGGGCGCGTTCCGTACCATCGTGTACAGGACGCGTCCTTCGCTGTTGGACGGGCCGCAGGCAGTCCGTTCCGGGCTGCTGTGCCGGTGCGGGAGAATAGAGCTTGAAGACTTGGGTTGATGACCCATGGTGGAGCCCCGAGTGAAGCGCCACCGGACCGCGAGAGAAAACACTGAGGTACAGATGGCATTCGGCCAGGCACGCATTGAATACAAGACCAACGCCCAGATGCGCACGATGCATGAGGCCGGGCTTGTCCTGAGCCGGGCCCTGGATGCGGCGGTGGCCGCCGCGGCCCCGGGTGTCACCACGGCCCGGCTGGACGAGGTCTTCGCCGCCGTGCTCCAGGACGCCGGCGCCAAATCCAACTTCCTCGGCTACCACGGGTTCCCGGCCACGATCTGCACCTCGGTGAATGAGGAAGTGGTTCACGGCATCCCCGGCAGCCGCGTGCTGCAGGACGGCGACATCATCTCGATCGACGGCGGCGCGATCGTGGACGGATGGCACTCCGATTCGGCGCGGACCGTGATTGTCGGCACCGCCGATCCCGAGGACGTGCGCCTGTCCGAGGTCACCGAGGGAGCCATGTGGCGGGGCATCGCGGCCCTGGCCACCGGAAAATTCGTGGGCGATATCGGCAACGCGGTGGACGACTACGTTTCCTCTGTGCCCGGCAAGCCGCTGGGCATCCTGGAGGACTACGTGGGCCACGGCATCGGCTCCGAGATGCACATGGCGCCGGACGTGCTGAACTACCGAACCGGCCACCGCGGGCCGAAGATCCGCCCGGGGCTGTGCCTTGCCATCGAGCCCATGCTGGTCCGCGGCAGCATCGACACCGCCGTCCTCGACGACGACTGGACCGTCGTCACCACGGACGGCAAGCGCTCCTGCCAGTGGGAGCACTCTGTCGCCGTGCACGAGAAGGGGATCTGGGTCCTCTCGGCACCGGACGGGGGAGCGGCGAAACTGGCGCCGCTCGGCGTCGTGCCCGTCCCGATCCCCTGACGCGCAAGTTTTCCGGCGACACGCAAAATCCCTGGCGACACCCGAATACGGGTAGCGCCAGGGATTTTGCGCGTCGCAGGGCAGTTGGCGCCGCTGCAGGCGGGGGTTTACGCCGGGGCGCACAATAGAGCCATGGGAGCAACGGGAGCGATCACCGACGTCGCCGGGATCCGGATAGGCCATGTCCAGAAGTCCGACGGCGGCTGGCTGAGCGGGGTCACAGTGATTCTGCCGCCGCCGGGAACAGCGGGCTCGGTGGACGTCCGCGGCGGCGGGCCCGCGACGCACGAGACGGACTCGCTGGATCCCACCACGCTGTCCCAGACCGTGGACGCCGTGGTCCTCACTGGGGGCAGCGCGTTCGGCCTCGCAGCCGCGGGCGGAGCCATGCGCTGGTGCGAGGAGAACGGCCGCGGCTTCCCCGTCCCCGGCGGGCTTGTTCCGATCGTGCCTGCGGCCGCGATCTTCGACCTGGGCCGCGGCGGCGATTTCTCCGCCCGCCCGGGCGAGGCGATGGGCTACGCGGCTACGGCCGCCGCGGCAGAGCAGCCCGAAGGGCACGACGTCGAACGCGGCAACGTGGGCGCCGGCACGGGAGCGGCAATCGGTCGGGGCGCCTACAAGGGGGGAGTGGGCACCGCCTCCATCACCCTGGAGAACGGGGTGACCGTCGGCGCCATTGCAGTCGTCAACGCGCTGGGGCTGCCTTTTGACACGTCGCGGCAGAGGGTTTCGGCTGTTGGGGCGGAACCTGCGCCGGAAGGTCCACGCGTGCCGGTGGCCGCGCCGACGGACCCGCCGCCGCTGAACACCACACTCGTCGTCGTCGCCACCGATGCGGTCCTGGACACGGCAGACTGCAAGCGGACGGCCTCGGCCGCCCACGCCGGGCTGGCCCGGGCACTGGCGCCCAGCCACACGCTCGCTGACGGGGACACCGTGTTCGCCCTGGCGACGGGCGCCGTCGCACTTGACCGCAGCACCCCGGCGGCCCGGCAGGTAAGCCTCATTACATTGCAGAGCGCGGCCGCCGACGTCGTCCGGCTTGCCATCCTTGACGGGATCTCGCGGGCGGAGGCAGTGACGACGGCGGCCGGGACGTTAGGTGCGTACGGACGCTGAGTGCGCTACGATGGCTGGATTTAACTCCGGATTTAACAATCGGACCGCAATGGCGTAGTGTTGTCTGTTGGTTGTCTGCCCCGTTGTGCCCTTTTGTGGTCGGGTGGCGTCAACCAACCAATCAAAAACGTCCGCGGTCATGACCGGTGCAAACCGGGAGGCTGCGGCAACAACAGTTAGCGGAGGGTATGGCCAAGAAGGACGGGGTCATTGAGATCGAGGGCGTTGTGACCGAGGCGCTGCCCAACGCGATGTTTCGCGTTGAGCTCACCAACAAGCACATCGTTCTGGCACACATCTCTGGAAAGATGCGCCAGCACTACATCAGGATCCTCCCCGAGGACCGCGTAGTGGTGGAGCTGAGCCCTTACGACCTGACACGTGGTCGTATCGTCTACCGCTACAAGTAAACACTGGGCGGCCAGGGCAACAGCCGAGGGCCGGTCCAGCTGACACACGCAAAGGAACGCCATGAAGGTCAAGCCGAGCGTCAAGCAGATCTGCGAAAAGTGCAAAGTGATCCGCCGTAATGGCCGGGTCATGGTGATCTGCGAGAACCCGCGCCACAAGCAGCGCCAGGGCTAATTTCCCTCACGGGAAATCCTGGGTTGCTAACCCACGCAAGTAAATAAAGGCAGCACAAGCTGAACTGGGACGTATTGGGCCCGGACAGCTAACCCCCGGTCGGAGGCTGGGGCCGCACTGAAAGTGCGGGTGTACTGCCTACGACCTCCGGTTTATACAAGGAGTACTGCCAATATGGCTCGTCTCGCTGGCGTAGACATTCCCCGCGAAAAGCGGTTGGAAATTGCGCTTACTTACATCTACGGCGTGGGCAAGACCCGTGCACACGAAACCCTGGCTGCTACCGGCATCAGCGCTGACGTTCGGGTCAAGGACCTGACCGACGCGCAGCTGGTTGAGCTGCGTGACTACATCGAAGGCAACTACAAGGTTGAGGGTGACCTTCGCCGCGAAGTGGCCGCTGATATCCGCCGCAAGGTTGAAATCGGCAGCTACGAAGGTATTCGCCACCGCAAGGGCCTGCCAGTGCGCGGTCAGCGTACGAAGACGAACGCCCGTACCCGCAAGGGTCCGAAGCGCACCGTCGCAGGCAAGAAGAAGGCCCGTTAAACCCCATTTGCCCCCTAAAATCGCTGGCGCGATTTCAAGGAACCCGGCAAATGTGGGCACAAGCGTAGGCTTTCCCCCAATAACTTTCTGTAGGAGAAAAAATGCCCCCGAAGACTCGTGGCGCGGTTCGCAAGCCGCGTAAGAAGGACAAGAAGAATATCGCGCTGGGCCAGGCGCACATCAAGAGCACCTTTAACAACACCATCGTGTCCATCACGGACCCGAACGGTGCTGTCATCTCCTGGGCTTCGTCCGGTGAGGTTGGCTTCAAGGGCTCGCGTAAGTCCACCCCGTTCGCTGCCCAGATGGCCGCCGAAGCCGCCGCAAAGCGTGCACAGGAGCACGGCATGCGCAAGGTTGACGTGTTCGTCAAGGGACCGGGTTCCGGACGCGAAACCGCCATCCGCTCGCTGCAGGCCGCTGGCCTCGAGGTTGGCTCCATCCAGGACGTTACCCCCAGCGCCCACAACGGCTGCCGTCCGCCGAAGCGCCGCCGCGTCTAAGGCTTTCCAGCGCCCAGGAGCTTGCCCGGACCCTCACCGGTCCGGGCAGGCCCGGCCGCGTTAAGTCTCCAGACCGATCTTTCCACCACCTGTGTTGCGTCATATAGCGGATGCTCGCCGAAAGGAAACCTAAGTGCTCATTGCACAGCGCCCCACCCTCTCCGAAGAGGTCGTCTCCGAAAACCGCTCACGGTTCATCATCGAACCGCTGGAGCCGGGCTTCGGTTACACTCTCGGAAACTCCCTCCGCCGTACCCTGCTCTCCTCCATCCCCGGTGCCTCTGTAACGAGCATCCGGATCGATGGCGTGCTGCACGAGTTCACCACGGTTCCGGGTGTCAAGGAAGATGTCACCGAGATCATCCTGAACATCAAGAACCTGTCGGTTTCCTCCGAGCACGACGAGCCGGTTGTTGCTTACCTGCGCAAGCAGGGCCCGGGAGTCGTCACCGCCGCGGACATCGCTCCGCCGGCCGGCGTCGAATTCCACAACCCGGATCTGCACATCGCCACGCTGAACTCGAAGGGCAAGTTCGAACTCGAACTGACCATCGAGCGCGGTCGCGGCTACGTTTCGGCAGCTCAGAACAAGTCCGGCGACTCCGAGATCGGCCGCATCCCGGTCGACTCGATCTACTCGCCGGTCCTGAAGGTTACTTTCCGCGTGGAAGCTACCCGTGTTGAGCAGCGCACTGACTTCGACAAGCTCATTGTCGACGTCGAGACCAAGCAGGCAATCGCCCCGCGCGACGCCGTCGCTTCGGCAGGTACCACCCTGGTGGAACTGTTCGGTCTGGCCCGCGAGCTGAACACCGCAGCTGAAGGTATCGAGATCGGCCCTTCGCCGACGGACGCTGCCCTGGCAGCCGACATGGCTCTGCCGATCGAGGATCTGGACCTGACGGTCCGTTCCTACAACTGCCTCAAGCGTGAGGGCATCCACACCGTGGGTGAACTCGTTGCCCGCTCCGAGGCTGACCTCATGGACATCCGCAACTTCGGCGCGAAGTCCATCGATGAGGTCAAGGCCAAGCTGGTCGAACTGGGCCTGTCCCTCAAGGACTCCCCTCCCGGTTTCGATCTCGCAGCACGTGCCGCAGCCATCGAAGAGGACGACGCCGCGTTCAGCGACGACGAGCTCTAACCAACAGATCTTGGCCGGCCGGCTGGATGCACCCTGGTGTGCGCAGCCCAACGGCTTCCAATGAGGAGAAACTATTATGCCTACCCCCGCTAAGGGTCCGCGCCTCGGAGGCGGAGCGGCTCACGAGCGTCTTATGCTCGCGAACCTGTCCGCCGCACTTTTCGAGCACAAGCGGATCACCACCACGGTGACTAAGGCCAAGCGCCTGAAGCCGTACGCCGAGCGCCTGGTGACTTTCGCCAAGCGTGGCGACCTCGCTTCCCGCCGTCGTGTACTCGGCCTGATCAGCAACAAGGGCATCGTCCACGAGCTGTTCACCGACATTGCACAGGCAGTGGAGAACCGCGATGGCGGCTACACCCGCATCACCAAGATCGGCAACCGCAAGGGCGACAACGCTCCCATGGCTGTCATCGAACTGGTTCTCGAGCCGGTTTCCGCGAAGCAGGCCGTGGTAGCCGAGGCTACCTCCGCCGCCAAGCGCGATGCAGACAAGAAGGACGCCGAGAAGGCCGAGGCAGCTCCGGTTGCCGAGACCGAAGAAGCTCCCGAGGCTGAGGTCGCTGAGACTGAAGCTGCAGCAACCGAAGAGGCTCCGGCCGCTGAGGAAGCAGCCGTTGAGTCCGAGAAGGACGCGAAGTAATTCGCTAAATCTTTCTTATAGACTTAAGTCTATGAACGAGCTCAAACCCGCTGCCCCCGTCTTGGGGGGCGGCGGGTTTTTGCGTATCCGGATGGATGTGGCGTACGACGGCGGCCCGTTCAGCGGGTGGGCGGTGCAGCCGGGCCTGCGCACGGTGCAGGGCGTCCTGGAAGAGGCCCTCGCGCTGCTGATCCGCCGCCCCATCCGCGTCACTGTGGCCGGCCGCACCGACGCCGGCGTGCACGCCCGCGGCCAGGTGGTCCACCTGGACCTCAGCGAGGCGGAGTGGCTGGGCCTGAACCGGGGTGCTGAATTGGATCCCGCCGTTGCCCTGCTCCGCCGTATCCGCGGCGCCTTGAGCCGGGGCCTGGGCGAGCTCAGCGGGGCGATCGAGGTGCACAGGGTGAGCATTGCCCCCGTGGGCTTCGACGCCCGGTTCTCCGCCCTCTGGCGCCGCTACTCCTACAGGATCGCCGACGGCCCCGCGCTGTGGGACCCGCTGGGACGTGCCTCCACCCTGTGGCACAAGGACCCGCTTGATGTCGGGCTCCTCAACGAGGGCGCCGCACCGCTGCTCGGGCTGCAGGATTTCCGCTCGTACTGCAAGCCCCGCGAAGGCGCCACGACCATCCGCGAACTGCAGCGCTTCGAATTCGCCCGCGGCGCCGACGGCGTCATTGTCGCCACCGTGCAGGCCGACGCGTTCTGCCACAACATGGTCCGCTCCCTGGTGGGCTCGGCGCTGTACGTGGGGGAGGGCATCGAGGCGCCGGGCTGGCTCTACGAGCGGCTCCTCGCCCGGCAGCGGGATGCCAAGTCCGTGCTGGCTGCCCCGCATCCGCTGGTGCTCGAGGAAGTGGCCTACCCGACGGACAGCGGCATGCAGGCCCGCGCCGAACTGACCAGGGCCCTGCGCGCGTAGAATGTGCGGCGAGATCGCCGGACAGCGGCCAGTTCGCCGGAAATTTCCGGCGATCTGGCCGCTTTCCGGCGACCTCGGGCCGTCCCCTAGAACGCGGCCGGGGGACCGTCGGCGGGAAACTCGAGAGTAAACGTGCTTCCGTGCCCCGGACGGGTGCGGCAGGAGATGGAGCCGCCGTGCCGTTCCACGATGGCTTTGGTGATGGACAGGCCCAGTCCGGCCCCCGGAATGGAACCGTCTCGGACGGCCGGGCTGCGGAAGAAGCGGGTGAAGACCCGTCCGGCGTCGGCAGCGGTCATGCCCATGCCGGTGTCAGCGACTTGGAGACGCACCAGGCCGTCGACAGTGCTGGCAGAGATCCGCACCGACCCGCCGTCGGGTGAGTACTTGATCGCGTTGGAGACGAGGTTGTCCAGGGCCTGGCTGATCCGGAGCGGATCCACGTTGGCCCAGAGCGGGGCCGGGACGTCCATCGCCAAACAGACGCGGTGTGCCTGTGCCTGGGCCTGGGCGGAGCCGAGGCTGGCCTCCACGAGACCGGCGAGGTCGGTGCGGCGGGGATGGACGTGGACCGCGGCGCTGGCGGACATCAGGAGGTCCGACACCAGGGCCAGGAGCCGCTCCGCGTTGCGTTGCGCCACTTCGACACGGCGTGTCACCGGACTGTCCAGGCCCTCCGTGTCGGCGAGCACCAGGTCCAGGTTGCCGATGATGGATGTCAGCGGCGTGCGGAATTCGTGGGAGACGGTGGAGACCACCTCGTCCTTCGCGGCGAGGGCATCCACCAGGCCGGTGACCTCGTTGAAGACCACCACCGCCCCGCGGAAGTCACCGGCGTCGTCCTTCAGGGGCCGGGCTCCCGTCGAGAGGACGCGGCTGGCCGACCCGTCGCCGAAGCAGACAAGGTAGTCGGCAAAGGACTCGCCGGCCAGCGCGCGGCGGATGGGACGGCGCTCCAGGGGCAGCGGCGTGTTTCTGTCCTGGCCGGTCAGCAGCAGCAGGCCTTCTTCCACCGGCAGCTCCGCCGACTCTGGCGACTCCGCCGACTCCGCAGAGCGGTGGGAGGTGGCCGCGGATGCCTCCAGATGGCTCTGCCAGCTGTTGGTCAGCAGCCGTCGGCCGGCGGCGTCGACTGCCACGATCCCGACGTCGACGGTGTCAAGAATGGTATTCAGGAGCTGTTCGCGTTCCCTGCTGGCCGCGAGCAGGACTTCAAGCTCGGCTTCCTTGGACTGGATCCGCCACTGCTCGTGCCGCAAGCGAGCCCGCGCGAAACGCATGGCCAGGGAGACTGCCAGCATCATCAGCGGCACCAGCACGGCTTCGACCGTGCTCGCTGCCAGCGGTGCAGCTCGGTCCGCGAAGAGCCAGGGCAGGGCGGCCAGTAGTGGTACCGAGAAGCTCAGGGAAACGCTCGCGGCGGCGGACAGCCGGGACGCCGAAATCCACACCACCGGAAGGACCGAGAGCACACCGGGATCCGGCAGGCCGGCGGATGTGCCGTCCCGGAGCAGACCGATCGCGACCAGGTCCAGGACGGGGATGGCGAGTGGCGCCAACGGACCAAAGCGTTGCCAGGGGATCAGGACGCAGGCCGCAAGGAGCGCGGCCTGCAGGGCAAGTGCGTACCGGCACCAGGTGCTGTCCGGAAGGCTGGGCCACGCTGCAGGCGCAGCGAGTACCACTCCAGCCATCACCACGGCCAGCGGCAACTGGCACACGAGGACCCGCGCGCGCGGCCCCAGAGCCTTGCCGTATCGATCCGCACCGCGGATCAGCCGCTGTTTAAGCAAAGACGCCCCGTCCCCTTCCCGATGCTCCAGTTTTACACCTTGTGTCACGTAAATTTGACACAAAACGAAGTTTTGCTATTTGTATTACCGAACAGCCGGTAATTTGCCGCGTAGGGTGGGTATTCTGGCAATGCCGGTGGGGGCCGGCCAGAAGGTTGCTGCCGGCGCATCCGCGAACGGCGGCGCAGCGTGACACATGAGGGGGGCCATGACCGACCTGGGAGTCGCCGTCGTAGTAGAAGACGACGAAGATGTCCGGAACCTTGTCGAAGCCGTTTTGAGCCAGGCAGGCTTCGAAGTTCATTCGGCGGCCGGTGGGCGTGAAGGGGTCGACGTCGTCAGGGCGCGGGAGGCGAGCGTGGTCACCTTGGATGTCGGACTGCCCGACATCGACGGTTTCGAGGTGCTGCGCCGGATCCGGCAGTTCAGTGACGCCTACGTGGTCATGCTGACGGCGCGGACCGACGAACTTGACACGCTGACCGCGTTTCACACCGGGGCCGATGACTTCCTGGCGAAGCCTTTCCGGCCCCGCGAGTTGCGCGCCCGCGTCGGTGCCATGATGCGACGGCCCCGGCAGGACGTCCGGACCGCACAGGAATCCGGTGCTGAGGCCGCCGCCGCGCCGGCACCCTCGCAGAGTCCGGTGCTGCACCACAACGGCCTGGACCTGAACCCCGAGACCCGTTCCGTGAGCGTCGACGGGGTCGCGATCAGCCTGACCCGCAGCGAGTTCGACCTGCTGCAAGCCCTCCTCAAGGGCGCCGGCGCCGTGCGGTCCAAGACCGAACTGGTGCGGGTGGTCCGGGGTGATTACTACCGGGCGGACGCCTACATCAGCGAATCCGACGAACGCGCCGTCGAGGTCCATATCGGCAACCTGCGCAGGAAACTCGGCGAGGACCCGGTGCAACCGCGCTGGCTGCAGACCGTCCGCGGCGTGGGCTACCGGCTTTCCCCGGCGCGGTAGCCTCCTGGGCCGGTCAGCATCCGGCGTCCGGTAGCCGGCGCCCGGATCGTGCGTTGGGGGCAGCGGTACCGGCGGCCCTAGCTGTCCCACAGCACGTAGCTGAACTGGAGCTCGTCAACAGTTTCCCCGCCGCGCTCGGCAACAACGCGCAGGAGCGCCAGGGCGTGGCCTATATCGCCGGCCCTGAGGGCGCTCTCCAGCTCGCCCGCGAGCTGGGCCAGGCGCAGGCCGCCGACCATGGCCGAGGACGTCTTCAGGCTCAGCACTGCGTCCATCGAGCCGGCGAGATCCCCGCGCTCGAGGGCTGATGCCAGGGTTCGGTAGCGCTGGTCCCACATCTTGGTGTAATCCCTCGCAAATCCCTTCGCCACGGCCGGGCTGTCGAGCTGGTCACCAAGATCCTGGAGCGCGGCCGGATCCACCAGCGGGGGTGCCGCCGGGACGGTTGCCGGCGCACTGGACGCCGTGAAGGCAGGCACCGGCAGTCCGGGAGAGTTTGTGGGAGCGAGGGCAATGCTCGCGTCTCCGTCGTCGGGGCAAGCGCTTGGAAGGGACATGTGAACACGCTACTTGCTGAGAGGGGCGATGCCTTGCAGCCCGGTCTATCCTGCGGAAACCCTGAGGCTTTCCGAGGGGGAACCAGTCACGGGCGCTATTGCGGGCTACGGACCCGGCCGGGACAGCGGCTGCTACTGGCCGCTGAATGTATCAATCGCGTTGATGACGGCCGGCCCCAGGATGGCGATGAACAGCACAGGGAAGATGAAGAACAGCAAGGGGAACAAGATGGTGACGGGCAGCTTCATGGCCTTCTCCTCAGCCCGTTGCCGGCGCTTGACCCGCATGACCTTCGCCTGGATTCGGAGCACGCGGCTAATGGCGATGCCATAGGTGTCCGCCTGGACCACCGCCTGGACGAAGCTGCGCAGCTCGGGGATGTTCGTCCGTTCCGCCAGCGCCACGTAGGACTCGCGCCGGCTGCGCCCGACCTGCATATCCTGCAGGGTCCGGATCAGTTCCTCCGCCAGCGGGCCCTTGCCGTTCTCGCCCGCCCGGGCCATGGCGCCTTCGAAGCCCAGGCCCGCTTCCACCGAGATGAGCATCTGGTCCAGCGTATTGGCCAGTTCCAGCTGCATGATCTTCTGGCGCTCCTGCCCTTTGCTGTAGAGCAGGAGGTCGGGGATGAAGTAGCCCAGCAGGAGCACGAAGATTCCCACGAGCTTGAGAATCGGCGTCGAACTGTTGGCGCTGATCCAGAAGCCTAGGAGGGCACCGAGGAGACCAAGGAGCGGCTTGGCCGCGAGCACACGCCCCAGCGGCAGGGACGCGGGACGCCCGGCGAGGGACAGCAGCCTGTCCAGCTTGCGGACGTAGGCCGCGGGCGTCAGCCGGTAGCCGACCCGGTCCAGCAGGCCACTGCGCTCGCGCCGGGTGAGTTCCGCAGGGTCCGCGCCCAGGGCGAGGATCTCCCGGACGGCGCGCTGTGATCCGCGGTCCACCGAGAGCAGGGACCACGCGAGATAGCCGAGCGGCAGAGCCACCAGCAACATGGCAATAAGTACGGGAGGTGCCATGGCCGCCTCAGAACTTCAGATCGATGATCTTGCGCATCCACAGACCGCCAATGGTCATGAGGATGACGGAAGCGGCGATCATGCCCCAGCCCAGCGGATGTGTGAACATGGCGTTCATGTAGCCGGGATTGACCAGCATCAGCATGAGCACAATCCCGATCGGCATGGCCATGAGGACGTAGGCGGAGAACTTGCCCTCGGCAGCAAGGGACTTGATATGCCCCTTGATCTCGCTGCGCTCGCGGATGGTCTCGTTGACCTGGTCCAGGACTTCGGCCAGGTTCCCGCCTACCTCGCGGTTGATCTGGATGGCCTGGGCCACCCAGACGAAGTCCTCGTTCCTCATCCGGTCCGCGGTGTCGGTAAGTGAGGCCAGGAGGTCCCGGCCAAGGCTGGTCTCGGTGACCACACGGCGCATCTCCTCCGACGTCGGGCTTTGCGATTCGGACGCGGCGGCGTCAATGGTGCGCAGGATGCTGTGCCCCGCCCGGAGGCCGCCCGAGAGCAGCTGCAGGGTGTCGCCGAGCTGCTGGTCGAACTTGTTGCGGCGCTTGCCGGCCAGGAAGCCGATCACGAGATGTCCCACGACCGGTGCCAGGAGCACCAGCAGGACCGCCAGCAACGGCCCCGCGACGACGAATCCGGCCACCCCTGCCGCAACAGCGCCGGCCAGCAGCAGAACGAAGAAGTCGGCCTGGCCCAGGCGCAGGCCGGCCTGCTCAAGCGACTCACGGTTGAAGAGCCGGACTTTGCGGCCGGAGAAGAATCCATCCACCAGGTGGACGGCCGAGCCGGCGAATCGCGTCAGCTGCGAGTCTGGCTGGCCCTGGACAGGCCTGCGCCGGTCCAGCGGGACACTCGCCCCGCCCGGGGCGAGCAGCACGAACCCCAGGACCACCACTGCGCTGAACAGCAGGCCGACGCCGATGGGAAGGAGAGTCATTGGCAGATCACGCCCTTCCGGCCGGCGTCAGCGGCGCGGCAAACACACCGGGGGAGACATAGATGCCCAGGTCCTCGAAACGGTCGATAAAGCGCGGTCGGATGCCGGTGGGGACCGGTCTGCCGAGGAAGCGGCCGTGGGTGTCGACGCCGGCGGAGTAGTCGAACACGAAGGCGTCCTGGAGTGTGACGATGTCTCCCTCCATGCCTTGGACCTCGGTCACGTGGGTGATCCGCCGGGTGCCGTCCCGCAGGCGGGAGATCTGGATAATCAAGTTGACGGCCGAGGCGATCTGTTCCCGGATGGCGCGCAACGGGAGGTCCATGCCGGCCATGAGCACCAGCGTCTCCAGGCGGGCCACGGCATCCCGGGGCGAGTTGGAGTGGACGGTGGAGAGCGAACCGTCGTGGCCGGTGTTCATGGCCTGGAGCATGTCCAGGGATTCTCCGCCGCGGACCTCGCCCACCACAATCCGGTCCGGCCGCATGCGCAGGGAGTTCCGCAGCAGTTCACGGATGGTGACTTCGCCCTTGCCCTCGGTATTGGAGGGCCGGCTTTCCAGCCGCACCACGTGTTCCTGCTGGATCTGGAGCTCGACGGCGTCCTCGATCGTCACGATCCGTTCGTCGTTGGGCAGGAAGGAGGAAAGGACGTTGAGCAGCGTCGTTTTGCCCGTGCCGGTGCCGCCGGAGACGATGATGTTGAGCTTGGCCTTGACGCAGGCGTTCAGCAGTTCCGCCATTTCCGGCGTCAGCGTGCCGAACTCGATGAGGTTCCGGACGGTCAGCGGCACCTTGCTGAATTTTCGGATGGTCAGCGAGGAACCGCCGACGGCGAGGGGCGGGATGACGGCGTTGACGCGGGAACCGTCCTCGAGCCGCGCATCCACCAGGGGTGAGGATTCGTCGATGCGCCGGCCCACTTTGGAAACGATGCGCTCAATCACCTTGCGGAGGTGGTCCTCGGAACTGAAGCGCGACTCCGTCAGGGTCAGTTTGCCGTTGCGTTCCACGTAGATCTGGTCCATCCGGTTGACCATGATTTCCGTGACGGCGGGATCGTCGAGGAGGCGCTGCAATGGACCGTAGCCCAGGACGTCGTCGGCCACATCGCGGACCAGCCGCGAGCGTTCTTCGGCGGACAGGGGGACCTGTTCGGCGTCGATGATGCGGGTCAGCTCCTCCCGCGCCGAGGTGCGGAGGTCCTCTTCCTTGGTTGCCGAATCGTTGAAGCGGGTTCCCATTCGTTCGAACAAGGCCGTGGCGGCCCGCTGCTTGAGGGCCGCGAAGGCATCGACGGGCTGCTGGCCCCGGGCGCGGGATTCCTTGTGCTCAGGGAAGCCCGGCACCGGTGGGTGGCTGCTTTTCTGGAGCACGACGGCGGCCGGCGGTGCCGACGTCGCGTCGCTTCCTCGCAGCGGGGACGCGGTCGGCGGGGACGTGGTTGGCGGGGCAGCGGCCGGCGGGGTCGCGGCCGGTGCGACGGCGGGTGCGCCGGCGGGAGCTCCCTCGGCGGAGCGGAGCCGCTCGGAAAGCTTCACTTAGACCACCACCCGGCGGTGGAGTTTCTTCTGGGCGGTGGCGCGCCAGGCGGGATCGAACCGGTTGACGAGCTGGCGCAGTCCCTTGATGGCCGGGTCCTTGCGTCCGTCCTGAAGCACGGGGATGCCGCGGTTGGTGGAGAACGCGACTGCCTTGGACCGGGGGATGCTGACGTCCACGGGCGCTCCGATGGTGGCTTCGACGTCCTGGACGCTCAGCCCGGACTTGGAGTCGGCCATGTTCAGGACCACGTGGCGGGTCTCGGGCAGCAGATCGAGCCGCCGGAGGATTTCGAGGCCGGAGCGCAGCCCGCGGATGCTCGGCACGTCCATGGCGGTCACCCAGACGGCATCGGTGCATTGTTCGAGCGCGGCGAGCCCGACCTCCGGGAGCCCGGGCGCGGTGTCAACCACGACGTACTGGAACTGTTCGGACAATTGCTCTAGCAGCCGGGTGACCTGCTGCGGTGTGATGTCGTCCGCCTCCTCGGGCGTCCTGGGGGCGCAGAGGGCGTAGATGCTGCCGGGGTGGACCGTGAGGAAGGCCTTGAGCACCAGGGAATCCTGGCTGGCCGAGGACGAGACGGCGTCGGTCACGGTGTGCTCCGGGTTCAGGTACAGGCCCGAGGCGACGTCCCCGAACTGCAGGTCCAGATCCACGATTACCACGCCCATCGGCGCGACCTTGCCGAGTCCGATCGCGATATTGGTGGCAATCGTGGTTTTGCCAACTCCGCCCTTGGGGGAGAAGACGCCGATCACCAATCCCTTGGCGCTGTCCGGCTGGCTGGCTGCCGTGGTCCGGTTGCGGGTGGCGAACGACTGGCAGGCCCGCTCCAGCAGCACCCGTATCTGGGCGGGGTCCGCCGCGGGGCTGAGGATGTCGCGGATGCCGGCCCGCATGGCCAGCAGGATGAAGTTCGGATCTGCCTCGCCGACCAGGATGACGCTGAGCTCGGGAAGCTGGACGTCGAACACCGTCGCCAGGCGCAGGGCGTCCTCCACCGGCACGTCCGGTCCCAGGATCAGGACCTCCGGCCGTTCCTGGTTGAGGCTGGCGAAGAGCTCGGCAGGGTTCGCGGGGTTGGCGATCGCGAAGGTCTGCAGAGTGCCCGGGAGACCGCCGGCCAGCGCCTGGCGGACACGGGCATCAAAGTCGGTGTTGGGGGTGATGAGTACAAAACGGCTCACTTGTAGACCTCCGGTTTCGTCATGATTCCAGGCCGGCCGCTGTCCTTGGCATCGAGCGGTTCCTTGCTCAGCCAGATGCTGGCGTATTCCGATGCGTAGACGATTTTCGTGGCATCCACATCGTTCACCGCGACGGTCAGCATCAGCAGGCCGGTGGGGAGCGAGGTATCTTCGGGCGGTGCGGTGGCGCCATCTGCTGAGGGCTGGGCAGGAGCGGTAGCGGCGGGAGCGCGCTGTACCGCGGTAACCAGGACCTTGTGGATGGTCAGCTGCGTGGTTTCCTTCTCCGGCTTGGCTTCGAGGCCACCGCCTTTCAGCGATATAAAAATACCGATGTGGTCACCCGCCACGATCCGGCCACCAACAACGCGCTGCGGCTCGAGCTGGAAAGAGACCTCCTGCAACCCCTTTGGCACGTCAATCATTCCGCTGGTTTTGAGCGCCTCCGGTTCGACCAACCGCTCGGCCACGAGCTGTTCTCCAGGTAGAAGGTCGACCGCGGTGACTTTGCCGGCCAGCCCGTCCAGATTCTGGAGCGCCGACTTCGTGACCGCCTTGCCGGGAAGCTCCTCGCTGGTAACGAAAGCTTTCAGAGCCGCTACTGAGGTGCCGGCGGGTACCGCTTTGTTGACCACCAGGACGGTCACGGGTTCGAGGCCTTGAACCGCTCGGCTGTCGGCTCCTTGCGCGTAGCTGACTACAAGGATGGCTCCGACGACGGCCAGCACCAGGGCCGCGACTCCTGCCAATAAGCGTGACTTCACTATTAGGGCACTCCAATGGTTAGGCGGACTATTGAGGTCCCGTAGTCCGGTGCCCCGCCGAGTTCGAAGGCGTCGGACAGCGAGACGTAGCGGACGAAATAGCCCCTGATGGTCTTGTTCTTGAGCGTCCCGCTCAATGACCAGCTGAAATTGGAAAACCGGTAGCCAGTGACATGGAAGGCGGCAAATCCCTTCACGTAGTACTTGCCGCTGGAGCCGTTACCGGTGGCCACGTCGTATAGCGGGAAAAGGACTGTTTGGTCATTCATCTTGCTCATGTCCGCAGCCGTGCACTCCTGTGGTGCGCTCGCGCCCGTGTTGCTGGTGAACCATGCGCCAGCACTGTTCGCCTGTCCGGCGGTCAGGGTGACTCCGCACTTTGCATCGCTATCCGTAATCCAGCCGAAGCCACCCGGGATCTCGCCACAGCCGCCGGAATCCATGTCCAGGACCTGTTCGGCGCCAGCCAGCGAACCGGGTATCAGGTTGAGTTTGCATTGGGCAATGGCAAGGGGCAGAAGGATCGTGCCCGTGGACGGCGTCCCCCACTGCACACGGGACGTGGCTGTTACTTCGGCGCTTGAAAAACCCATGGCGCGGGCGAAAAAAAGGGAAACCCTATTGGGCGTCTTACCTGCTTCCTGGGCCCCCACCGTTACTTTCACGGTGCGGGCGGCCTTGTCCAGGACGAGGGCTGCGATGTTGCTCGCGCCGTCGGGGGCGTTGCCGTTGGCGAGAGTTCGGGCGAGTGGGGAAGTGGTGGAGCAGTCGGCGTCGCTGATGTTCTTGGCGCACTTCTGGGCGATCATGAGGGCCGCTGCATCCGAGCCGTTCTGATCCTGGGTCCGCTCTGCATAAAGCATGCCGACGTCCACCGCCAGCGCGGCGAACCCCAACAGGGCGACCATGAGGATCGCGACCAGGATGCTGATGGCGCCGCGCTCGCCGTTTGGCGTTGACATTTCTAGCCGCCGCACAGCATGACTCCTTTGCCTTCCATGGTGAACGGGCCTGCGATGCCGGTCATGGTGGAGAGCGAATATGTGATCTTGAGGGTCACTTGAGTTCCGGTGGCGCAGGTTGCGGGGGTGATGGTGATGTTAGTGTCGGTCAGCGCCGGTTTCAGCGCGGGGGCTGAATTCTTTGCCGCCGTCCGCGCGGCGCTGGGGTTGTTCACGATGGCCATCACCCGCACGCCCTCGCGGGCTGCGCTGGATAGCGTGATCTGGGCGTTGTAGGCCCGGCCGAATTCTGTGATGCCTAGCAGCAGCATCACCAGGACCGGGGCGAGGAGCGCGAATTCCACCGCGACGGAGCCCCGTTCCGATGTTTTGGACATGGGGGACCGCCTTCCTGTGCCTATTTGGTCTGGAGATGACTGTGTGGTGGCGGCTCAGAGCCGCCACCACACTTTCCGATACCGGTTGGGATGTGTCCGGCCAGGGGCCGGCGTTGGGCTACGGCGTTACCGCCGGAGCGCAGGCTCCGGTCGTGCTGTTGCTCAACTGGCACTGCACTTTAGTGAAGGTGTCCTTCAAAGTACCGCCAAGAAGCGTCACGGCGACGATGATCACGACGGCGATGAGGGAGACCATGATGCCGTATTCGACGGCGGTGGCGCCGCGCTGGTCGCGGCGAAGGCGGGCTGCGAAGCTGGAGAGGATGGAACGCATTGGTGACTCCTGAGCGAGTTGGGAGGCTGGCCCTGCACCAGCACTGAGAGGAACTTAGCAACCACCGACACGCCGATGATTCGCCTTTGACGCATCCTGTGCTAAGGCTTCCCAAACTGCACGATTCCTGTACATTCCCTGCGCCCATACTGCGCTGGGCCATGCCGAAGGGGCCCCTTGGCTTTGGTCCAAGGGGGTCCGGTGCCGGGGCTGTCAGCCGGGGATCCGAATGAGGCGGGAGTTGGAGCTGATTGTGTTGACGGCCGAGACGAAGATCGGACCGAGTTCGCTTCCGCTTGCTGCGCAAAAGAAGAAGTCCCCATCAGAGTTCTCGGCTGACCGGAGCGACGCAGTCGAGCAGTCATTGTTGGACGTACTGGGGTTGCCGTGCGAGTCCGGCGACGCCGAGCCGGCCAGGACGTTCCGGACAAACTCTCCGCCGGTGCCACACTGCGCGGTGGTTGCGTCTCCGAAGGCAACCGTTACGATCAGCAGGCCCTCAGCCTTGGCATTGGCTGCAACCGCCTTCAGGTTGCTGCAGGCCACCGCCGCGTTGGTAGTCCCTATGTCATTTGCAGTGTTCAACGAGTTGTCCGAGGCAGCAACGTTTTGCTCGTTGGGTTGACCGTCCGTTTCTAGGATGATGGCTTTCCGCGCCGGGGTGGAGCGCGCGGGAAGGCTCCCCAGGTTGTTGGGCGTCAGGCCGAGTACGTAACGCGCCGCGGCCTTCAGGGGTGCCGCCAAGTACGTTCCTCCGCTGGAGGCGGAGAGGCAGTTCAGGCCCTTGATGAGTGTGCTGCCCGTGTTCAGTGGTGGTGATCCGCCGGGAAGGGCAGGATTCTGGGTGTAGTCGTTGGAGAAGGGGACGGGCATCCAAGGACCAGTGGTGTCCGTGGAGGGCGTCGTAATACAGCTGCCAGGAGATGTCTTGCTTCGGTGGATTGTGCCCAACGCCACGTATTGCAGATCCCGGGTCATGGTCTGCAGGGTGCTCTTGATGCCTGCGACCATCAGGTTTCGATTGGCGTCGCTCATGCTGCCGGTCCGATCCGCCACCAGGGCGATATCCATGGGATTCGGGATCTGCGAGCCGCAGGAGCCTTTGCAGGCATCGGCGGCCAGCGAGCCGGTGTTGCCGCTATTGATGCCGATCACGGGCGCGAAGTTGAATGCGACGTCCTTGTCGTCGGTCACTGTGATCGAATTGCAGGAGTTGCTTCCCCCAGGGATGCAGGGGATGGCGCAGATGGTCTCGCTGCACCTGGCGCCGGCAATCGTTCCGGGATTGCAGACGCTCGGGATCTGACTGCTGACCACAGTCCGGCCGGCTCCTGTTGAAGCGACCACGCACCAGAACGTGACCGTGGGTGCCGCTGCGGGGTCGTTGGCCCGGGCAAATGACATCGCGGCATTCCGGGCAGCCACCGGATCACCAGGAAGGGACGCCGCACCAGCCAGGGCGGCGGCGTCCATCGCGTTGCTCAGGTGCTGGCGCTCATAGACCAACCTGCCGACGTCGAGGGCCATCGCGAGGGCTCCAAAGAGCACGGGAATCATGAGAGCGAAGATGACGGCCGCCGCTCCACGCTCCCGGTATGCCTTGCGGCGTGTGTCCTCCGCCTTAGCTTGCTCGCGACGCAGCCGCTTCAGGAACGGTCCTGGTGTCAAGGCGTGCATGACCCTCCGGTCCAACGCTGTGCACCCGAGGCCACAGCCGCCGGGGTTTCCATTTTCATAACGGCTTTGGCCTCGAAGACACCGCCGAGTACCCAGGAAAAGAAACCGGTCAGGGAAGACTGGGGGTAGCGCAGGCAAACGACCATAAGACCGGGTTCCCCTGCGGACGTGTCTACGGCGAATCGAACCTGGAGTTGGCTACTGTCCAGCGAACCCGCCGCACGGTTGGCGGACGCTATGACGTCACCTTGCGTCACGCCTTGTCTCGCGCTTTCGCGGGCCGCTCCTTGGAGGTTGACACTTTGACCGAAGGCCATCCCAAAGTCGATCACGCCCAGGAGCATGGACAGGAGCAAGGGCAAAATCAAGGCAAATTCAACTGCCGTTGCACCGCGCTGCCGGCCATCCCGAACCCGTCGATATCCTGTTCTGGACCTAAGCATCTGTTGCTCCGTTCAATCTGAGGGTGATTCTGTACGGCGTGCCGGGTTGGATGCATTCGTCAACGGCCCGAAAATGTGGCGATGGCATTAATGACGGCGGGGCCAAGGATGACGATAAACAGCGGCGGAAAAATAAAGAGAAGCAGCGGAAAAACCACGGCCACTGGAAGCTTCATTGCCTTTTCCTCTGCCCGAAGACGTCGCCGAATTCGCATCTGATCCGCCTGGGGTTTCAACACCCGCGCCACGGAAAGCCCCTGCACATCAGCCTGGATGATTGCGCTTACGAAGCTCTTCAACTCCGGAACCGAGGACCGGGCGGCCATGGCCTTGTAGGCGTCACGGCGCGTACTGCCGGCCTGGATGTCCTGCAGTGTCCGCACCATCTCTTCCGCGACGGGACCTGAACCGTTGGCCCCGACCCGGGCCATGGCGACCTCGAACCCCAGGCCTGCCTCGACCGAGATCAGCAGCTGGTCAAGGACATTGGGCAGATCCAGCCGCAATCTCGCCTGGCGCTTCGTACCGCTGTTGTAAACGAGCAGATCGGGAACGACGTAGCAGGCCGCAATGAAGAATACGGACAGAACGACTCCCTGCGGGCTTCTAGCTCCACCAAATAGAAGGGCCAAGAGTGCCCCGCCAAGAGCAGCCAGGGGTTTCAGAGTCAGGAGGCGGTCCAGCGGCATTGAGGCCGGCCGTCCCGCCTTCCCGAGCATCCGGTCCAAGCGGGACACGTAGGCCGTCGGAGTCAGCTTGCGGGCCAGAATGACCAGCCGGTGTGGACCGAGCTCTGAACCACCGGGCTGCGGGTTCGACGCGGCGGCGAGCCTCGATCGGATCAAGTGGCCGGAAGCCCTGTCGAAGCCAATCAATGACCAGGCAAAGTAGGTCAAAGGAAGGATGATACTTGCGATCAACAGCCAGACTGTGGTGGTCATGTGTTCAGCTCCTTAGAATGCGATCTTGACCATGCGGCTGATCCAGAAGGACCCGATGGCCATCATGACCACGCTGGCTGCAATGAGGATCCAGCCCAGCACAGTCGAGATGAGGACCGACATGTATCCCGGATTGACGAGATTGATGAACACGGCGACGAAGAACGGCAACGCAATCAGGATGTATGCCGAGAACTTTCCTTCCGCCGCCAATGCACGTACCTGGCCCTTGATCTGAGCCCGTTCGCGCACGGTGTCTGCAACGTGGTCGAGGACCCCGGCCAAGTCGCCGCCGACCTCACGGTTGATCTCAATCGCCTGGCTGAGCCACTGGAAGTCCTCGCACTGCAACTTCAGGCCTACCTCGGCCATGGACTCTGAAAGCGAACGGCCGACCCTGTCCTCGTTGACGACCCTGGCGAGTTCCTCACCCATCGGAGCCGACATCTCGACGCTGGCGCTGCGCATGCTCTGGGCGATGCTGTGGCCGGCACGCAGGCTGCCGGAGAGGGACATGAGCATGTCGCTCAGCTGGCCCTCGAAGGCGGCGCGGCGGCGGCCGGTTCTGAAAGAGATAAGCGCCTTGGCGGCCACCGGACAGATGCCGGCGAACACGAAGGCTAGAAGCCAGCCCTGAAGCACGAATCCCGCCAGCCCCAGAACGAAGGCGGCAACCAAGATCAGGACGGCGACTTCGGAGGGCTGGAGCTTCAGGCCCGCCCCGCCGAGTGCATCGCGGCCGAAAGGGCCGCTGCTTTTGTGCCCGACGCGGCGCTCCACGGCCGCGACCGTGACGCCGCTCAGCTTCGAAATCATCGAGGAGGCGGACTCCGCCGGCGGCCTTCTCCGCTCGACGTGGATGTCGGTGTATCGGGGCCGGAATGCGCCAAAAAGGGCGAGGGCCACGGCGAACAGAATGAGCACAGCACCTGTAAGCAGAACAGAATCATGCGTCACAGGGCTCACCGTCCCGACTTGTGGGGAGCGGGGAAGAAGATTTCGCTGGGGACGCTGATTCCAAGGTCGGCAAACCGTTCGACGAAGCGCGGGCGGACACCCGTGGGAATGGGCTTGCCGACAAATCGACCGTCCTGATCAACGCCGGCCGCGTAATCGAAGACGAAAGCGTCCTGCAACGTCACGACTTCGCCCTCCATGCCCAGGACTTCGGTGATGTGGGTGACCCGGCGTGTCCCGTCCTTCAGCCTGCTCAACTGCACGATCAGATGGACTGCGCTGGCGATTTGTTCGCGGATGGCCCGCAGCGGAAGATCCATCCCAGCCATGAGAACCAGGGTCTCCATGCGGGCTATTGCGTCCCGGGGCGAGTTTGAGTGCACGGTGGAGATGGAACCGTCATGGCCGGTATTCATGGCCTGGAGCATGTCCAGGGCTTCTCCGCCACGGACTTCGCCAACCACGATCCTGTCCGGCCGCATGCGCAGGGAATTCCGCACGAGTTCGCGGATCCCAATCGCACCCCGGCCCTCGACGTTTTCCGGCCTGCTTTCCAAACGGACCACATGCTCCTGCTGCAGTTGCAGCTCCACAGCGTCTTCAATGGTGACGATGCGTTCGTCGTCTGGGATGAACGAGGAGAGAACGTTGAGCAGCGTGGTTTTTCCCGTGCCGGTTCCGCCGGAAACGATGATATTCAGACGTGCCTGGACACATGCGTGGAGCAACTGTGCCATGGCCGGTGAAATAGAGTCGAACCTGATCAGGTCCTCGACGGTCAGTGGTACGGCGGAGAACTTTCGAATCGTCAATGATGGACCGTCGACCGCGAGGGGCGGGATCACCGCGTTGACGCGCGAACCGTCTTGCAGCCGGGCATCAACCAGCGGCGAGGACTCGTCGATTCGACGCCCGACCCGCGAAACAATCCTCTCGATGACCCGGCGCAGGTGGGCGTCCGAAGTGAACGTTGTCCCGGTCAAGTGCAGCCGGCCGCCGCGTTCCACGTAGATGCGTTCAGAACCGTTGACCATGATTTCGGAGACCAATGGGTCGTCCAGAAGTCGCTGGAGCGGCCCGAGACCCAGGATTTCGTCAACGATTTCGCGGACCAAACGCCGCCTTTCCTCGGGCGTCAGGGGAACCTGTTCGTCATCGATAAAGGAACCAAGTGCCTCGCGCACCATCCGCCGCACGTCGTCTTCGTCGAGGCCGCTGTCCGTGATCCGGCTGCCAAGGCGGGCTGTCAGCTCTTCGGCCGCGCGCTTCTTGATCCCGGCCAGGGCGTCTGAGGGGGCGGTTTGGGCTGCTTTGGCCAGCGTGCCCAAGAGGTGATTGCCCGCTGGTTCAGCGGTGGGGAGAACTGCAACCGTGGCGGTCCCGGGCGGGTTGACAGCCTCCGCCGGGCTTGCCGGGGCCATCCGGACAGCTTCAAGTCGATCAACGAGACTCATGGCTTTTCGCCCCTTCGGTTCAGGTTCTTGTTGGCGGGGGTCGACTGATTCGGACCGAGAAGCGCTATCAGGTTTTTTAGCCCTTTCAAGGCAGGATCCCGGCGGTTTTCCTGGAGCAGTGGTACGCCGGCGTTGGTTGAAAACGGCAATGTGCGGGACCACGGCAGGATGATGTCGACCGGCAGGCCAACGGTGGCTTCAACGTCCTGGACGGTTAGGCCACTGCGCTTGTCTGCGAAGTTGAGGACAATCGTGTTGGACGGGGGCATGAGGTCAAGTTGCCGCAGCACCTCCAGCCCGTGGTTGAGGCCACGGATGCTGGGAATGTCCATCCCGCAAACCCAGACGCCATGGGTAGCCAGTTCCAGGACAGCCAGGACCTCTTCCCCAAGACCCGGCGACGTATCCAAAATGACATAAGGGAATTCCAGCGAGAGCTGGTTGATCAGAGTGATCACATGCGCGGGTTTGATGAGGTCAGCTTCCGCCGGCCGCCGTGGCGCACACATGGCATAGGCCCCCGACGGATGCCGGCTAAGGAAGGCCTTCAGCACCATGGCATCATTCGACGCTGCGCCGGTCACTGCGTCATTGATGGTGTATTGAGGCTCGAGACCAAGCCCCGAGGCTACGTCGCCGAATTGAAGGTCGAGATCGACAATAACCGCCCCCATAGGTGCCAGCTTGGCCAGTCCAACGGCCAAGTTGGTGGCAACGGTGGTCTTCCCTACCCCTCCCTTCGGGGACATCACGGATATCACCCGCCCGCGGGCGCGTTTCTGGCCTGCCTCCTCGGAGGCAATCTGCCTGCGGCTCTTGGACGTCTCGGCAGCGTGCTCCAACGCTGCCCGCATCCGCCCGGCCTCAATGTCCGGCGGCAGGACATCGCGGATGCCGGACCGCATGGCGGCGAGCGTGAGCTCTGGTGCCGCCACTGCTACCAGCACGAGCACAATGTCGGGGAACGCGTGCTCGAGGCCGGCCGCCATGACGAGCATCTGTTCTGTCCTGATGTCGGGGCCAAAAACCATCACATCGACGGGCCCGCCCAGGTTTCGGGCCAGCAGCTGGCCCGGACTGCAGCCCGCGGCTTCGGATGCGAGGACCTGAACCTCGTGCGTTTCCCCGAGGGCCGTGGCGAGCTGGCGCTCGAACTCCGCTGACGAGGTCAGGACCAAGAAGCGGCTCATTGGAAGATCCCGCTGGTAGTGACGGCCGTGCGGACGCTCGCCGGGGTTTTCACTGACTGCTTGGTCAACCAGATATTGCCGACGCGGGCACTGAGAATGATTTTGGCCGAGTCAGTAGAATTGCGGGCGAGGGTCACAAATGAGGAGCCGCCGGGAACCGCGGACGTTCCATCCTCAGTGTTTCCGCTGCTCGGGGGCGCCTGCTGGACGGCAGTCACCAGGACCTTGTCGAAGACCAGTTGTGTGCTGGCTTGCTGCGGCGACGCCGGGTCTGTTTGCGTGACGTACAGTCCCACTAGATCTCCTGCACGGAGGGTACCGCCGACAACGCTTTCCGGCGGCAGGAGGATGGTGACTTCCTGCATTCCGGCAGGAACTTCAACGGCTCCCGGAGTGGTCTGTTGTGACGGGTCGACCAGGCGGCTCGCGAGCACCTGCTCCCCAGGTTCCAGGGCAACGGACGTGACCTGCCCGCTGGAACCGTCGAGCGATGTCAGGGCGCCGTCGGCTTTTGCCGAACCCGGGATGGACCGGACCCGGACATGGGATGCCAAGTCTTCCACTTTTGTTCCGGCCGGAACCGGCGTATCGACGACAACAACGTCAGCAGGATCGAGCGATTCCTGTGCGCGGCGGTCGGCATTTGACACATAGTTGACCAGCATTAAAGTGCCGGCGATCGCCAGCACGAGCGCAGCTAGCCCTGCGAATAGACGCGATTTCATGATTGCTTCCTCACCTTTTCGTACAGCTCAACAATGCGTGGACGCAGGTTGTGGCGACAGGTTGGATGTAGAGATCCCAGGCCGGGAACGACTCTGCCGGCTGCCCCCCGAATGGCGGACAGCCGGCAGGGCAGCGGGCGGTGAGGCGGCTATCGGACTAGGTTGAGCTGCGTCGTGACGCCTTGGAAGACGGTTCGGAGGCTGGTGCCGAAGAGAGCGACCGCGCCGATAATAACGACCGCGATCAGGGCGACCATAATTCCGTATTCGACGGCGGTGGCGCCCTTTTCCTCGTCCGAGAGGCGGTTCTTGATTCCGGAGACAAAAGTGAGCATTGAGACCATGAGACCAGTCATTTTAATTTCCTTTTCCAGAGTTTGCGAATAGTGAACGAATTTCCAGCAAATCCCCTTTGCTTATTCGCTGGAGCTTCGTTGGAACAACATTTGCACGGCCGCAAACGGCACGGCAATGAAGTTCGATACTCGACTTTTGGAAGGAAATTGGGGGCCACCACCTGCCCGCAAATGAGAGGTGTACTCAGTTTCCAAGTAGGGGTAGGGCCGGATTACTTGGTTTGCTAAGCCGTCTTACTTAATTCGCGGCCTAGGTAAAGGCGGAGGCTACCTAGGGCAGCAGCAGGATGACGGCCAGGCCGGCCGCAAGCATCGAGGGCCCATGAGGGACTTCCTTTGGCTTGTTTCCGGGGTTTTTCAGGACCAAGAGCACGGAGGCGAGGCCGCCTGCGACGAACCCCAGGGCCCCGCCATAGAACAAGTGGGACCAGCCTAGGTAGCCCAAGTACAGGCCAAGTGGTGCCGCGAGCTTCACATCACCCATTCCGAGGCCGTTTCGGCTGGTCAGGGCCAGAAAGAGGTACAAAACGAACAATATTAAGGCGCCCGCCACTCCGCGTAGCAGGCTACCTGCCTCGCCGGACACACCCGAGGCGGCCCCGAGAAGCACAATTCCGGCCCCCAATAGAGGCAGGACCATCCGGTTGGGCAGAAGGTGGTGCTGCAGGTCGATCCGCGCCAGCTGGACGCCGGCCACTGCCAGAAGGATGTATGCGGGGAGCTCGGGAGAAGGCCCGAAGCGCCAGGCCAACAGGGCGGACAGTGAGGAGGCGGCCGCCGCCGTCGTAATTCTCATGCGTACTGTCAGGGGTCTGCCAAGGCGGGGGAGCGTGCGACGAATGAGGACTTCGGCCAAAAGACAAAGGCATGCGCCCGTTAGGGCGACGCCGGCTATGAAGAGGATCCCGGTGAACGATCCGGCCGGCTGTGCAAGCAGCATGGAGATGGAGCCGGCGGCGGCGGGATCGGACACGGTTCCTCCAGGGATGCGACGGGCCGGCACGGGGCCGTCTGCGCAACAAAGAGCAGACAGGATGCATCCGGACACCCCATTTTGACCCAAGAGGCCGCTGTCGGCTATTCTTGGTAGTCGTTGTGCGTGTCCTATCTCGATGGTGCGTGCCCGCTTGAGAATCCGGTTGCAGGATAGCTACTCAACGTGCACATTCGAGACCTAAGGATGACTGGTTACATAGAGCCCTCACCTCTGTTCCGGTAGCGCATAGATAGTAGGTGCACCGTAAGAGTGACGCCTAAAACAAGAACGCCAGAACAAGAACGAGGCAAACACCGTGCGTACGTACACCCCGAAGCCCGGCGATATCAACCGCCAGTGGCACGTCATTGACGCCACCGACGTTGTCCTTGGTCGTCTTGCCAGCCAGACCGCAATCCTGCTGCGCGGCAAGCACAAGGCCACCTTTGCGTCCCACATGGACATGGGCGACTTCGTCATCATCATCAACGCTGAAAAGGTTGCCCTCACCGGCGCCAAGCTGGAGCAGAAGCGCGCATACCGCCACTCCGGCTACCCGGGCGGCCTGACCTCCGTCAACTACGCGGAGCTGCTTGAGTCCAACCCGGTTCGCGCCGTGGAGAAGGCCATCAAGGGCATGCTTCCGAAGAACTCCCTCGCTGCGCAGCAGCTGGGCAAGCTGAAGGTGTACCGCGGTGCAGAGCACCCCCACGCCGCCCAGCAGCCCAAGACTTTCGAAATCACCCAGGTCGCCCAGTAGTCCTGGCCACCAAACAACTTATCTATACAAGGAGAATCGTGGCTCAGAACGAAGAGACCACCGAGGCCGTTGTGGCTGAGGAAAACCTGACCAGCTACACCTCGGAGAGCGGTCCTGCAGAAGCAGAAGCGCCCAAGAAGGAACGCCCGGCACTGACCGTTGCCGGCGCTGCAGTTGGCCGTCGCAAGGAAGCTGTTGCACGCGTTCGCATCGTGCCCGGCACCGGCAAGTGGACCATCAACGGCCGCGAGCTGGCGAACTACTTCCCGAACAAGCTGCACCAGCAGGACGTCAACGAGCCCTTCAAGATCCTCGATCTTGACGGCGCCTACGACGTCATCGCCCGCATCCACGGTGGCGGCATCTCCGGCCAGGCCGGTGCCCTGCGCCTCGGCATCGCCCGTTCACTGAACGAGATCGACGCCGAGAACAACCGCGCCACCCTGAAGAAGGCCGGTTACCTGCGCCGTGACGCCCGCGTCATCGAGCGTAAGAAGGCCGGTCTCAAGAAGGCCCGTAAGGCTCAGCAGTACTCGAAGCGCTAATCCCGCTTCCAAGCGCTTCTGGCGCTTGCACGAAAGCCCGTTCCGCCATTCGGCGGGGCGGGCTTTCGCCGTTAAAGCAGGACTTGCCCGGGCCATCGACTAAGCTTGGGTCGATGTCTAGATTATTTGGAACCGATGGAGTCCGGGGTTTGGCGAACGGGCTGCTGACCGCAGAGCTCGCGTTGCAGCTGGCTCAGGCCGCCGCCGTCGTACTTGGCCATGACCGCAACACGACCGGGAAGCGGCCGATCGCCGTGGTTGCACGCGACCCCCGGGCCAGTGGCGAGTTCATCGCGGCCGCCGTGGAAGCTGGCCTCTCAAGCTCGGGAATCGACGTCTACGACGCCGGCGTGCTCCCCACCCCGGCTGCCGCCTACCTCGTGGCAGACCTCGACGCCGACTTCGGCGTCATGATCTCCGCCTCCCACAACCCCGCGCCGGACAACGGCATCAAGTTCTTCGCCCGCGGCGGCCAGAAGCTGCCCGACGACGTCGAGGACGCCATCGAAGTACAGCTCGGCAAGGAGCCCTTCCGGCCCGTCGGCGCTGAGGTGGGCCGGATCCAGCGCTTCTCCGACGCCGAGGACCGCTATATCGTTCACCTGCTCGGCACGCTTCCGCACCGACTCGACGGGCTGAAGGTCGTACTGGACTGCGCCCACGGGGCAGCCAGCGGCTGTTCCCCGCAGGTGTTCAAGGACGCCGGCGCCAACGTGATCGTCATTGGCGCCGAGCCGGACGGACTCAATATTAACGAAGGGGTCGGCTCCACCCACCTTGGCCCGCTCAAGCGCGCAGTTTTGGACCACGGGGCGGACCTCGGTATCGCCCACGACGGCGACGCCGACCGTTGCCTTGCCGTGGACCACGAAGGCAACGAGGTCGATGGTGACCAGATCATGGCCATCCTGGCCGTCGCCCTCAAGGCCTCCGGAAAGCTCAAGGACGATGTCCTTGTGGCCACCGTCATGAGCAACCTCGGCCTGAAGCTCGCCCTGCGCGAGGCCGGGATCAGCCTGCGTGAAACCGGCGTGGGGGATCGCTACGTCCTGGAGGAAATGCGCAGCGGCGGCTTCAACCTTGGCGGCGAGCAGTCCGGGCACGTCATTTTTGCCGACCACGCCACCACCGGCGATGGCGTGCTGACCGGCCTGCAGATTGCCGCCCAGGTGGCCCTCACCGGGCGCCCGCTCAAGGAGCTGGCCACGGTGATGACCAAGCTGCCGCAGGTCCTCATCAACGTCAAGGGCGTGGACCGTACCCGGGTGAAAGGCGACGAAGCGGTGGCTGCGGCCGTGTCGATCGCCGAATCCGAACTCGGCGACACTGGACGTGTCCTCTTGCGTCCCTCCGGCACCGAACCGGTGGTGCGCGTGATGGTCGAGGCCGCAGACCACGAAACCGCCTCCGGCGTCGCGGAGCGGCTGGCCCAGGTTGTTCGGACCGAATTGGCCCTAGAGCTCGTCCCGGAATAGCCAGCCGCCCCAGTTCCGCCGGCCGGCCGCTGTGGCCCTTACCGGTAGGCGGGGGCGGCCTCCAGGCCGAAGTACTGTTCCAGCGTGGCGATCCCGCGGGCGGACATGTCCGTGGCCGCCTGGGTGCCGATGAAGCGCAGATGCCATGGCTCGTAGAAATAGCCGGTGATTGGGTGCAGCATCCACGGGTAGCGGACCACGAAGCCGAAGCGGTGGGCGTTCGCCTTGGCCCAGATCGCCGCCGGCCGGTCTTTGAACTGTGGGGTAAAGGCGTCTGCGCCGCTGCCGTCGCCGATGTCGAACGCCCAGCCCGTCTGGTGTTCGGAGTAGCCGGGCCGGGCGGAAGCGGTGTCGGCCTCGGCCCGTCCCCGGGAATTGACGTAACTTCCGTAGGTTGCCGTCTGCGTGGCGAACGAGCGGTAACCGCTGGCCAGCGTCATGATGACGCCCTCCGCTGCCGCCGCCGCGAACATCTTCTCCGCCGCTGCCGCCGTCGAGCTGTTCAGAAGCGCCGCCTCTCCCGAGGTAGCCAGTCGCACGGCCGGCCGGACCAGATCAGGGGGCACAAAGTTGGCAGGGGAGAGTGGCCGGTGCTTGTTGACGATTACCCACGGGCTGGTGGGGTCCGTGAGTGAATGCTGCGGCCCCGGTGCCGCGGCCGAAGGGGGGCGTGTCGCGGCCGACGGAGGGACAGTAGACGGAGGGACAGCCGACGACGTCGCGGGCGTCGGAGTCGCCGACGGGGTGCTTGCCGGCGAGTCCGACGGCGCGGCAACGGCGGTCGGCGTCGCACTGCCCCCGCCCGTGCCTGGGCCCGGAGAGGACCCCGGCGTGCCTGACGGCGTGGCGGACTGGTCCGGGGTGCAGGCGGACAGCGCCGCGAGCCCGGTGCCCGCCAGCAGGAGGCGGCTGAAGGCCCGGCGGCTCGGCGAATCCGGGCCGGCCGGCTGCCGCCCCAACGCCCGGTCCGCGTCGTCGTAGCACATCTGTGCTAGACCTTCCTCAGCAGCATCCGGCGGATGGAGTGGTCGGCGTCCTTGGTCAGGACCAGTTGGGCGCGGCCCCGGGTCGGGAGGACGTTTTCCTCGAGGTTGGGCTCGTTGATGCGCTTCCAGATCTCGCGCGCGGTCTCTTCGGCCTCGGCATCGGAGAGGGTTGCGTAGCGGTGGAAGTACGATTCCGGCTGGGCAAAGGCCGTGGTCCGCAGTTTGCGGAACCGGTCCACGTACCACTCCTCGATGTACGAGGTTTTCGCGTCGACGTAGATCGAAAAGTCGAAGAAGTCACTCAGGGCCAGGCCCTGCCGGCCATCCTGCCGCGGCCGGGCCGGCGCCAGAACGTTCAGTCCCTCGACAATCAGCACGTCCGGCCGCCGGACCACCACTTCCTTGCCGGGGACGATGTCGTAAGTGACGTGGGAATACCACGGTGCACGGACTTCCTCGGCGCCGCCTTTGATCTCGCTCACGAAACGCAGCAGGGCGCGGCGGTCGTACGACTCCGGAAAACCCTTGCGCTCGAGCAGTTGCCGGCGCTTGAGCTCGGCGAGCGGGTATAGGAATCCATCCGTAGTGATGAGCTCCACGTTGGGGGTGCCCGGCCAGCGGCGGAGCATTTCCCGCAGGACGCGGGCGATGGTGGACTTGCCCACGGCCACCGAACCGGCCACGCCGATCACGAACGGCGTGCGCTGGGTGGTTTCGCCCAGGAACGTTGTGGTGGCCGAGTGGAGTTGACCCGCGGCTTCCACATAAAGGTGCAGGAGCCGGGACAGCGGCAGATAGACCTCGCGCACTTCCTTGATGTCGAGGGGGTCCCCGAGGCCGCGGAGGCGGAACACATCCTCTTCATTGAGGGGCTGCTCCATCTGGGCAGCGAGCCGGGACCAGGTCTGCCGGTCCAGCTCCACGAACGGCGAGACACCTTCCCCGTTCGCTTCATTGCGTTGCAAAGTCACCCTAGAGATTCTGCCCTCCACAGCGCCGAGAGCGAAATGGACGGGCCGGTGAGAGCCGGGGCAGGCCCGCCGCAGCCCCACGCCGGGGCGTTCACGCGCCGCTGTCCCACGTCCTCCCTCCCGGAAACCCGCTAGGCTTATGACCATGTGTGGAATCGTTGGATATGTGGGCCACTCAGATGGCCGGGTAAATGCTGGACACAACGCCTTGGACGTTGTCCTTGAAGGACTGCGGCGCCTGGAGTACCGAGGCTACGACTCCGCGGGTATTGCGGTGGTTGCCGACGGCACCATTTCTTCCCGGAAGAAGTCGGGCAAACTGAGCAACCTCATCACCGAGCTGGACACCCGCCCGCTGCCGGAATCCCTCACGGGAATCGGCCACACGCGCTGGGCCACGCACGGCGGCCCGACGGACCAGAACGCGCACCCGCACCTGTCCGACGGCGGCAAGCTGGCCCTGATCCACAACGGCATCATCGAGAACTTCGCCGAGCTCAAGCTGGAACTCGTGGGCAAGGGCGTCACCTTCGAGTCCGAGACCGACACTGAAGTAGCGGCTGCCCTGCTCGGGGACATCTACCGGAACCAGCTGGGCGGCGACGTCGCCAACGGCGGCCTCACCGTGGCCATGCAGCTTGCCTGCCAGCGGCTCGAAGGAGCGTTCACGCTCCTCGCCGTTCATGCCGACCAGCCTGACGTGGTGGTCGCGGCCCGCCGGAACTCCCCGCTCGTCGTCGGCCTCGGTGACGGCGAGAACTTCCTCGGCTCCGACGTCTCCGGCTTTATCGACTACACCCGGCGGGCCGTGGAACTCGGCCAGGACCAGATCGTCACGATCACGGCTGACTCCGTGGAAATCACGGACTTCTACGGCGCCCCCGCCGAGGGCAAGGAATACAAGGTCGACTGGGACCCTGCCTCCGCGGAGAAGGGCGGCTTCCCGTCCTTCATGGAAAAGGAAATCCACGACCAGCCGGACGCCGTGCTGCAGACCCTGCTGGGCCGCTCCGACATCCACGGCAAGCTGACGCTTGATGAGCTCCGTGTTGATCCGCAGGTGCTCAAGAACGTCGACAAGATCATCGTCCTGGCGTGCGGCACCTCCGCCTATGCCGGCCAGGTCGCGAAATACGCCATTGAGCACTGGTGCCGGATCCCCACCGAGGTCGAACTCTCACACGAATTCCGCTACCGGGATCCGATCGTTGACGAGAACACGCTGATTGTCTCCATCTCCCAGTCCGGCGAGACCATGGACACCCTCATGGCGGTCCGCTACGCCAAGGAACAGGGCGCCAAGACGGTCTCCATCTGCAACACCAACGGGTCCACCATCCCGCGGGAGTCGGACGCCGTGCTCTACACGCACGCCGGACCCGAGATTGCCGTGGCCTCGACCAAGGCGTTCCTGGCCCAGATCACGGCCGCCTACCTGCTGGGCCTTTATTTGGCACAGCTGCGCGGCAACAAGTTCCAGGGCGAGATCAAGGACATCCTGGCCGACCTGGGCAAGATTCCGGCCAAGATCCAGCGCATCCTCGACAACGAGGACCAGATCAAGGAACTCGGCCGGTCCATGGCCGAGGCCAAGTCCGTGCTGTTCCTGGGCCGCCACGTGGGCTTCCCGGTGGCGATGGAAGGTGCGCTGAAGCTCAAGGAGCTCGCGTACATCCACGCCGAGGGCTTCGCCGCCGGCGAGCTCAAGCACGGCCCGATCGCCCTCATCGAGGAAGGCCAGCCCGTCTTCGTGGTGGTCCCGTCCCCGCGCGGCCGCGACTCGCTGCACGCCAAGGTGGTCTCCAACATCCAGGAAGTCCGCGCCCGCGGCGCCCGGACGATCGTGATCGCGGAGGAAGGGGACGAGGCCGTCAAGGCCTACGCCGAGCACGTCTTCTACATCCCGGAAACTCCCACGCTCCTGGCTCCGCTGCTCGCAACGGTTCCGCTGCAGATCTTCGCCCTCGCACTCGCCTCGGCCAAGGGGTATGACGTGGATCAGCCACGCAACCTGGCCAAGAGCGTGACCGTAGAATAACGCCATGATTGTTGGCATAGGCGTAGACGTCGTAGACATTGAGCGGTTCGGGCGCCAGCTCGAGCGCACCCCCGGCCTGCGCGACAGGCTGTTCGTCCCCGCCGAGCGGGAACTGAACACACGCTCCCTCGCCGCGCGGTTTGCGGCCAAGGAGGCTGTGGCCAAGGTGCTGGGGGCGCCGGCCGGCATGAACTGGCAGGACTGCTGGATCGGGCTGGACCAGAACGGTCCCACCCTCCAGGTCAAAGGCACCGTGCTGGCTGTGGCGGAGTCGAAGGGCGTCAAGCGCTGGCACTTGTCCATGAGCCACGACGGCGGGATCGCCACCGCGACAGTTGTCGCCGAAGGCTGAGAGAGCCGTCCAGGCCGAACCGGCCTGAGCGCCAGGCATTCCCCAGCGACCGCGAATGGACTGCAACCATGATCAGCGCCTACACCGGAACCCAGGTACGAGAAGCCGAGAAGCCATTTCTCGACGACACCTTGGGCTCCGGTGCGGGCGCTGTTCTCATGCAGCGGGCCGCCTATGGCCTCGCCAACACCATCATCGGCGTCCTGCGCGGGCGCGGGCAGCGGCTGTACGGCTCCAGTGTGGCCGTGCTGGCGGGCAAGGGCAATAACGGCGGAGACGGGTTATTCGCCGCCGCGCTGCTGGCCCGCCGCGGCATCCGGACGACGGCGGTGCTCACCGCCGGCGCGGCCCACGACGCCGGGCTGGCGGCCTTCCACAAAGCTGGCGGGCGTGCCGTGGCCCTTACAGGGGACAACGTGGCCGAACTCGCCGCGATGGCCGGCGGCGCCGACGTCGTAATCGACGCAATCCTCGGGACCGGAGCCCGGGGCGGGCTGCGGGGCCCGGCCGCCGAGCTGGTCGCGGCACTCGAGCGCACCCGCGCGGGCTCCCGTTCCCCCTTGGTGGTGGCCTGCGACATCCCCAGCGGTGTCGACGCGGACACGGGGGAGGCACACGCGCCGGTGCTGGCCGCTGACATGACGGTGACGTTTGGTGCCACTAAGGCAGGCCTGCTGGCTGACCCCGGCGCCGACTTCGCGGGCCGCGTGCAGCTCATTCCGATCGGAATCGAAGGAGCGCTGCCCTGGCCGGCCCTGCGTCGGCTTGAGGCGGGGGACCTTTCCGTCCTCCTGCCACGCCCCGAGCGGCGGGCGCACAAATACTCCAGGGGAGTGCTCGGCGTGGTCGCAGGCTCCGACGCCTATCCCGGCGCCGCGGTGCTGGCCTGCAAGGGCGCCCTGGCCGCCGGCGTTGGCATGGTCCGTTACCTTGGGCCGCCGGACGTTGCCGACCTGGTCCGCCATGCCTGCCCCGAGGTGGTGTGCGGCGACGGCGCCGTGGCCGATACGCACGTTCAGGCCTGGCTCGTTGGTTCCGGACTGGATGACTCTGATGAGCAGCAGTTGCAGCGCGCCCGCGACGCCGCAGACTCGGGGCTGCCGACGATCGCCGACGCCGGCGCATTGCCCGCCCTCCCTGACGTGCTGGCCCCGCAAGTGATCCTGACACCCCACGCCGGCGAACTGTCAGCGTTGCTTCAACGCCTCGGGGCTGGATTGGACCGCTCCGAGGTAGAGGCATCCACGCTCAGCGCCGTGCGGCAGGCTGCGGGTCTGACCGAAGCCACCGTGCTGCTGAAGGGCGCCACGACCCTCGTGGCCTCCCCGTACCAGGACTTCTTCAGCCAGGCCGAAGGCACGCCCTGGATCGCCACGGCAGGCAGCGGTGACGTCCTGGCAGGAGTGATCGGTGCACTGCTGGCCCAGTTGGGTTCCGACGTCGGGCGCTTCGGAACCCATGGCATCGATCCCGACGCCCGATGGGCGGCGATCGCGGCGATGGCGGCCAGCGTCCATGGCCGCGCCGGAGTCCGGGCTTCCCGCGGCGGGCCGGTGACAGCAACGGGCATCGCCCATGCTGTTCCGGAGGTGATGCGGGACCTGTAATAAACGGACGCCCTCAGAGCGCCTGAACAAATGCTAACCCTACTTACCAGTAGTCTGTCTAGAGAATAATTCGTCACGCACGAGGAGTACATATGGAAGTCTGGCCCGGAACGGCTTACCCACTGGGAGCCACTTTTGACGGCACTGGAACCAACTTTGCCCTGTTCAGCGAGCGCGCCGAGCGGGTGGAACTGTGCCTCCTGGCTGACGACCTGACCGAAACCCGGATCGAACTGACCGAGGTGGACGGCTACGTCTGGCACTGCTACCTGCCGCAAGTCCAGCCCGGACAGAAGTACGGCTACCGCGTCCACGGAGAGTACGAGCCGGACAACGGCAACCGGTTCAACGCCAACAAGCTGCTGATGGACCCGTATGCCAAGGCCATCCAAGGCCAGATCGACTGGGACCCGGCGCTCTTTTCCTATAACTTCGGGGATCCCACGTCCCGCAATGACACGGACTCGGCCCCGCACACCATGCACGGCGTGGTCATCAACCCGTTCTTTGACTGGGACGGCGACCGGCAACTGCGCATCCCGTACCACGAGTCCGTCATCTATGAAGCCCACGTCAAGGGCCTGACCGAGCTGCACCCGGAGGTCCCGGAGGAGCAGCGAGGCACCTACGCGGGCGTAGCGCATCCCGCCGTCGTGGAGCACCTCAAGAAGCTCGGCGTGACCGCGGTGGAACTGATGCCCGTGCACCAGTTCGTCAACGACGGCACCCTCGTGGAGAAGGGCCTCAACAACTACTGGGGCTACAACACCATCGGCTTCTTCGCCCCGCAGAACACCTACAGCTCCTCCGGCGACGTGGGACACCAGGTCCAGGAATTCAAGGCCATGGTCCGGGACCTGCACAAGGCCGGCATGGAAGTGATCCTGGACGTGGTCTACAACCACACGGCCGAGGGTAACCACCTGGGCCCCACCCTGTCCTTCAAGGGCATCGACAACGCCGCCTACTACCGGCTGGTGGACGATGACCTGAAGCATTACATGGACTACACCGGCACCGGCAACTCACTGAACGTCCGGCACCCGCACTCGCTCCAGCTGCTCATGGATTCCCTGCGCTACTGGGTCACGGAAATGCACGTGGACGGGTTCCGCTTCGACCTCGCCTCCACCCTGGCCCGGGAGTTTTACGACGTCGACAAGCTCTCCACCTTCTTCGAACTGATCCAGCAAGATCCGATCGTCTCCCAGGTCAAGCTGATTGCCGAGCCGTGGGACGTGGGCCCCGGCGGCTACCAGGTGGGCAACTTCCCGCCGCAGTGGACCGAGTGGAATGGCAAATACCGCGACACCGTCCGCGACTTCTGGCGCGGCGAACCGTCCACGCTCGGCGAATTCGCCTCGCGCCTGACCGGTTCGGCCGACCTCTACGAGAGCTCTGCCCGGCGGCCGGTGGCGTCCATCAACTTCGTCACCGCCCACGACGGCTTCACCTTGCGCGACCTCGTGTCCTACAACGAGAAGCACAACGACGCCAACGGTGAGGGCAACAACGACGGCGAATCGCACAACCGCTCCTGGAACTGCGGCGCGGAAGGCGAAACCGAGGACGACGCCGTGCTGACGCTGCGCGCCCGCCAGCAGCGGAACTTCATTGCGACCCTGCTGCTCTCGCAGGGCGTTCCCATGCTCCTGCACGGCGACGAACTGGGCCGCACCCAGCAGGGCAACAACAACACGTACTGCCAGGACTCCGAACTCAGCTGGGTGCACTGGGATGCCATGGACCAGCCGCTCGTGGAGTTCACCGCCGTGGTCAACAAGATCCGCCGCGACCACCCCACCTTCCGGCGCAGCCGCTTCTTCGACGGCCGCCCGGTACGCCGCGGCGAGGGCGAGAAGCTGCCGGATATCGTCTGGCTCAATACCGACGGCAAGGAAATGCTGCCGGAGGACTGGGACAGCGGGTTCGGCCGGACCATCGGTGTGTACTACAACGGACACGGCATCCAGGAACAGGATTCGCGCGGACGCCGTATCACCGACGACAGTTTCCTGCTGGCGTTCAACGCCCACGATGACAACGTCGACTTCATGCTCCCGGCAGAGGAATACACACCGTTCTGGGACCTCCTCGTGGACACAGCCGACACGGCGGACACCGGCGAGCCGCTCAAGGCCGGGAGCGTCCTGACGCTGGCGGCGAAGTCCCTCGTGGTGCTGCGCGCCTACTCGGGCCCGGAGGTGGAGGTGGACTACTCCGCCGCTGCATCCCTGGCCGCCCGGTCCGAGGCCCCCGAGGCTGCCGCGGCGCCGGCTGAGCAAGTTGCCGAGGTCACCGAGGTTCCTGCCGCTACCGCCGCTCCTGCCGACGAAGCTCCTTCGGCTCCTGCCGAGGAAGCTCCCGCCGCTCCTGCCGAGGAGGCTCCTGCGGCTCCCGCCGAGGAAGCTCCTGCGGAGGCAGCAGAGGAGGCTCCCGCTGAGCCTGCCGCTCCCGCAGAGGAAGCGCCGGCGAAGCGCGCCCCGGGCAAACGCGCCTCCACCAAGGCCGCCAAGAAGCCGCGGTCCAAGAAGGGCCCGGCCTCATGAGGACGCCGGTCTCGACGTACCGGCTGCAGATCCGTCCCGGCTTTACACTGCAGGACGCCGCGCAGACCGTGCCGTACCTGAAGTCGCTGGGCGTGGACTGGATCTATCTTTCGCCGATCCTCACGGCGGAGCGGGGTTCGGACCACGGTTACGACGTCACCGATCCCTCTGCCATTGATCCGGACCGCGGCGGCGCTGAAGGCCTGCTGGCGGCGTCGACGGCCGCGCGGGAAGCCGGCATGGGCGTGCTGGTCGATATCGTGCCCAACCATGTCGGCGTCGCCACGCCGGCCCAGAACCCGTGGTGGTGGTCCCTCCTGAAGGAGGGGCAGCAGTCCCGCTACGCGCAGGCGTTCGACGTCGACTGGGACTTTGGCGGCGGCCGCGTGCGGATCCCCGTGCTGGGCGCGGACTCGGACGTTGACGCGCTCGAAATCCGTGACGGGGAACTGCGCTACTACGACCACCGCTTTCCGCTGGCTGAGGGCAGTTACACAGAGGGCGACGACCCCCGCGCGGTCCACGACCGGCAGCACTACGAGCTGATCGGCTGGCGCCGGGCGGACACGGACCTGAACTACCGGCGGTTCTTTGCCGTCAACAGCCTGGCCGGGATCCGGGTGGAGCTTCCCGAGGTCTTCGATGAAGCCCACGCGGAGGTTATGCGGTGGTTCCGGGAAGGGCTCGTGGACGGGCTGCGGATCGACCACCCGGACGGCCTCGCCGATCCGGAGGGATACCTGCGCCGGCTGCGCGACGTCACCGGCGGCAGTTACCTGCTGATCGAGAAGATCCTGGAACCGGGCGAGAGCCTGCCGGCCGGCTTCGAGTGCGAGGGCACCACCGGCTACGACGCCCTCGCGGACGTGGACCGGGTATTCATCGACGCCGCCGGCCAGGGCCCGCTGGACGCGCTCGACGCCGAACTGCGCGGCGGTGCTGCCGACTACGACGACATGATCCGCGGCACCAAGCGACGGATCACGGACGGAATCCTGCACTCGGAAATACTCCGGCTGGCACGGCTGGTCCCGGCCGCGGCAGGGCTGGCCCAGGAGGCCGCGGCGGACGCGCTGTCCGAGATCATTGCCGCGTTCCCGGTCTACCGCAGCTACCTTCCGGAGGGGGCAGACGTCCTCAAGGAAGCCTGCGAACTCGCGGTCCGCCGCCGCCCGGAACTCGAAGGCGCCGTCGGCGTGCTCCTGCCGCTCCTGCTCGACAAGGACGCCGAACTGGGCATCCGCTTCCAGCAGACCTCCGGGATGGTCATGGCCAAGGGCGTGGAAGACACCGCGTTCTTCCGTTACACCCGGCTGGGCACCCTGACGGAAGTCGGCGCCGACCCCACCGAGTTTGCGGTGGCGCCGGAGGAATTCCACACCCGAATGGCCCGCCGGCAGGCGGGGCAGCCGTTGTCCATGACGACCCTCAGCACCCACGACACCAAACGCAGCGAGGACACCCGCGCCCGCATTTCGGTCCTCGCGGAGCTCGCGCCGGAATGGCAGGCCTCCCTGCAGCGGCTGCAGAAGCTGGCTCCTCTGCCGGACGGGCCGCTGGCCAACCTGCTGTGGCAGGCCATCGCCGGCGCCTGGCCCGCGGACCGCGACCGGCTGCAGTCCTACGCGCAAAAAGCCGCCCGGGAAGCCGGGAACTCGACCAACTGGATCGATCCGGACAAGGCTTTCGAGGCGAAACTGTCAGCCGCCGTCGACGCCGCCTTCGACACCCCGGAGGTGACGGCGGAGCTGGAGTCCCTCGTGGCCCTGCTGGAGCCGTACGGGGCCGCCAACTCCCTCGGCGCCAAGCTCGTGCAGCTCACCATGCCCGGGGTGCCGGACGTGTACCAGGGCACCGAGTTCTGGGACCGCTCGCTGACCGATCCGGACAACCGGCGGCCGTTCGACTTCGGCGCCCGCCGGCGCGCCCTCGCCGCGCTCGACGCCGGTGAGCGTCCGGCGTCGTTCCTGGACGAGGCGGCGAAACTCCTCGTCACCTCGCGGGCCCTGCGCCTGCGCCGGGACCGGCCGGAGCTGTTCACCGGGTACACCCCGGTCACGGCCGCGGGCACCGCCGCCGCGCACCTGCTTGCCTTTGACCGCGGAACACCCTCAGCCCCGGGCGCGCTGACGCTCGCCACCCGGCTGCCCCGCGGCCTGGAGCAGCACGGCGGATGGCAGGACACGACCATCGAGCTCGCCGCGGCCATGGCTGATGAACTGACCGGTTCCACGCACGGTCCGGGCACCGTAGCCGTGCGGGAGATCCTGCGGGACTACCCGGTGGCCCTCCTGGTGCCCACCGCCTAAGCAGAACCTGTAGTACGAAGGAGTACCGACATTTGGGGAACGGAAGAATGCCATGACTTTGCCTGCACACGGAAGCGAACGATTCGATCTCTGGGCACCCGAAGCGCAGGCGGTCACGCTCCTCGCTGACGGCCGGAAGTATGACATGGCCCGCCATGGCGGGGAGGCCCGCGGCTGGTGGACCGCCTCCGGGGCGCCCGCCGCCGGGGAAGTGGACTACGGCTATCTGGTGGACGGGGACGAGACCCCGCTGCCGGACCCGCGGTCCCGCCGCCAGCCCGAAGGCGTCCACGCGCTTTCCCGCACGTTCGACGCCGGAAACCACCAGTGGGGCGACGGCCAGTGGACGGGACGGGAGCTCAAGGGCGCCGTCATCTACGAACTCCACGTGGGCACCTTCACACCGGAGGGAACACTGGACGCCGCGGCGGGGAAGCTGCAGTACCTGGCGGAGCTGGGCATCGACTTCGTGGAGCTGTTGCCGGTCAACGGGTTCAACGGCACGCACAACTGGGGCTACGACGGCGTCCTCTGGTACGCCGTGCACGAGGGCTACGGCGGACCCGCCGCCTACCAACGCTTCGTGGACGCCGCCCACGCCGCCGGCCTCGGCGTCATCCAGGACGTGGTCTACAACCACCTCGGACCCAGCGGCAACTACCTTCCACGGTTCGGGCCCTACCTGAAGTCGGGGGAGGGCAACACGTGGGGCGACTCGGTCAACCTGGACGGCCCGGAGTCGGACGAGGTGCGCCGCTACATCCTGGACAACGCCGCGATGTGGCTGCGGGACTACCACGTGGACGGGCTGCGGCTGGACGCGGTGCACGCCTTCAAGGATGAGCGCGCCGTGCATCTGCTGGAAGACTTCGGCGCCCTCGCGGACGAAATCTCGGCCGAGACCGGACGCCCGGCTACGATGATCGCGGAATCGGACCTGAACAACCCGCGCCTGCTCTACCCGCGGGATGCCAACGGCTACGGGCTGGCCGGGCAGTGGAGCGATGACTTCCACCACGCCGTCCACGTCAACGTCAGCGGCGAGACCACCGGCTACTATGCTGACTTTGACTCGCTGGGGGCGCTGGCCAAGGTCCTGGAGTGCGGGTTCTTCCACGACGGAAGCTACTCCAGCTTCCGGGCCCGCCACCACGGCCGGCCCATAGACCCGGCCCGGGTCCACCCGGCAGCGCTGGTGGTGTGCAGCCAGAACCACGACCAGATCGGCAACCGGGCCACCGGGGACAGGCTGTCCCAGACCCTGGGCTACGGGCAGCTCGCGCTCGCCGCCGTCGCCACCCTGACCTCGCCGTTCACGCCCATGCTGTTCATGGGCGAGGAATACGGGGCCACCACCCCGTGGCAGTTCTTCACCTCCCACCCGGAGCCCGAGCTGGGTAAGGCGACGGCCGAGGGCCGGATCAGGGAGTTCGAGCGCATGGGTTGGGACCCTGCCGTCGTGCCCGATCCGCAGGATCCGGAGACCTTCACCCGGTCCAAGCTGGACTGGGCCGAGGCCTCCGGAGGGGACCACGCCCGCCTCCTGGAGCTGTACCGGGCGCTGATCGCACTGCGCCGCACCACGCCGGACCTGACGGAACCAGGCTTCGAGGACACCGTCGTCGACGTCAGCGAGGACCAGGGCTGGCTGCTGCTGCGCCGCGGCGGTACCGAGGTGGCGATGAACTTTTCTGCCGAGGCGCGGCGGCTCCCGGTCCGCGGGGCCACTCTCGCGCTGGCCACGGACGACGCCGTCAGGCTGGACTCATCTTCCGGGGCAGGGCAGGCTCCCGGCGCGGACGCGCCCGCCGGAGAGCCGGCTGGCCGGCTCGAGCTCCCCGGTCACAGCGCCGCCATTCTCACCAACTAAGGCAGGATATGACGTATGACATATTTGGCAACTGATACCCGCTACGACTCCATGCCCTACCGCCGTGTGGGGCGCAGCGGCCTGAAACTCCCGGCCATCTCGCTGGGCCTGTGGCATAACTTCGGCGACGACAAGCCGTTCGAGATCCAGCGCGCCATCCTGCGCCGCGCCTTCGATCTGGGCGTCACCCACTTCGACCTCGCCAACAACTACGGCCCGCCCTACGGCAGCGCCGAGACCAACTTTGGCCGTCACTTCAAGGACGACTTCGCCCCGTACCGCGACGAACTGATTATCTCCACCAAAGCCGGCTACGACATGTGGCCCGGGCCCTACGGCAACTTTGGCTCGCGCAAGTACCTGCTGGCCAGCCTGGACCAGTCGCTGGGCCGGATGGGCCTGGACTACGTGGACATCTTCTACAGCCACCGCCCGGACCCCGAGACGCCAATGGAGGAGACCATGGGCGCCCTGGACCAGGCCGTGCGCTCCGGCAAGGCGCTCTACGCCGGCATCTCCTCCTACACGCCGGAACAGACCCTCGAGGCGGCCCGGATCCTGAAGGAACTCGGCACGCCGCTGCTGATCCACCAGCCCAGCTACTCCATGCTCAACCGCTGGACGGAAAACGGCAGCCCCAATCTCTTCGAGGCACTCGAACAGGTGGGCGCCGGGTCGATCGCGTTCTCGCCGCTGGCGCAGGGCATGCTCACCGACCGCTATCTCAAGGGCATCCCGGCCGACTCCCGCGCCGCCCAGGACAAGTCCCTGGACCAAGGCATGATCACCGAGGACAAGCTGGACCGCATACGCGGGCTGAACCGGATCGCCGAAAGCCGCGGGCAGTCCCTCGCGCAGATGGCCATTGCCTGGATCCTGCGCGATCAGGGCAAGGGCTCGTCCGTCACATCCGCACTGGTCGGCGCCTCCAGCGTCCGGCAGCTCGAAGACACCCTGTCTGCGATCAACAACCTGGGGTTCACGGCCGATGAGGTCGACGCGATCGATGAGTTCGCCGTCGAGTCCGACATCAACCTGTGGGCCCAGAAGTAGCCGGTAGGCGTACGTAGCCCGCGCTTAACACACGCGCCGGGGCCGCCGGGAACAACCGCGGCTCCGGCAGTGTTGACTAGACTACTAAGGGCGCCTTACGGCGCCGTGTCCGCCTGCCGCCCGCACATCTCATGCAGTACAAAAGAGTGCGGCCGCGCCGGTCACCCTTGTTCTCAAAAGGAGTTCCGTGTCTTCACATCCGATTCGTGTTGCAATCGTCGGCGTAGGTAACTGCGCCACTTCGCTGGTCCAGGGCGTCCAGTACTACAAGGACGCCGACCCCAAGGCCACGATTCCGGGCCTGATGCACGTGGAGTTTGGCCAGTACCACGTCGGCGACGTCGAGTTCGTTGCCGCGTTCGACGTCGACGGCAAGAAGGTGGGGCAGGACCTGTCCGCCGCCATCCTGGCCAGCGAAAACAACACCATCAAGATCGCCGACGTCCCGCCCACCGGTGTCACCGTCCAGCGCGGCCACACCCTGGACGGCCTCGGCAAGTACTACCTCGAGACCATCGAGCAGTCCCCGGAGGAGCCGGTGGACGTCGTCCAGGCCCTCAAGGACGCCAAGGTTGACGTCATGGTCTGCTACCTGCCGGTCGGCTCCCAGCTGGCCGCCGAGTTCTACGCCCAGTGCGCGATCGATGCCGGCGTGGCGTTCGTCAACGCCCTGCCGGTGTTCCTGGCCGGCACCAAGGAGTGGGCGGACAAGTTCACCGCCGCGGGCGTGCCGATCGTGGGCGATGACATCAAGAGCCAGATCGGTGCCACCATTACGCACCGCGTCATGGCCAAGCTGTTCGAGGACCGCGGCGTCACCCTGGACCGCACGTACCAGCTGAACGTCGGCGGCAACATGGACTTCAAGAACATGCTCGAGCGCGACCGCCTGGAGTCCAAGAAGATCTCCAAGACCCAGGCCGTCACGTCCAACGTCGAGGCTGAGCTCGCGGCCAAGGATGTCCACATCGGCCCGTCGGACTACGTCCAGTGGCTCGATGACCGCAAATGGGCCTTCGTCCGCCTCGAAGGGCGCAACTTCGGCGACGCCCCGGTGTCCCTGGAATACAAGCTCGAAGTCTGGGACTCGCCCAACTCCGCCGGCGTGATCATCGACGCCATCCGCGCCGCCAAGATCGGCCTGGACCGCGGCATCGGCGGCCCGCTGGTCTCGGCGTCGAGCTACTTCATGAAGTCCCCGCCGGAGCAGTTCAACGACGACCTCGCCCGTGAAAAGGTCGAGGCCTTCATCCGCGGCGACCTGGAGCGCTAACCGCCTTCTCCTTCCCCGGTTGCCCTATCACTTACGGCTCCTAAACCTCTGGTTTGGCCGCTGTAAGTGATAGGGCAACCGGCGTTTAACGGGGGCGGAGGGCGGACCGGACTCTTTGGGCCGCGCCGCGGAAGTCATCCGCCAGATCGTCGGCGTTGAATTTGAAATAGCGCCAGCCGGCCGCGTTGAAGGATTCGTCCCGGCGGTTGTCCCGGGACTGCTGCTCGCGGGTCAGGTGGTGGCCGCCGTCGTACTGGATGGCCACCCGCTGCCGGCGGTAGCCGAGATCCGCGGCGGGGGAGTAGGGGTCTGCGGGCACAATCCGGAGCTGCAACTCCGGCTCCGGCAGCCCGGCCGCGGTAAGCGCCAGGCGCAGGAATGTCTCGGGGGCCGAGTCGGCACCGGGCCGGATGAGTTCCGTCGCCGCACGCGCCTTCACGATGCCCTTGAGCTTGGGATGGCGCTTCAACATTGTGTTCAGCGCGGGAAGTGTGGCCCAGGGCTCCGTGCGGTTCTCCAGTTCAGGGCGTGGCTGCCGCACGAGTTGGTCGCCCACCGCCACGAGATCGTCCAGCGGCAGGATGCGGGCAAGGTCCAGCCAAGTCCGGGCGGGTGTCGACATCCGGATGCCGTCCAGGACCATGACCTCGTCGTCGAACGCAAGGACGGTATGCCCAACCACGCCCTCGCGCCGGACCGGCGGCAGCGCCCTGCGCTTGCTCAGATGCAGTTCGCGGCAGCCGCGGTACCAGGACGGGAGCCACAGCCCCAGCAGCACGGCGGCCGTGAGGTGCGAAATCCACGCGCCCGGCGTCGCGGCCGACAGCGCACGGGCCAGGCTGCGGATTTCAAACTCCCAGCCCGCGGGCACATGGATCAGCCGGCCCGCCGAGGTGAGGTCCGAGGAACGGAGCCGGGCGCCGCCCAGGCTCGCGGCCCGCGCCTCATAAACCGTGAAGGGGGCCGTGGAAAAATGGGCCGGCAAGGGTGCTGGTGGGCGCATGCGGACCATTCTTGTCCGAACTCTCGGCCTCCGCTCCGGTTATCCACAGGGCCCTGGTTGCCCTATCACTCTGAGCGGTCAAAGGACCGGAATGGCAACCCAGAGTGATAGCGCAACGGGAGTTAGAAGAGGCCGACCGGGTTGCCGGCGTCGTCCACGTCCATCCGCATTGCTGCCGGAACCTTGGGCAGGCCGGGCATGGTCATGACCGCGCCGGTGAGGGCCACGATAAAGCCTGCGCCGGTCTTGGGGATGAGGTCCCGGACGTGGATGGTGAAGCCCTTGGGGGCGCCGAGCCGGGTGGCGTCGTCGCTGAAGGAGTACTGGGTCTTGGCCATGCACACGGGCATCCCGGACCAGCCGTTCTTCTCGATCTCCGCCAGCCGTTTAATCGCGGGCACCGAGAAGTCCACGCCATCGGCGCCGTAGACCTCCTGCACGATGGTCCGGATCTTGTCCTCGACGGACATGTCCAGCGCGTACAGGTGCCGGAAGCTGTGAGGGGCGTCGATCGCGGCCGCCACTTTCGCCGCGAGCTCGTCTCCGCCGTCGCCGCCACCGCCGCGGCCCCAGACATCGGCCACCGCAGCCTGGACACCCTCCACGGCGCACCACTGAAGCAGCCAGTCCAGCTCCTCGGCGGTGTCGGTGGCGAATTTGTTGATCGCGACCACCGGGATGATGCCGAACTTCTCGACGTTGCGGATGTGGCGCTGGAGATTGGCGACGCCGGCGGCCAGCGCCCCCACGTTGGGCTCCGTGAGCCTGTCTTTCGGCACGCCGCCGTGCATCTTGAGCGCCCGGACGGTGGCGACGAGGACGACGGCGGACGGGGCGACGTCGGCCATCCGCGACTTGATGTCCATGTACTTTTCGGCACCCAGGTCCGCGCCGAAACCGGCCTCGGTGACCACGATATCCGCAAGGGTGCGTGCCGTCTGTGTGGCGATGAGGGAGTTGCAGCCGTGGGCGATGTTGGCGAAGGGCCCGCCGTGCACCAGCGCCGGGGTGCCGGCGATGGTCTGCACGAGGTTGGGCTTGATGGCGTCTTTGAGCAGCATGGTCAGGGCGCCCTGGACACCGAGGTCGGCCACGGTGACGGGCTGCCGGTCGTAGGTGTAGCCGAACGTGATCCGGCCCAGCCGTTCGCGCAGATCGTTCAGGTCCGTGGCGAGGCAGAACACCGCCATGATCTCCGAGGCCACAGTGATGTCGAAGCCGTCCTGCCGCGGCGTGCCCTGGGCCGGCCCGCCCAGGCCGATCACGACCTCCCGCAGGGACCGGTCGTTCATGTCCAGGACCCGCTTGAACGTCATCCGGCGCGGATCGATGTTGAGCTCGTTGCCCTGGAAGATGTGGTTGTCCACGAGGGCCATGAGGGCGTTGTTCGCCGAGGTGATGGCGTGGAAGTCGCCGGTGAAGTGCAGGTTGATCTGGTCCATCGGCAGCACCTGGGAGTAGCCGCCGCCGGTGGCGCCGCCCTTCATGCCCAGGATGGGGCCCAGCGAGGGTTCCCGCAGCGCGATCATCACGCTGTGCCCGGCGCGGGCCAGGGAGTCCGCGAGCCCCACCGTGGTGGTGGACTTGCCCTCGCCCGCGGGGGTGGGCGACATCGCGGAGACCAGCACCACCTTGCCGGGGGCCCGCGTGGGGGCGCCCGCCGGAACGGTCAGCTTCGCCGGATCGATTTTGGCCTTGTAGGGTCCGTAGAGTTCCAGCGCGTCCGGGGTAATGCCGGCGGCCGCCGCAATCTCCCCGATCGGCTTCATGACTGCCCGCTGGGCAATCTCCAGGTCGCTCGGTACGTTGTTCCCGGCAGTGGTGGTCTCAGACATCGTTGTCCTTCGGCTCGTGGCGTCGGCGGGTTGGTCCCGGTCCGGTGTTGCCGGGCGGGGTTGGACAGTGGCTGGGCAGCGCCGGTTCAGGGTGTGTGGCCCATCGGGATGGTCAGGCTTCCAAAATATTGGCTCACTGCGGTGTGATAGCTCTCCAGCGTGATCGCGGCGGTGCGCTGCCAGCCGAAATCCTGGGCGTGGATCGCCGCGGCGCGTCCCATGTCGGTGCGGGTTTGGGTGTCGTCGAAGAGCTCTTCGAGCGCGTCTGCCCAGTCGCTGGCCTTGTGGCCCTCGATCAGCATCCCGGTCCGGCCGTCCTGGACGGCGCGGGAGAGGCCGCCCACTTTCGTGGCGAGGACGGGCGTCCCGCAGGCCTGCGCCTCCAGGGCCACCAGGCCGAAGGACTCGCTGTAGGACGGCATCACCACGACGTCGGCCGACCGGTACCAGCCAGCCAGCTCCGGGGCGTTTACCGGCGGGTGGTGGGTGGCGACGTCGTCCATTCCGGCGGCGCTGATCAGCGTCTTGAGGTTGAAGTCCTTGGCGCCGCTAACCGCCCCCAGGATGGTCAGCTGCAGGTCGATGTCCGGGCGCCGGGACCGCAGGAGCGCGGCGGCCTTGATCAGGATCTGCGGGCCCTTGAGCCGCTGGATCCGGCCGGCGAACAGCAGATGAAACTTGCCGGGAGCGATGCCGTGCTGCGCCCGGGCGCGGTTTCTGAAGGCCGGTGTGAAGACCGCCAGATCCACGCCCGGCGGCGCGACGTCGATGCGGTCAATGTCGGCGTTGTAGTGCGAGACCAGCTCGGCCGCTTCGGTGCCGGTATTGGCGATCAGCCGGGTGGCGCCGTCGACAATCCGGTGCTCGCCGTCCTCGCGCCGCCGCGGTTCGGGCTGCTCGCCGGACTCGAGGAGCTGGTTCTTGACCTTGGCCATCGTGTGCATGGTGTGGACGAGGGGCAGCCGCCACAGCTCCGCGAGCTCCAGCCCGGCCACCCCGGACACCCAGTAGTGGGAATGGATGATGTCATACCGGCCGTGCGGCTGGAGATGGCGGATCCGGTCGATCTCGGCGACCATGCTGTGCAGCAGCCCCGGGAGCTCCTCCTTGGGCAGCTTCCGTGGCGGTCCGGCGAGGACGTTGTGCACGCACACGCCCGGGGACGGGTGTTCGACGGCGGGCTGCGTGGCCGAGGTGGACCGGGTGAAGATCTCGACTTCCACGCCGGTCTCGGCCAGGGCCGCGGCCAGCGCCCGGACGTACACGTTCATCCCGCCGGCGTCGCCGGAGCCGGGCTGCTCCATGGGCGAGGTGTGCAGGGAAAGGAAAGCGACGCGGCGGATCAGCGACACGGTTCCCCTTCCTCTGCTCAATTTTCTTCTGCAAAATGCGTTTCGATAAAACATTACTCCTGAAGTGCCGGCCGGTTCACGGGCACGTTCCCGGGCCGCGGCACGGGTCCGATTGCGCATCTCGGCGCAGGTCCGTTCCCAGACCGGGACGTACTGCTAACGTGGCCGCTGTGAGCGCAACGACAGAACCTGATACTGCAGCCGGCTGGACAATCCGGGAGGCCCGCCCGGAGGACTGGCCCGGCATCTGGGCGATCCTGGAACCGGTCATCCGGGCCGGCGAGACCTTTACGTGGGACCGGGACACCGCCGAGGACGAGGCCCGCGGGCGCTGGTTCAAGCAGGCGCCGGGCCAGACGTTCGTCGCCGTCGCAAATGGCCCCGTTGATAGTGCCGGTGACCGTGCTGACGGTGCCGGTGACCCGGCTGCCGGTGCCGTCCTTGGCACCGGGGAGCTGCACCCCAACCAGGGCGGCGGCGGCAGCCACGTGGCCAACGCGGGCTACATGGTCCATCCCGCCCAGGCGGGCCGCGGACTGGCCCGGGCGCTCTGCGCTTATTCGCTCGAGGCCGCGCGCGACGCCGGCTTCCGGGCCATGCAGTTCAACGCCGTGGTGGCGAGCAACGTCCGGGCCGTTGCCGCCTGGAAATCGATGGGCTTCGAGGTGCTCGCGACCATTCCCGAGGCGTTCAACCACCCGGAACTGGGCTACGTGGGCCTGCACGTGATGTACCGAAAGCTGTAGGCGTTCTGGCCAGCTGCCGGGGCGGGTCGTTACGGCGAGGCCGCTACTGGGAGCCGTAACTGGCCGCGGTCCACTGCTGGGGGTCGTTACTACCCGCCGTGCCAGAGACGGACCAGGTCCGGGATCGCGGCTTCATAGCGGGCCAGCAGTTTGCCGGCAAGGACCTCCGAATCCACGAGCGGATGCCTGGCGAACGCGGCCAGGGCTGCCTCCCGCCGGCCGGTTGTCGCCGCCTCCACGACGAGCCGTTCGACGTCCTTGACGCGCCGCATCAGCTCCAGTTGTGCCGGTCCCGGACGGTCCTGCGGGACCGGCACAGCGCCGTCGGGCGTCACCCTGCACGGAACTTCGACGACGGCGTCGGCCGGCAGTCCCGGCACCGCCGGCACCGCCTGCGCTGCTGAGCGGGCGGCGCCCGCTTCCGGTTCTGTGGACCCCGCGGGCCCTGTGGACTCCGCGGCGTCGACCGTGTTGCGGGTGTTGAGGATCAGGTCAGCGGCGCCGCCTCCGGCGAGGGCGCGCATGGCCGCCAGGGCCACCCGCTCGTAGCCGCCGCCGGCGAGGTCGGTCTCGTCACGGCGTTCGCCCGAGGTGCGGGCTTCGGCGAGGTAGCCTTCCTCGCGTGAGAGGCGGGCGGCGTCCCAAAGCGCAAAAGCCTCCGGCCCGGCGGCGGCCAGCTGGGGATAGAGCTCGGCCTGTTGCCGGGCGATCGATTCGCCCCGGGTCTGTTCAGCTGCGCGCATGCCGGACACCGCTCGGGCGGTGTCGTAATAGTAGAAGAGGTATTCGTTCGGCAGGCCGCCAAGGCCGGCCAGCAACCCGGGCGGGAACAGCCGGCCCTCCTCGAACCCCGACAGCGCCGCGGGGTTGGCGAGCAGTTCCGGGAGGGCGTCCCGGCCTGCGGACTCCAGCCGGTACAGCCAGCCGAGGTGGTTCAGGCCGTAGTAGCCCACGCCGTCGAGCGTGCCCTCCGGCAGCGCGACGCCGGCAGCCCGCGCCGCGCGGTGCACCAGGCCGCTGGCGGAGTCGCAAATCCCGATCACCCTGGGCCCGAGCACCGGGACCAGGGCCTCGGTGACCATGCCGGCGGGGTTGGTGAAGTTGAGCAGCCACGCCGCGGGGCAGCGGCTCCGCATTTCCTCCGCGAGCCGCAGCATCGGCGGAATGGACCGCAGCGCGTAGGAGATGCCGCCGGCGCCGGTGGTTTCCTGGCCCAGGAGTCCTAGGTCCAAGGCGATCCGCTCGTCGGCGGTCCGGCCGGCCGTACCGCCGGGCCGGATGGCGGCGAAGACCATGTCGGCGCCGTCGAGGGCCTCGGGGAGCGAGGACACGGCCCGGATCTGCGGGCCGGTACCCGGCGGACCCTGCTGGGCCATTGAGGCCAGGACCGCCTCGATGGCCGCCAGCCGGCCGGCGTCGACGTCGTAAAGCACCAGCTCCCGCACCAGCCCCGCGAAGGGGCCGGATGAGAGCGCCCGGTATACCAGGGGGACCCGGAACCCGCCCCCGCCGGCGATCGTGAGCCGCATGCGCACAGTCTATTCCCCGTTGGTCAGGGCCCCGCTTCCCGCGGTTTCCCTCGACGGCGGTACAGCGTAGTGTGCCGTATATGGACGCGACCCCGGCGCGGCGCTTTGACCCGCTCTCTGCCGTCCGCAGCCCGGCCGCGGACGGGTTCGATCTGCTCCTGACCGGGACCGTGTTCCAGGACATCATCTTCACCGGGCTGCCCCACGCCCCGCAGCCCGGGACGGAAATCTGGAGCGACGGGATGGGCAGCTGCCCCGGGGGCGTCGCCAACCAAGCGATCGCCGCGTCCCGGCTGGGGCTGCGGACCGGTCTTGCCGCCGTGTTCGGCGATGACGGCTACGGCGACTACAACTGGAAGATCCTGGCCGCCCAGGAACATGTGGACCTGTCGCTGTCCCGGCGCGTGCCGGGCTGGCATTCGCCCGTCACGGTGTCCTTGAGCGTGGAGAAGGACCGGTCCATGGTGACGCACGGGCACCCGGCGCCGGTGACCTCCACCGAGCTGGTCGGATGCCCGCCGCCGGCGCTCGCAGCCGTTGCCGAGCTGGGCGAGGAACTTGAACCGTGGGCCGTCGACGCGCACAAGAACGGCGTCCGGCTGTTCGGCGATGTCGGCTGGGACCCCACCGGCGCGTGGTCCCCGACCCGGCTGGAAAACCTGAAGTACTTCCACGCCTTCATGCCCAACCAGCACGAGGCCATGAACTTCACCGGCCGCGACGACCCCTGGTCCGCGTTGTACTCGCTCGCGGAGAGGGTTCCGGTGGCGGTGGTTACCCTCGGCGCCCAGGGGTCCATGGCCGTGGATTCGGAAACGGGGGAGGAGGAGTGGGTCCCCTCCCTGCCCGTCCGGGCCTACGATCCCACCGGTGCCGGGGACTGCTTCGGTGCGGCATTCATTGTCGGGTCCCTGGCCGGGTGGCCGCTGGGAGACCGGCTCCGCTTCGCCAATCTGTGCGCCGCCCTGGCCGTGCAGGAGGTGGGCGGCTCGCTAGCCGCGCCCGGCTGGGGGGACATTGCCGACTGGTGGCAGCGGGCCAACGCCCGGAAGGAGCGGCAAGCAAGTCAATGGCTTCGCCGCTACCGCTTCCTGGAAGAAATCGTCCGCGATGTCCCGCCCGAGGCACAGCGGCGGGCGACGGCGACCATCGCCCACCTGTCCGACGCGTAGCCGGGCCGGGGCGGGGTTCGTTCCGGTTACCACTGGACATGTCCTCCTGAGGGTTGCTCCACCACTGGACATGTCCCCTTGTGGGTTGCGTGACCACTGGACATGTCCCTCGCTGGGGCCAAGGAGTGGACCTGTACCCGTTGTGTCCGGCCTTGGGTGCGAAGAATGGGCATGTCCCGCGATGGTGCATGCCACCATTGGGCATGTCCCCTCGTGGGTTGCGTGACCACTGGACATGTCCCTCGCTGGGGCCAAGGAGTGGACCTGTACCCGTTGTGTCCGGCCTTGGGTGCCAAGAATGGGCATGTCCCGCGGTACGCGGGGTCGGCTCCTGCCATCACTGGACATGTCCCTCGTAGAGCTTGGACTGGTCCCTAAGAGTTGGACTGGTTCCCGTTGTGTCCGGCCTTGGGTGCGAAGAATGGGCATGTCCCAGGGGGGCGGGAGGGCATGTCCAGCCGAGGCACGCGGCCGCCGATTATTCGGCCTGCGGCGCCGCGCCTAGAATCGTTAAGTGACTTACCAAGCAGCAACAGGCGATCTCCTGCCCGGCTCGGCGGCAGTGCCGGCATACGCTGAGGAGCGCTCCGCCGTAATCGACCTAGACGCCATCCGGGACAACGTCCGCCACCTCGCAGCAGTGGCCTCACCTGCGCAGGTCATGGCCGTGGTCAAGGCCGACGCCTACGGGCACGGTGCGGTCCAGGTGGCCCGGGCCGCCCTCGGCGCGGGCGCCAGCTGGCTCGGCGTCGCCCACATCTCCGAGGCCCTCGCCCTGCGCGCCGCCGGGATCGAGGCGCCGCTGCTGGCCTGGCTGCACACCCCGGACAGCAACTTCGCCGCCGCCGTGGCCGCCGGAATCGACATCGGCTGCTCGGGCTGGGAACTGGACCGGATCGTGGCCGCCGCCCGCGAGCAGGAACGGCCCGCCCGCATCCACCTGAAGGTCGACACGGGGCTCGGCCGCAATGGCGTCACCCTCGACGCCTGGGACAGCCTCCTTGGTGAAGCGATGGAACACCAGGACCAGGGCCTGCTCCGGGTTGTGGGGATTTTCTCGCATCTGGCCGTCGCCGACGAACCCGAACGCCCCGAAACCGATGAGCAGCTCGCCGCGTTCCGCCAGGTCCTGGCCGTCGCCCATGACGCAGGCGTTGACCCGGAGGTCCGCCATCTGGCCAACACCCCGGCCACCCTCTCCCGGCCGGACACACACTTTGACCTCGTCCGCGTGGGGTTGGGCCTGTACGGGCTGTCCCCCTTCGAAGGACAAACTCCGGCCGAGCTCGGGCTGCGCCCGGCAATGACGGTCCGCACAAGGGTTTCGCACTGCAAGGACGTGCTGGCCGGGCAGGGCGTCTCCTACGGGCTGAATTACCACACGGACGGCGTCAGCACGCTCGGGCTCATCCCTCTGGGCTACGCCGACGGCGTGCCGCGCGTCGCGACCGGAGGCCCGGTCCGCGTCGAGGGCGTGAACTATCCGGTGGTGGGGCGCATCGCGATGGACCAGATGGTGATTGACCTCGGACCCCGCCACGTGGCGGCCGGCGGCCGGAGCATCCTCGGGGCCGAGGCGGTGCTGTTCGGCGACGGCGCCGACGGCGGACCCACGGCCGATGACTGGGCCAGGGCCGCCGGCACCATCAATTACGAGATCGTCACCCGCATCAGCCCCCGGGTACCGCGCCGCTACATCAACGAAGAGCCCTCCGCCGGCGAAGAGCGGCCGTGAGCGGGCCCGCGTGGGAACGGGGACTTGAGGTCCGGACGGCGGCGGAGACACACGCGCTCGCCGCGGCCCTGGGCGCCCTACTGCAGACAGGGGACCTGCTGGTCCTGACCGGCGAATTGGGCGCCGGCAAGACCACCTTCACGCAGGGGCTGGGGGAGGGGCTGGGCGTACGGGCCGGCATCATTTCGCCGACCTTTGTCCTGGTGCGCATCCACCCGAATCTCCCCGGAGGGCCCCGGCCGGGCGGCCCGGACCTGGTGCACGTGGACGCCTACCGGCTGGAGTCGGCCGCTGAAATCGATGACATCGATCTCGAAAACACCATGGACAGCGCCGTGACGGTGGTCGAATGGGGCCGCGGCCGGGTTGAGCACCTGAGCGACAGCCGGCTTGAAGTGGAACTCCACCGCCCCCGCGGAGGCGCCGCTGGCACCGGCACCGCGGGCATCGGCGCCGCGGGCATGCCCGCCGCGGCTGATCCCGCCGGGGCGCCGCGTGCGGCCGCCGATCCCGGTGTGCTGGACTTCGACACGGACGACGACGACGAGCCGCGGACCGTGGTGATCCGCGGCTTCGGGCCGCGCTGGGCCGAAGCGCCGGCGCTGCCCGGCCTCGAGCCCGTGCCCGCCACCGCAGCCCTGCCCGCCACTGAACCCGTGAACACCAACGAAACCGTGCCCGAGACCACGTCCCAGACCCCGGAACGGAACTCCTGATGCTGATTCTCGCCATCGACACCTCCGCCGTCGCCAGCGCCGCGCTGGTCTCCGACGACGCGCCGGAATCCGTGCTCGCCAGTTTCGCCACCGAAGACACGCGCACGCACGCGGAGGTCCTGGCCCCGGGGATCGACGAGCTTCTGGCCGAGGCCGGCGTCAGCGGCCGCGACGTCGACGCAATCGTCGCCGGCGTCGGCCCCGGACCGTTCACGGGACTGCGCTCGGGGATCGTCACCGCCCGCACCCTCGCCTTTGTCTGGGGCAAGCCGCTGCACGGCGTGATGAGCCTGGACGCGATCGCCCTGGAAGTAGCCGAATCCACCGACTCGGCCGGGGAATTCATTGTGGCAACCGATGCGCGCCGCAAGGAAGTGTACTGGGCCCGGTATACCCTCACCGATGCCCAGCTGCCGCACCTGGCGGACGGCCCGCACGTGGGATTCGCCGCGGATCTGCCGGATCTTCCCGTCTACGGGGCCGGGGCAGGAATGTACTCCGACGTCGTCAAGGCGGTCGCCGAATTCAGCACCCGGCAGCCGGAAGCCCTTTCGCTGGGCCAGTTCGCACTCGCCCGGCTCGCAGCGGGGGAACAGCTCCTGGATTCCAGTCCGCTGTACCTGCGCGAATCCGACGCCCAGGTGCCCGGACCTCGGAAGCGTGCCCTGTGAGCCGGGAACACGCCGCACCGCTCGGGCTGCCCGGCGGGGTCACCCTGCGGGATATGGAACCCGCGGACATCCCGGAGGTCCACACGCTGGAGCGCCGGCTGTTTCCCGTGGATGCCTGGCCGCTGCAGATGTTCCACGACGAGCTGGCTCAGACAGATACCCGGCGCTACCTCGTGGCGGAGGTTCACGGCGGGATCGTGGGCTATGCCGGGCTCATGTGCATCGAACCGATCTCGGACGTCCAGACCATCGCCGTGGTGCCCGAGCAGGAAGGCAAGGGCATCGGCTCGGCCCTGCTCACCGAGCTGATCGTGGAAAGCCGACGCCGCCACGCCCAGGACGTGCTGCTGGAGGTCAGGGCGGACAACCCCCGCGCCCAGCAGCTCTACCGGCGCTTCGGCTTCGAACAGATCCACGTCCGGCCCCGCTACTACCGCGACGGCGTCGACGCCCTGATCATGCGGCTCCAGCTGCCCCGCGAACCGCTCAGCCCCCAGCCCAAGGAAGCAGGCCGACCATGAACCGCACCCAGCCGCTCGTGCTCGGCATCGAATCCTCCTGTGACGAGACCGGCGTCGGCATCGTCCGGGGGACCGCCCTGCTGACCAACACCGTCTCTTCCTCCATGGACGAGCACGTCCGGTTCGGCGGCGTGATTCCCGAGATCGCCTCCCGCGCCCACCTCGACGCGTTCGTCCCCACCCTCGAGGAGGCCCTCGCGGAGGCGGACGTGTCGCTCGCGGACATCGACGCGATCGCCGTCACCTCCGGGCCGGGCTTGGCGGGGGCGCTCATGGTGGGGGTGTGCGCGGCAAAGGCGCTCGCCGTCGCCACCGGGAAACCCCTCTACGCCATCAACCACCTGGTCGCCCACGTCGGCGTCGGACTCCTGCAGCAGGGCGGCGGCACCCCGTCGATGCAAACCCCGCCGCGCGCCCTGCCGGAGAACATGGGCGCCCTCCTGGTGTCCGGCGGCCACACCGAGATCCTGCGGATCCGGAGCATCACGGACGACGTCGAGCTGCTGGGGTCCACGATCGATGACGCAGCCGGCGAAGCGTATGACAAGGTGGCGCGGCTCCTGGGCCTGGGCTACCCGGGCGGTCCGGCCATCGACAAGCTCGCGCGCACCGGCAACGCCAAAGCCATCCGGTTCCCGCGCGGCCTCACCCAGCCCAAGTACATGGGCACCGCCGAGGAACCCGGCCCCCACCGCTACGACTGGTCCTTCAGCGGGCTCAAGACCGCCGTCGCCCGCTGCGTGGAGCAGTTCGAGGCCCGCGGCGAGGAAGTCCCCGTGGCGGACATCGCGGCGGCCTTCCAGGAGGCCGTGGTGGATGTCATTACCGCCAAGGCGGTGCTCGCCTGCCGCGAGAACGGGATCACGGAGGTCCTCCTGGGTGGGGGCGTCGCGGCCAACTCGCGGCTGCGGCAGCTCACCGAACAGCGCTGCAGCGCCGCCGGGATCCGGCTGACGGTGCCGCCGCTGCCGCTGTGCACGGACAACGGCGCCATGGTGGCGGCACTCGGGGCGCAACTGGTGATGGCCGGAGTGGAACCGAGCGGGATCGGCTTTGCCCCGGACTCCTCGATGCCGGTCACGACGGTCTCAGCCTGAGGCTGTCTGCGGGCGACTGAGGGGTCGGCCGGCTGAAGCTCCGCCCGCCGCGGTGCGGGCCTTTGCGCTCCGGAGCTAGGCGTCCGGCCCCTGGCGCATCTGCTTGACCAGATCCAGGACGACGGCGCGCAGGTCCCCGCCGTGCTCGGCGGCCACCCGGCGCTGGCGCTGGTAGCCGGCGCCGCGCTCGATGATCTTCTCGACGTCGGCCAGTTCGGCGCTGCAGCCCAGCTTCGCCGCCACGGGCTCAAGCCGCTTGAGCGTCTCGCGCAGGTGCTCCGTGACGAGCTGCTCATTGCCCTCGGCGTCGAGGATGATGATTGCGTCCAGGCCGTACCGGGCCGCGCGCCACTTGTTCTCCTGGACATGCCACGGCGGCATTGTGGGAATGGTGCCGCCGTTCTCCAGCGTGGTGGAAAATTCGTCCACCAGGCACTGCGTGAGTGCAGCGATCGCGCCGACGTCCTCGAGGGTCGCCAGGCCGTCGCAAATGCGCATCTCGATGGTGCCCAGGGCCGGAACGGGGCGGATGTCCCACCGGATCTCGGAAAGCGTGTCAATCACACCGGTGGTGAACATGTCCTGCACGTAGGCCTCGTAGTCGTCCCAGCTGGCGAACTGGAAGGGCAACCCGGCGGTGGGGAGCTGCTGGAACATGAGGGCGCGGTGCGAGGCGTAGCCGGTGTCCTCGCCGCCCCAAAACGGGCTGGACGCCGAGAGCGCCTGGAAGTGCGGGAAGTAGTTGACCAGGCCGTCCAGAACCGGAAGGACTTTGTCCCGGCTGTCCAGGCCGACGTGCACGTGGACACCGTAAATGACCATCTGCCGGCCCCACCACTGGGTCCGGTCAATGAGCTTGGCGTAGCGTTCCTTGTCCGTGACGGGCTGCAGCTGGGGCGGGCTGAAGGGGTGGCTCCCGGCGCAAAAGATTTCCACGCCCATGGGATCGGTAACCTCCCGGACGGCTGCGAGCGAACTGTTCAGGTCCGCTTTGGCTTCCGCAACGGTTGTGCAGATGCCCGTGACGAGCTCCACGGTGTTCAGCAGCAGCTCCTGCTTGATGTGCGGGTGCTCGTCGTCCTCATTGAGTTCGGGATGCCGGGCAGCGACGCCGCGGAGCACTTGGTTCGCCACGGAGGCCAGCTCACCGGTCTCGGCATCGACGAGCGCCAGCTCCCATTCAACGCCAAGAGTCGACTGCCTGGATGAAGCGAACTCGATCTTCATGTGGTCCCTTCACTGTTTTGCTGTCGCTGGGCGCGGTCCTGGTGGGAAATGCGCTGCCAACCCTCGGACGTGCGCTGGGCGTGCCACCGGCGGTGGCACTCGAACATTTCCCCACACCAGAGCGCCGGCCGGGCGGCTGGCAGGGCAACGGGTGGTCCAAGTCTAGTGCAGGGGCGCCCTCCCGGACGGCGTCAAGGATGCCGCTGGCGCGTGAGTGTCTTCACAAAGCGGCTGGTCAGCGACGGTTCATGTTACGGCGTGGCGCGCGGCGGCCGGGGTGGCCGGACCCATCCTGGCGTTTAATGGAGCTGTGCCCATACTGAACAAAGACATGACGCTGTGTATCTCGCTCTCGGCCCGGCCCAGCAACAACGGGACGCGCTTCCACAACCACTTGTACGAGCAGCTTGGCCTGAACTGGATCTACAAGGCCTTCGCCCCCACCGACCTCGCCCAGGCGATCGCCGGAGTGCGGGGCCTCGGCATCCGCGGCTGCGCCGTGTCCATGCCCTACAAGGAGGACGTGATCGCCCTCGTTGACGTCATGGACCCGTCGGCGAAGGCCATCGATTCGGTCAACACCATCGTCAACGACGGCGGCCGGCTCACGGCCTACAACACCGACTACACGGCAATCGAGCAGCTCCTGCGCAGCAACGCCGTCCCCACCGACTACTCGGTGCTGGTCCTGGGCTCCGGCGGCATGGCCAAGGCCACCGTCGCCGCGCTGCGGGATGCCGGGTTCAAAAACGTGACCGTCGTGGCCCGCAACGAAGTCTCCGGCCGCGCCCTGGCCGACCAGTACGGCTTCGCCTGGAGCGCGGAACTGGGCTCGGCGCTGTCCGGCACCGGCACGGCCGACATGCTCATCAACGTCACACCTATTGGTATGGCAGGGAGTATGGCCGGCGGACCGGATGCCGAGGCGCTGTCCTTCCCGCAGGAGGCCATCGACGCCGCAAAGGTGGTGTTCGACGTCGTCGCCCTCCCGGCCGAGACGCCGCTGATCAAGGCCGCCCGCGCGGCCGGCAAGACCGTGATCACCGGAGCCGAGGTAGCCACGATCCAGGCGCTGGAGCAGTTTGTGCTCTACACCGGGATCCGGCCCACGGACCAGCAGATCAGGTCAGCTGAGGAGTTCATGCGGGCGCAGTAGCCCGCTAGCCCTGGTTCCTGCAGCCCACTGGCCCTGGATTCCGGCCGCTTCGGCCGGGAGCCTGTGCCGGGATCCTGCGCCGGCGGGGCTAGACGGGCTCCACCGAGATGGCCACCCGGTCCTCGCCGATCCTGGTGAGGACCAGGGTGGCCGTTTTCTTGCTCTTGGCCTTTGAACCGGCCGGCTTTCCACCGGGCAGGAGTTGCTTGCGCAGCTCTTCCGGCGTGACGGCTGTGCCGCGTTTTTTGATGTCCAGGACGCCGATCCCTTCGTCCTTGACCCAGGACTTGAGCGCCTTGACGTTGAACGGCATCACCTCCAAGACCTTGTAAGCCCTGGCGAACGGGGTGTCCTGCAGGTCCGGGGCGCAGATGTAGGCGATGTGCTCGTCCACGAGGTGCCCGCCCAGCTGGAGGGCGACGTCGGCCACCAGCCCGGCACGGATCACTGCTCCGTCGGGCTCATACAGATAGCCCTCCACGGGACCCACGGGCGCCACCGGGCCGCCGTCGAAGTTCTCCCCGCTGGTGAGTTCGGCCGCACCCTGCGGGCCGAGCACCAGGGCGGCACGCCGCACCCCGGGGCGCCGCACCGCGTTGAACCACAGGGCCACCTCGGTCACGTCCCCGCCCACGGAGACCCACTGCGCCTCGCAGTCGGCCGGCACGGAATCATGCGGCATGCCCGGGCCCATCTTGACGCCGACGGCGCGGCCGGAGCCAGCCAGCGTCTCCACGAAGGACAGGGGAGGGGAGAAATCCTCCGGATCCCAGATCCTTTTGGTTCCTGAGGTGGATGTGGTGCGTCGGGCCGGGTCGAGCCAGACGCCGTCGACGCCGTCCAGCGACACCGAGGTGGCGTCCGCGTGGACCACGGTGGCGTTGCGGAACGGGATGAGGTTCATCGTGGCGCAGGCGGCGGTCGCCTCGTCCATTTCCACCGCGGTAACCACGAGGTCCAGGGAGGCCAGAGCCATCGCGTCCGCCCCGAGCCCGCAGCCGAGGTCCGCAACGTGGCCGATCCCGGCTTCCGCGAACCGCTGCGCGTGCCGCGCCGCCACCGTCAGCCGGGTGGCCTGCTCCAGGCCGGCCTTGGTGAAGATCATCTGCCGGGCGAACTCCCCGAACTTGGCCTCGGCCTTGGTCCGCAGCCGGGACTGCGTGAGCACGGCAGAGACCATCTCGGGGGAGTGGCCGGCCTTGCGCAGCGCCGCAGTCAGGCGGAAGGCCTCGTCCTCGCGGTACGGGCCCAGCGACGCCAGCAGCTCCCAGCCCTCGGGCGTGAGGATCGGGGCAATATGTTCCTGCGGTGCGTCAGTCATGCCATCCAGCGTAGTTGAGCTCCGCGGGCACGCTGTGACCGGACCACGGGGGCTAGGCTTGACGGATGGAAGACAGCGGCACAGGCGACAGCACCTCAGCGGACACAACCGGGCAGGGCGCGGCCGGGAACGACGACGCCGGGCAGGGGCGCCGGAGCCCGCAGGGGCTGGCCCGGTACGCCCGGCCGGCACTAATCGCCGGCGCTGTGATCGCCGTCGTGAGCATCGCCCTCTTGGTGATCATTTTCTTCCTCGATTCCTTCAACGCCACCGTGTATTCCGTGGGCGGCAAGAACGTCCAGGACGCCACGGACGAGGCCCGGGCCATCCGGGACACCTATGCTGCCGCCCGGCTCGGCGGCATCATCTTCCTCATTGCAGGAGTCCTGCTGGCCGCCGCCGGGGGCGTGCTGGTGTACCGGCACCGGAACGACGAAGGCCGGAACACGGACGAAGACGACGGCCAGGACGTGGACTTCGAAGACCTCGCAGGCCAGTAGGCGCGCGCTAGCGACAGCCACGCGGTCACGCGATCACGGTCCCCGGGACATGCCCACCCTTCGGCACACGGAGTGGACATGTCCTCCCGGGCAGCCGGCACCCTCTGAGCATGCCCGTCGCTCAGCGCCAGGACTGGGCATGTCCTCCCGGGCGGCCCGCAACCGCTGAGCATGTCCGTCGCTCGGCGCCAAGAGTGAGCATGATGCCCAGGTGTCCTCTCGGCGGGGCAAAGATTGGGCATGGTCCTTTGCCCCGCCTGAACTGATTGGGCATGCCCTCGGTCCAGCATCAAGAGTGAGCATGTCCTCGGGCAGCCCGAATCCGCTGGGCATGTCCGTCGCTGAGCACCAGGACTGGGCATGTCCTCCAGCGCAGCCCGCAACCGCTGAGCATGCCCGTCGCTCAGCGCCAACATAGAGCATGATGCCCAGGTGTCCTCTCGTCGGGGCAAAGATTGGGCATGTTCCATTGCCCCGCCTGCGCTGGTTGGCATGCCCGTGGTCCAGCATCAAGAGTGAGCATGTCCTCGGGCCGCCCGAATCCGCTGAGCATGTCCGTCGCTCGGCGCCAAGAGTGAGCATGTCCTCCCGGGCAGCCCGCAACCGCTTGAGCATGTCCATTGCTCAGCACAGGCAGAGAGCATGATGCCCAGGTGTCCTCTCGTCGGGGCAAAGATTGGGCATGTTCCTTTGCCTCGCCTGAACTGGTTGGGCATGCCCGTGGTCCAGCATCAAGAGTGAGGATGTCCTCGGGCAGCCCGAATCCGCTGAGCAAGTCCGTCGCTCGGCGCCAAGAGTGAGCATGTCCTCCCGAGCAGCCCGCAACCGCTTGAGCCTGTCCATTGCTCAGCGCAGACAGAGAGCATGATGCCCAGGTGTCCTCTCGTCGGGGCAAAGATTGGGCATGTTCCTATGGCCCACCGGCACTCGTTGAGCATGTCCATTACTCCGTGCCAGGAGTGAGCATGTGCCACCGGGCGGCCCTGAACCGCACCCCGGAGGACATGTCAATCGCTCAGCGCGGGCCGTGAGCATGAGGCCCAAGTGTCCCCTCGCCGCGGCAAAGAATGGGCATGTCCCACCGGGGGAAATGTTCACCCCGAACGAATTTCTGGCACTCGCCTTGACCGAGTGCTAACCATTTACATAGAGTCGTCATTAGCACTCTCCCTAGGAGGGTGCTAATACATGAAGCGCGTTCCGCCAGGCATGCTGCCGGCACCGCGACGACGGTCTGTGCGCCTTGGCATCAGCGCTTCATAGTCCACGAATTTTCTGACGAAAAGGAGAGGTCCGAGTGTCGGTCTCTATTAAGCCTCTTGAGGATCGTATTGTTGTCCGCCCGCTCGAAGCCGAGCAGACCACGGCTTCCGGCCTGGTTATCCCGGACTCCGCACAGGAGAAGCCGCAGGAAGGCGAAGTTGTTGCAGTAGGCCCCGGCCGCTTTGATGACAACGGCAACCGCGTTCCCATCGACGTTGCCGTTGGCGACGTCGTCATTTACTCCAAGTACGGTGGAACCGAAGTCAAGACCGGCGGCACCGAGTACCTCGTGCTCTCCGCCCGCGACGTTCTGGCGATCGTCGTAAAGTAACTCTCTTGGACCCCCGCGCAGCCGATCCTTACGCATTGTATGGATCAGTTGCGCGGGGTTCTGTCTTGAAAGGACAAAACCATGGCAAAGCAGCTTGCGTTTAACGACGCTGCCCGCCGGTCGCTTGAAGCCGGCATCGATAAGCTCGCCAACACCGTCAAGGTCACGCTGGGCCCGCGCGGCCGCAACGTCGTACTGGACAAGAAGTGGGGCGCCCCCACGATCACCAACGACGGCGTGACCATCGCCCGTGAAGTCGAGCTGGACGACCCCTACGAGAACCTTGGCGCGCAGCTTGCCAAGGAGGTCGCCACCAAGACCAACGATGTTGCCGGTGACGGCACCACCACCGCCACCGTCCTGGCCCAGGCCCTGGTCAAGGAAGGCCTGCGCAACGTAGCGGCAGGCGCCGCGCCGGGCGAGATCAAGCGTGGCATCGAGGTTTCGGTCGAGGCCGTCGCCGCCCGCCTGCTGGAGAACGCGCGCCCGGTTGAAGGCACGCAGGTTGCCAACGTAGCCGCAATCTCCGCCCAGAGCGACGAGGTCGGCGAGCTCCTGGCCGAGGCATTCGGCAAGGTCGGCAAGGATGGTGTGATCACCATCGAGGAATCCTCCACCACGCAGACCGAGCTGGTCCTCACCGAGGGCATGCAGTTCGACAAGGGTTACCTGTCCCCGTACTTCGTCACCGACGCAGAACGCCAGGAAGCCGTCCTCGAGGACGCCCTGATCTTGATCAACCAGGGCAAGATCTCCTCGGTGCAGGACTTCCTGCCGCTGCTGGAAAAGGCGCTGCAGAGCTCCAAGCCGCTCTTCATCATTGCCGAAGACGTCGAGGGCGAGGCCCTGTCCACGCTCATCGTCAACCGCATCCGCGGCACGCTGAACGTCGTCGCCGTCAAGGCGCCGGGCTTCGGTGACCGCCGCAAGGCCATGCTCCAGGACATCGCGACCCTCACGGGTGCGCAGGTTGTCTCCGCGGAGCTGGGCCTGAGCCTGGACACCGTTGGCCTCGAGGTGCTTGGCACCGCACGCCGCATCACGGTCACCAAGGACAACACCACGATCGTCGACGGCGCCGGTTCGGCCGAGGACGTCGCCGCCCGTGTTGCCCAGCTGCGCGCCGAGCTGACCCGGACCGATTCGGACTGGGACAAGGAAAAGCTGCAGGAACGCCTGGCCAAGCTGGCCGGCGGCATCGGCGTGATCAAGGTTGGCGCTGCCACCGAGGTTGAGCTGAAGGAAAAGAAGCACCGCATCGAGGACGCTGTGTCCTCGACCCGCGCTGCCCTCGAAGAAGGCATCGTGGCAGGCGGCGGTTCCGCCCTCATCCACGCGCTGAAGGCGCTCGACGAGGACGCAGCCGTCCAGGCCCTCGAAGGTGACGCGGCTGCGGCCGTCGGCATCGTCCGCCGCGCCCTGACCCAGCCGCTGCGCTGGATCGCGCAGAACGCCGGCTTCGACGGCTACGTCGTCGTTGCCAAGGTGGCCGAATCCGCCGTGAACCAGGGCTTCAACGCCAAGTCCGGCGAATACGAAGACCTGATCGCCGCCGGCGTGATCGACCCCGTCAAGGTGACGCGTGCGGCTCTGCGCAACGCGGCATCCATCGCGGCACTGGTCCTCACCACGGAAACCCTCGTGGTCGAAAAGCCGGCTGACGAAGACGAGCACGCAGGGCACAAGCACTAGGCTCCGCCCGCACAGGGACGGTCCGGCATCTTGCCGGGCCGTCCTTTTGTCTTTCGGGACTCTGCCGGGGTTCTGCCGCGCGTCTGCAGGGTTCCGGCTACAAATTGCCCGGATGCTGGCGCGAACACCCCGGCATTCCGGCAGTCCGGCATTCCGCCGGTCTCTGGTTGCGGCAGCCCCATTCCTGCAGTCCCTTGGGCCCGGCGGGTCCGGTCGGTCGGCCCGGCAGTCCCACACCCGTCGGGTCCTAACGCCCGGCCGTCAACGCCGTGAACCGTCCGCCCTGCGCCGCAGCCGCAGTGCGGCGTCCGGCGACAGCCGCTTGGTCACCAGCCGGTAGAAGATGAGAACCCCGACGGCGGCCACCACGATTCCCAGCAGGTTCAGGAACAACTGCAGGGCGGAGCCGGCCGCCTTCTGATACTCGCCCAGGACCAGCGCCACAGCCACAAACCCCGCCGCCGGCACTGTGGTGACCGAAATGAACACCCCGATCAGCGCCGCAGAGCGCCGGCTGATGACCGACAGCATCCCGGCAATGCCGGCAAGGACGGCGACGATCAGTGAGTAAGGGCCCGGATGGTAAATGAATTCAACCGCTGAACCGCGGTTCAGCGCGTCACTGGGAAACAGCCCGAGCGGCACGGACAGCCACGCCGCCAGGGCGGCAGCCAGCATCGCCACGGGAAAGCCGACGCCGAGGGCCACGGCCGCGTCGCGTCCGAGCCGCCGCTCGCGCCGGACCAGGGCCACGGCCAGCGCAGCCAGCGGGCCGAACTCCGGGCCCACGGCCATGGCGCCGACGATCGCAATGGTGGAGTCGGTCACGATGCCGATGGCCGCCAGCTGGGTCGCCAGGACCAGGAAGGCCAGAAAACTCCACGTCAGGCGCGAATCCTCGCCGGTCTGCCGCGACACCTCGTCCCAGATCACGGCGTCGGCGCCCTCACCCGGCGCCTCCGCCTCCGCCCGGTCGGCCCGGTCTGAGAGCACGAGGTCCGGCTCGAGGACCGAAATCGATCCGCGCTGCTGGACATCGAGGACGTGGAGCTTCTCCACGAGCCCCTCGACGGATTCGCGCGCCAGCAGGACCTGGATAACGTCCCCGGGCGGCAGGACGGAAGCACCCGTGGCCAGCGCGACTTCCGAGACGCCGACGTGACTCGTACAACTTTCGACAACAACTCCGGACAACTCTCCCGGGACACAAATGCGCAGCTGCACGATCACTTGGCGGCCTCCTCAGACTCGTCCCAGCCTAGCTTCCGCGCCGCACCCGACGCCGCCGGTCCGGGCTCCGCGAGTACGCCGCAACCGGGCGCGTGGAGGCTCCCTGCCAGGTTTTCCGGGGGCCCGGCGGGCGCCGGCGATTGGCCAAGAAAATTACGTTTCGGTAACATTGATGTTTTGGAAACTGGCCGGAAGGGTTATCTGTGTCGAGCGAGCGAACCATCGCCACCCCGCCCAGGGCGGACGCAGGTTCTCCGGCGAGCCGAAAATCGAGCTACCGCCCCGAAGTCCAGGGCCTGCGCGCCCTCGCGGTCCTCATGGTGGTCACGTACCACGTGTGGCTGGGCCGGGTTTCCGGCGGCGTAGACATCTTCCTTCTCATTTCGGCATTCCTGATGACCCTCAGCTTCACGCGGAAAGTCGAAAGCGGCGCGCCGCTCCGGCTGCTGAGCCACTGGCTGCATCTGCTCAAACGCCTGCTGCCCGCCGTCGTCGTGGTGATCCTCGGCGTCCTCGCCGGCACCTGGGCCATCCTGCCGCAAAGCCGCTGGCCCGACGTCCTCGAGCAGGCCTGGGCCTCCCTGCTGTACCGGCAGAACTGGCTCCTGGCGGACAGCGCCGTGGACTACTACGCCCAGGACCATTCGGGCGCGAGCCCGCTCCAGCACTTCTGGTCACTCTCGATCCAGGGCCAGGTGTTCGTGCTCTGGCCGCTCATCTTCGCCGGCACGGCCCTTCTTTCCCGACTGCTCCGTCGCCTGCTCAGCCGAGGGACCGGCCAGGACCACGCGCTGCTGCGATACCGGTCCCTGCTGGCCGTGGCCTTCGGCGCCATCTTCGCCGTGTCCCTCGCGTACTCGATTCAGCAGACCACGTCGAACCAGGCCCACGCCTACTTCGACACCGGCGCCCGGCTCTGGGAGTTCGCCCTCGGCTCGCTCCTGGCCCTCGCCCTGCCGTACCTGAAGCCGGGCAAGATCCTGCGCGTCGTACTGGGCTGGGCCGGGCTGGCGGCCATGCTCTCCTGCGGGCTGCTGCTGACCGTGGACCGTTCCTTCCCCGGATTCATCGCGCTGTGGCCCACGCTGGCGGCCGCCGCGATCATCACCGCCGGCCAAAGCGGCAGCCGGTTCGGCGTCGACCGCTTCCTGACCTGGAAACCCCTGGTGGCGCTGGGGGACAACTCCTATGCGCTCTACCTCTGGCACTGGCCGTTGCTGGTCCTGGCCCTCGCCGGGGCGGGCATCACGGCGCCAAACCTCTTCCAGGGGCTGTGCATCGTTGCCGCGTCCGTCGTTCTGGCCGTGCTCACCACCCGCTTCGTCGAGAAGCCGCTGCGCGAGTGGCACTGGCCCAAGCGCCGCGCCTGGCGGACCGCCGTCGTGATTGCCGCCTGCGGTGCCTTGCTGGCCGGTCCCGTTGCCGTGTGGCAGAGCCAGCTCGTCGCCGACGAGGCCGAGGCGGCGTCCCAGCCCAAGGAACTGACCCCCGGAGCGGCCGCCCTGGCACCGGAAAACGCCGGAAAACCCACTCCGGAAGCGAAAATCATCCCCGCGCCGGCCGCGATGAAGAACGAGTGGGCTGACATCGACGGGCTGTGCACGGACGGCAACGTCGCCAGCGACCCCTTGCTGCAGGGCTGCCTGCAGAACAACAAGCCGGAGAAGGTCACCAAGCGGATCGTGGTGCTCGGTGACTCGCACGCCCAGCAGTACATGGCGGCCCTGGGCCCCATCGCGAAGAGCCACGGCTGGGAAGTGGTCACCCTCCTGAAGGGCAACTGCCGCTTCGGCGGGGAGTCCCCGGAGCGGGACGCGGACTGCAACGCCTTCAACAGGGCCAGCACACAGTACGTCCTGGACCACCGGCCCGACGCCGTTTTCACGGTTGCGTCCCTGACCCACAAGGAAGCGCCGTTCGAGACCGAAGTGCCGCAGTACCTGGAGGGCATCAAACCCTTCACCGACGCCGGCATGGACGTGGTGGGCATCCGCGACAACCCCCGCTTCAACATCAACATGCCCGAGTGCGTCCAGAAGAACGGCGAGGACGCGGCGGAATGCAACGTGCCGCAGCAGGAATCGCTCGCGGGGTCCTCGCCGCTTGACGCGTACCGCGGCCAGGTGCCCAGGCTGGCCCTGATGGACATGAGCGATTTCATCTGCGCCAACGGAACCTGCCCCGCGGTGGTCGGCAACGTCTACGTCTACAAGGACGACAACCACCTGACCAAGACCTATGTCCAGACCATGATCCCCATGTTCGAGAAGCGGCTGCTCGCCGCCACCGGCTGGAAATAGGCCGGCCCGGCCGGGCGGCCGGGCCCGTAGGAAGCCAGTCCCGCCGGGCGGGGGAGCCCTGCGGGCATGGTTCGGCTCACATTGAAGCCGCACATTACTGCCCCGGAATATGGCTATCGCCGCCAAGGTTCTACTATTTATGCAGGACTTCTGCACGACCTTCTGCATAACCTTCTGCACAGACCAGACCCGTAATGACGGGCTGGTCATCTGTTGCAACCCCTACCCGTGAACCCCGTAACCCAAGGTAAGAGGCGCACTCATGACCCAGCCCGAACACAATCCCTTCGGCTTCATCGGCCTGACGTACGACGACGTCCTGCTCCTGCCCGGCCACACCGACGTGATCCCCTCGGAAGCGGACACGTCCTCCCGGATCTCCAAGCGCATCACGGTCCAGACCCCGCTGCTCTCCGCCGCGATGGACACCGTCACGGAGTCCCGGATGGCCATCGCCATGGCACGCCAGGGCGGCCTGGGCGTCGTACACCGCAACCTCTCCATCGCCGACCAGGCCGACCAGGTGGACCGGGTCAAGCGCAGCGAATCCGGCATGATCACCAACCCGCTGACCATCGGCCCCGAGGCCACGCTGGCCGAGCTGGACGAGATCTGCGCACGCTACCGCGTCTCCGGTCTCCCGGTGGTGGACGAGGGCAACCGGCTGCTGGGCATCGTCACCAACCGCGACACCCGCTTCGTGCCCGAATCTGACTTCCCGCTCCGGCTGGTCAGCGACGTCATGACCAAGATGCCGCTCGTCACCGGACACGTCGGCATCAGCCGCGAGGAAGCCTCGCACAAGCTGGCCACGAACAAGATCGAGAAGCTCCCGCTCGTGGACGAGCAGGGCCGGCTCAAGGGCCTGATCACCACCAAGGACTTCACCAAGGCCGAGCAGTACCCGCTCGCCACCAAGGACGACGCAGGCCGCCTGCGCGTCGGCGCGGCGATTGGCTTCTTCGGCGATGGCTGGGAACGCGCCATGGCGCTCATCGACGCCGGCGTAGATGCCCTCTTCGTGGACACCGCTAACGGCCACTCCCAGGGTGTGCTGGAGATGATCCGGCGGCTCAAGTCCGATCCGGTCGCGGCGCACGTGGACATCATCGGCGGCCAGGCCGCCACCCGCGAAGGTGCCCAGGCACTGATCGACGCCGGTGCCGACGGCATCAAAGTCGGCGTCGGTCCCGGGTCCATCTGCACCACCCGCGTGGTGGCCGGCGTCGGCGTCCCGCAGATCACCGCCATCTACGAGTCGGCGAAAGCCGCCATTCCCGCCGGCGTCCCGCTGATCGCCGACGGCGGCCTGCAGTACTCCGGTGACATCGGCAAGGCGCTCGTCGCCGGCGCCGACACCGTGATGCTCGGCTCCCTCCTGGCCGGTTGCGACGAATCCCCGGGCGACCTGATTTTCGTCAACGGCAAGCAGTTCAAGAGCTACCGCGGCATGGGCTCCCTTGGCGCCATGCAGACCCGCGGCAAGAACACGTCCTATTCCAAGGACCGCTATTTCCAGGCCGACGTCTCCGGCGATGACAAACTCATCCCGGAAGGCATCGAGGGCCGGGTCGCGTACCGCGGTCCGTTGTCCTCCGTGGCGTACCAGCTGGTCGGCGGCCTCCGCCAGACCATGTTCTACACCGGCGCCCCGACCGTGGCCGAGCTGAAGGCGCGCGGCAAGTTCGTCCGCATCACCGCGGCCGGGCTCAAGGAATCGCACCCGCACGACATCCAGATGACGGTCGAAGCCCCGAACTACGGGTCGCGCTAAACCGCCGGAACTTCAGCGAACAGGCCGTGGGGACTTCTCCTCACGGCCTGTTCGTGTCTGCGCCCGGAACTAGGCTGGAGGCATGTCCGAACTCCTGCCGGCACGTGCGCCCAAACGCAAGCTCGCGCTCAAGCCCTACGCCCAAGCCGTGGCACAGGTGCTGCGCGTGAGTTTCCGGGCCTCACCCGCCGCCGTCGTCATGAAAGTCCTCGGCTCGCTGATCTCGGCACTGCTGCCGCTGGTCACGACTTACTTCGCCGCACTGACCACCACGGCGCTGGCGGCCGCCTACGCGGGCGACGCCGCCGCCGGCGGGCAGGCGATCGTCTACGTCATCATCACCGCGGCGCTCGGGCTTTTCTGGGGATCGTTCAGCAGCGTGGACCGCTACATCCAGCAACTCATGAGCTTCCGGGTCGGCGCGATCGTCGGGGATCTCATGTACGAGCGCTTCCTGACCCTGGACTTCTGGCGCTACGACGACAAAGAGACCGTGGACCTGTACGACCGGGCCAAGCGTTTCTCCGATTCCTATGCCCGCGTCCTGGACCGGATCGCCGCCATCTTCACGCAGCTCGTTTCCGTGCTCCTGGCTATCGGCGCGCTGTTGCTGGTCAGCTGGTGGATCGCCGTGATCGTCCTGGTCGCGATCGTGCCCAGCGTCTACCTGCAGTTCAAGCTCTCCCGCGAACAGATCGCGCACTGGAACACCCAGGTCGATTCCCGCAGGCAACGCAGGATGATCGAAACCAACCTGCTGCGCCCGCAGCACATCGCCGAGATGCGGCTCTACGGAATCGTCGGCCACCTGATGGGGCTGCGCTCCAGTCTGCGGGACGCCGACGAAAAGCGCCGGCTGGACTTCCAGAAACGCTACATTCCCAAACAGCTCGCGGCCGATGCCCTGCAGTACGGCGCCGAGGTGGTCTCCCTGATTTGGGTGGTGGGCCAGATCATCGCGCACGCACAGCCGGTGGGGCAGTTCCTGTACGTCCAGCAGATTGTCAGCCGCGCCCTGTCCACCGCCAACAACCTCGTCTCCTCGCTCAGTTCGATCGACGAGGACCTGGCAAACCTCAAGGACTACGAGCTCTTCATGGCGATGCCTGTGCAGTCCGGCCACGCCCCGCCCCTGCTGCAGGCGCCCAAAACGGTGGAACTGCGGGACATCCGCTTCACCTACACCGGCAGCGAACTGGAAGTGATCCGCGGCATTTCGCTGACCATCAGGCAGGGCCAGCACATCGCGATCGTGGGGGAGAACGGTGCCGGCAAGTCCACCCTGATCCGCATCCTGGCCGGGCTGTACCGCCCCGATTCCGGGCAGGTGATGCTCGACGGCGTCGACCTCGCCGCCGTCGACGTCACATCCTGGCACCGGCACCTGGCGGTGCTCAGCCAGGAGTTCCTCAAGTACGAGTTCGCCACCGCGGCGGAGAACATCTTCTTCGGCGATGTCGATTCGCCCCGCGACGACGGACGGGTCCGGCGCTCCGCCGCGGATGCCGAAGCCCTCGAATTCATCAACAAACTGCCCAACGGCCTGGACAACCACGTCAGCAACTGGATGGAGGACCCGCGCGGCCGGAAGGGCTCCGGGCTTTCCGGCGGCCAGTGGCAGCGCCTGGCGATGGCCCGGAACTTCTACCGCAACGCCTCCTTCATGGTGATGGACGAGCCGACGTCGGCCATCGACGCGCTGGCCGAGCATCGGATCTTCACGCGGCTCTTCGCGGACCGCAGCAGCACCATCATCGCCATCAGCCACCGGCTCGCCACGATCGAGAAGGCCGACGTGGTCTACATGCTCGAGGACGGCCGCATCGTGGAACAAGGCACCCACAAGGAACTCGTGGCGCTTCGCGGCCGCTACTTCCGGATGTTCGAGTCCCAGCTGACCGTCCCGGATGCCGAGAACGTCAGCGGCGAGTGAGGGGAGCGGCCCGGTGCTGGTGGTTCCGGCAACGTGTCCGAGGAAAATCCAGCGCCGTCCGCGGCGCCACAGCATGACGCCGCAGTACGCCGAAGCGGCGCCCCGCGTCCGCTGGGATAACCTAGAGCAGTGACTTACGAGATTGAGATTGGCCGAGGCAAGCGTGGGCGTCGTGCCTACTCCCTGGATGACATTGCGATCGTCCCCAACCGGCGCACCCGTGACCCCAAGGACGTCTCCGTCTCCTGGCAGATCGATGCCTACAAGTTCGAGATGCCCGTCATCGCGGCGCCGATGGATTCGGCCATGTCGCCGGAAACCGTCATCGCCCTGGGCCGCCTCGGCGGACTCGGCGTGCTCGACCTCGAAGGCCTCTGGACCAGGTACGAGAACCCGCAGTCCGTGCTGGACGAGATCGGCGGCCTCGCGGACGAGACCAACAGTCCCGCCGTCACCCGGCGCATGCAGGAGCTCTACCAGGCGCCGATCCAGCCCGAGCTGGTCACCTCGCGCCTCGCCGAGATCCGCGCCGCCGGCGTCACGGTGGCCGGTTCCCTGACCCCGCAGCGCACGCAGGAACACTACAAGACCGTGCTGGCCGCCGGCGTCGACATCTTCGTCATCCGCGGAACCACGGTCTCGGCCGAGCACGTCTCCAAGGACCACGAGCCGCTGAACCTCAAGCAGTTCATCTACGAACTCGACGTCCCCGTGATCGTCGGCGGAGCGGCCGGCTACACCCCGGCCCTGCACCTGATGCGCACCGGTGCCGCCGGCGTGCTGGTCGGCTTCGGCGGCGGAGCCACCACCACCACCCGCCGCGCCCTGGGCATCCACTCGCCGATGGCCTCCGCCATCTCCGACGTCGCGGCCGCCCGCCGCGACTACATGGACGAATCCGGCGGACGCTACGTCCATGTGATCGCCGACGGCGGCATGGGATCCTCCGGTGACATCGTCAAGGCCATCGCCATGGGCGCCGACGCCGTGATGCTGGGCAGCGCCCTGGCCCGCGCCGACGAAGCCCCCGGCAAGGGCTGGCACTGGGGCCAGGAAGCCCACCACCTCGAACTGCCCCGCGGCGACAGGGTCAACGTCGGAACGGTGGGCCCCCTCGAAGAGGTCCTGTTCGGACCGGGCCACCACACCAACGGCACCTCCAACCTCATCGGCGCGCTGCGCCGTTCGATGGCAACCACGGGCTACTCGGACCTGAAGGAGTTCCAGCGCGTCGACGTCGTCGTCTCGCCGTACGCCGGCAACTGAACCCCAAGCTGGCGGTTGTTTGGCCCTGCCCATCCGGGAAACTTGGACGTAGTCTGGTGCCCTAACGAGGTTTGACCCGGATGGAGGCGTGACATGAACAGTTTTCCCGGCGGTTCTGCCGTGGCCGGAGGTGCCCTTGGGCCTGCGGAACGCGAGGCTTCAATCGCGGTGCTCAGGGACAGCACCGCCCCCGGCAAAGAGCTCGACATCCTGATCGTTGGCGGAGGCATTGTGGGTGCCGGTGCCGCCCTCGACGCCGTCACCCGCGGGCTCAGCGTCGGCATCGTCGAGGCCAATGACTGGGCCGCGGGGACGTCGTCGCGCTCCTCGAAGCTGATCCACGGTGGCCTCCGTTACCTCGAAATGCTCGACTTCGGCCTGGTCAAGGAGGCGTTGCACGAACGCGGCCTGATTCTCTCCGTGCTGGCACCGCACCTGGCCCGGCCGGTCCCGTTCCTGTACCCGCTCCACAAGCCGTTCCTGGAACGGCCGTACATTGGCGCCGGGATCGCCCTGTACGACGCGATGTCCATCACCGGCGGGCACAGCCGCGGCGTCCCTTTCCACAAGCACCTGACCCGGCGCGGAACCCTGCGCGCTGCCCCCAGCCTCAAGGACGACGCCTTCGTCGGCTCCATCCGCTACTACGACGGGCAAGTCGACGACGCCAAGTACGTCGCCAACCTCGTGCGGACCGCGGCGCACTACGGCGCCCACGCGGTCAACCAGATGTCGGTTGTGGACTTCGTGCGCGAAGGCGAGCGCGTGGTCGGCGCCAAGGTGGTCAACCACGAGGACGGCTCCAGCTTCAAGATCCGGGCCAAGCAGGTCATCAACGCCACCGGAGTCTGGACCGACGAAACCCAGGCGATGGTGACGGACCGCGGGCAACTCAAGGTGCGGGCTTCCAAGGGCATCCACCTCGTGGTGCCCCGCGACCGGATCCAGTCCACGGTGGGGCTGATCCTGCGGACCGAGAAGTCCGTCCTGTTCGTGATCCCCTGGGGCAGGCACTGGATCATCGGAACCACGGACACCGACTGGCACCTCGACAAGGCCCACCCCGCGGCCTCCAGCAAGGACATCGACTACCTGCTGGAGCACGTCAACAAGGTCCTCAAGCGCCCGCTGACCCGAGAGGACGTCGAGGGCGTCTACGCGGGGCTGCGTCCGCTCCTGGCCGGGGAAAGCGACTCCACCGCGAAACTCTCGCGGGAACACGTGGTGGCCCACCCCGTACCGGGCCTGGTGGTGGTGGCTGGCGGTAAATGGACCACCTACCGGGTCATGGCCAAGGACGCCGTCGACGAGGCAACGCGCAGCATGGACGAGCGCGTCCCGCCCAGCTGCACGGAGTCCATTCCGCTGCTCGGGGCGAGCGGCTTCAAGGCAGCGTGGAACCAGCGGAACCGGATGGCGGAGGAGACCGGCGTCCACGTGGCCCGGATCGAACACCTGCTTAACCGCTACGGTGCCATGGCGCCGGAGGTGCTGGCGCTCATCGCCGACAACCCGGAACTGGCCGAGCCGCTGCCGGGCGCGGACGACTATCTGGCCGCCGAAGCCGTCTACGCGGCCACGCACGAGGGCGCCCGCCATATCCAGGACGCCCTGACCCGCCGCACCCGGATTTCGATCGAGGCGTGGGACCGCGGTGTGTCCGCCGCTCCCGTAGTCGCTAAACTAATGGGAGACGTTCTCGGCTGGAGTGATGCGCAGCGCGAGAGCGAAATCAAGCACTATCTGGCCCGGGTTGATGCCGAGCGCCTGAGCCAGCAGCAGCCGGACGACGAATCCGCCGACGCCGCACGGCTGGGCGTGGAGGACATCGTGCCCCTGCGCTGAGACGCAGCGCCGGCCGGCAGTGCAGATTACAACGCTAGTCATTGGACTGCCGGCCGGCGTGCACTGACGCCACTTCGAAGGGACATCTCTTGGCGGAACCACTGGACCGGTACGACGCCGAGCTCACCACACCCGAGATGGTGATCCTCGAAATGGATGCCACGGACAAGCTCGACGCCACATCCCAGCTCGCGGAGCGCATGCACGCGGCCGGACGAATTTCCGATCTGGAGGGATTCCTCAAACAGGTCAACGCCAGGGAGCACCAGCTCGCCACCGGCCTGCCCGGCGGTGTGGGCCTGCCGCACGCCCGGAGCGAGCTGGTCTCCCAGACCTCCATCGCGGTCGGCATCACGAAGTACGGCAGGGCGCTGGACTTCGGCGCAGCGGACGGCCCGGCCACTGTGATTCTGCTCATCGCCACCCCGGCGAGCTCCTTTTCCGATCACCTCGAAGTGCTCGCGACACTGGCACGCTCACTGTCGAAGGAGTCCTTCCGCGAGTCGCTCCGGCGCGCCTACGACGCCGAAGTGATCGCCGAACTCATCAATTCGAGTCTGGTGTTCTTCGACCACTAAAAATCGGCTTGCCCACTGTAGGGGGCAGGCCCTTTCGGAGGCCCGTTTCGCTGTTCTACACAGGGACGAAGTACGGTTAAGAGGTGCTGAAAACTGCCCTCAAACCCCGCTGGATCGCAGGACTCGTGTTCGCGATCGCCATTTCCGGGGTCTTTGTGCTGCTCAGCCAGTGGCAGTTTGGCCGTTCAACGCAGGCGGAAGCCCCGGTTTCCACCACAACGGAGGAGACGCGCCAGCTCACCGCGGTCCTGCAACCGGGTGGATTCTTCCCCGGGTCGGTGGCCGACCAGATGGTCTCCGCCACCGGCACCTACGATCCCCAGAAGCAGGTCCTGGTCGCGGGCCGGCTCAACGACGGGGCGAAGGGCTACTGGATCGTCTCCGCCTTCGCGGTCAAGGATGCCCCGGTCCTGTTGGGCGGCGGGGCCACGCCGCAGACCTGGATTCCGGTCGCGCGCGGCTGGGTGGCGGATCCCGCGGACGCCGTGGCGCCGCCGTCGGGCACCATAGAACTGACCGGACGGCTGCTGCCCTCCGAGTCCCCGCTGCCGCAGACCGATCCAGGGCCCGGCCGTGCCAGCGCCGTCTCGGTGGCCGAGCTCATCAACGACTGGAACGTCAGCAGCTACCCGGGCTTTGTCGCCGCGAGGACCGAACTGTCCGGCGGCACCGACGTCGGGCCCTCCGCCGCCGGCGGCGCCGTCAAACCGCTCCGGATCGGCCCGCAGCCGCCCGCGCAGCAGCTCAACTGGCTGAACCTGTTCTATTCCGTGGAATGGGTGGTCTTTGCCGGCTTCGCGTTGTTCATCTGGTGGCGGCTGGTCAAGGACGACTACCGCCGGGACCTCGAAGACGAGCTTGACGAGGAACTGGCCGGGGACGAGCCCCGCGCCGGACCCCACACGCCCGAAACCCATGCGGCCGAACCCCACTCGGCCGAACCCCACGCCGGCGCACAGGCCACCGACCCGCATCCCACAGCCCCCCACCCCACAAACCCGAGAGTGCAATCATGATCGAGCCCCAGCCAGCCATCCAGCCGCAGACAACCAACGGCACGGGGAAGGCCGGCAAGAAGCGCCGCTTCGGCGGCACCGAGGCCCAAATCCGGTCCGCCCTGAAGTTCTACAAGGTGCTCGCTTACCTGACCGGCACCATGCTGCTGCTGCTCTGCGCCGAACTGATCGCCCGGTACGGCTTCGGGCAGTACCTCTTCGCCGGCGGCACGAACGCCGTCACCGGCCAGCCGTTCGGCTTCGGATTCGCCGACGCCGAGCCTCCCGGAGTGATCGGGGGCGTCAACCTGTCCATCACGGTCCTGATCGTGCACGGCTGGATGTACGTCGTGTACCTGATTTCCAACTTCCGGCTCTGGTCGCTCATGCGCTGGCCGTTCACCAAGCTCGTGGTTATGGCCCTGGGCGGCGTCGTGCCATTCCTGTCCTTCTTCGTCGAGAAGAAGTTCCACGCAGAGGTCGAGGCCGAACTCGCAGCGAACCCGCAGGCTCCGCAGAGGTACTAAGCCCCCGGCGGTTCTGAACGCCGGCGGTCCTGAACCCCGCGGTCCTGAAGGGGGACACGACGCCGGCAGCCGCCGTCGGGCGTGTGAGTTCGCTTACCTCCGCCCGTGATTCGGGGCCCGCGCCGGCTTCTCAATGTGCGGGCGGGCAGCGGTGCAAAGTAGGCTAGTGGGGTGACTACTCCCTCTGCATCCCAGACGTCCCACAGGCCCGTCCTGGTTGTTGACTACGGTGCCCAGTACGCGCAGCTGATTGCCCGCCGCGTCCGGGAAGCGAATGTGTATTCGGAAGTGGTTCCGCATACCTACAGCACCGAGCAGCTGCTGGCCAAGAACCCCGCCGCGATCATCCTCTCGGGCGGCCCCTCGAGCGTCTACGCCGACGGCGCCCCCCGCGTCGGCGCCGACCTCTTCGAGGCCGGTGTCCCGGTCTTCGGCATCTGCTACGGCTTCCAGGCCATGGCCAACGCCCTCGGCGGCAAGGTGGCCCAGACGGGGCTCCGTGAATACGGCGCCACCGAGACCACCACCCTGGGCGAGGGCCGCTCCATCCTGGCCGGCATGCCCCAGCACCAGAGCACCTGGATGAGCCACGGCGACTCCGTCCATGAAGCGCCCGAGGGCTTTGAGGTCCTCGCGACGACGGCGGGCGCCGACGTCGCCGCGTTCGCCAATGAGGACAAGCGCCTCTACGGCGTCCAGTGGCACCCCGAAGTCAAGCATTCGGCCTACGGCCAGCAGGTCCTGGAAAACTTCCTCTTCAAGGGCGCCGGGCTGGAACCGAACTGGACCACCGGCAACATTCTGGAAGAACAGGTCCAGCGCATCCGCGACCAGATCGGCGACTCCAGGGTCATTTGCGGCCTGTCCGGCGGCGTCGACTCGGCAGTGGCCGCAGCCCTGGTCCAGCGCGCAGTCGGCGACCAGCTGACCTGCGTCTTCGTGGACCACGGGCTGTTGCGCGAGGGCGAAGCCGAACAGGTCGAACGTGACTACGTGGCCGCCACCGGCGTCAAGCTCTACGTCGCCAACGAGCAGGAGCGCTTCCTGAGCGCCCTTGCCGGCGTCAGCGACCCCGAGACCAAGCGCAAGATCATCGGCCGCGAATTCATCCGCGCGTTCGAGGAAGCCGAACTGGCGATCATCGCCGAAGCAGCGGCACACGGTGAAAAGATCAAGTTCCTCGTCCAGGGCACCCTGTACCCGGACGTCGTCGAATCCGGCGGCGGCGAAGGTGCGGCCAACATCAAGAGCCACCACAACGTGGGCGGGCTCCCCGAGGACCTGCAGTTCGAACTCGTTGAGCCGCTGCGCGCCCTGTTCAAGGACGAGGTCCGCGCGGTCGGTGCGCAGCTCGGCCTGCCGCAGGAAATCGTCGGACGCCAGCCGTTCCCCGGCCCGGGCCTCGGCATCCGGATCGTCGGCGATGTCACCCAGGAACGCCTGGACCTGCTCCGCAAGGCCGACGGGATCGCCCGCGCCGAACTGACCGCCGCCGGACTGGATGACGAAGTGTGGCAGATGCCCGTGGTGCTGCTGGCGGACGTCCGCAGCGTCGGCGTTCAGGGCGACGGCCGCACCTACGGACACCCGATTGTCCTGCGCCCCGTGTCCTCCGAGGACGCCATGACCGCCGACTGGTCGCGGCTGCCCTACGATCTCCTGGCCCGGATTTCCAACCGGATCACCAACGAGGTGGACGGCGTCAACCGCGTGGTGCTGGATGTGACCAGCAAGCCGCCGGGAACCATCGAGTGGGAATAGCAATGTGAATGGCCGGCCTTTCGAGGCTGGCCATTTCATTTTTCTTCCTGACAATTCGAGCTGAATTTCGCACCGCCCAGTGTTGCGGCCCCGCACCTGCGGGGGATTCGGGCTACCCTCGAAAGCATGCCGGTATGGTCCAAGGCGTCCCGCGCCAGCCAGACAACCGCGAGCACACACCACGCGGTCAGGGAAAGCGCGAACGCAACACAGACGAGCGTTGATACGTCGAACGCGCCAGAGTCGAGCCCGCCACGGTCCGGCACAGAGAAGTCGAGCACAGAAAAGAAGGCAGCAGTGTCAGTTGGTCAAGGCCACCCCGAGGGCTCCGAGGAGTTCAGGAAATGGCTGTCGGGGCTCAAGCCCGTCACCGGAGCAGACACCATGCTGCGCTTCACCAAGACGCCCGAAGGCTCGATCGACCTCACACATGCCCATCCGTCAGGGCTTGCCCAGCTGATGGCAGGCCGGCGCACCCGGCTCTCCACCCTGATCCGCGACCGCCAGCAGTACGTCGTGGCGGCCAGGGCATCGCGCAACCTGCGCTCCAAGATCTTCGAACTCGCCAATGACCGCGGCATCGACGCAGGCTATTTCTCCGCCGGCACGGTCGTCTGGACGTCTGCCGTCGGGGGCAAACCGCAACGGATCTCGGCCCCGGTCATGCTCGCCGCCATTTCCCTCACGGTGCGCCCCGGCGAGGACGACTACGAACTGCAACTCACCGAACAGGCGCAGATCAATCCGGCACTGGTCCGGCACCTCAAGTCAGTCCACGGGATCGTCTTTGACGTCAACGCGGTCACGCGGATGGCGTACAGCACGGCCCGTTATGACCCCCAGCCCGTCCTGGACCGCCTGGGCACCCTGGTCCAGCCGATCCACGGCGCGGAGATCGAGCACAACCTGCTCGTCTCCACCTTTTCCGACCTCTCCGGCAACCTCGATGATCCGTGGATCAACCAGAACAACCCCATTGTCACCGCGCTGGCACGGTCCGGTTCCGGCGAACGGGTCGATGTGCCCGCACTGGTGCCCGGCCGCTTCCCCAGCACGGATGAGCGGGACCCCGCCGAGGAGCTCTTACTGCTCGACGCCGACACGGACCAGCAGTATGTCATCGACGCCGTCCGCGCCGGCGACTCGCTGGTGGTCAGCAGCCCGCCGGGCACCGGCCAGACCCAGACCGTCATCAACACCATCGGCGCCCTCGTGGACGAGGGGAAATCCGTCCTGGTGGTGGGGGACAGGCGGGCCAGCCTCACCGAGATCTCCGCACAGCTCGATGGCCTTGGCCTCGATTCCGTGCTCCTGCAGCTGACCGGCAACGCCAGCCCGCTGCAGCTCAAGGGCCAACTGGTCCGGGCGATTGTCCGCAACGAGAAGTCGCTCCAGCCGCAGCTGAGCAACCTGCACGCCACTCTGACCGGGCACCGCCACGCCCTGATGGAGCACGTCGCCTCCCTGCACAACGTCCGGGCGCGCTGGGGCTGTTCGCCGTACGAGGCCATGCAGTCGCTGGCGGAGCTGACCTCCATCCAGCCGGCGCCGGCGACGACGGTCCGGCTCAAGCGCAGCGTGCTGGACAACATCCGCGACCGCGAGGAGCTCGCCGGCCGGCTCCGCCGCGCTGCCGAGCTCGGCAGCTTCAGCCGCGCGTCGACCACCAGTCCGTGGCACGGCGCGCGCCTGCTCACGCGCAAGGAGACGCAGGAAGCGCAGAACGTCGCCCAGTCCGTGGCAGAGAAACTGCCCTTGCTGCGCGGCCGCATGGACGCCGTGGCGGAACACGCAGAGATCCGGCTCGGCGGGACCTTCGCCGAATGGGGCGAGCAGATCGAGCTGCTCGTGGCCGTCCGCGAAAGCCTGGACAAGTTCACTCCCGACATCTTTGACCGGCCCGTCCATGATCTGATCTCCGCCACGGCGTCCTCCAGCTGGCGCAGGGAACGCGGGATCGAGATGCCGTCCATGCAGCGCTCACGCCTGCGCAGGGTAGCCAAGGAGTACGTCCGGCCCGGCGTGCACATCGCGGACCTGCACAGTTCCCTGGTCCTCGTGCAGGAGCAGCGCGCCGCCTGGTCCGGCTACGCCACCACGCAGCGGCACCCGGCCGTGCCGTCCGGGCTGGCCGAAATCTCGGGCCTGTACCGGGAACTCGCTGCTGAACTGGCCGAACTGGGCCAGGCGGTCAAGCACACCCCCGCCGGCGGTGACCTGGACCGCGCGCCGTACGATGAACTCCTGCCCCGGGTGCGGCGGCTCGTCGCCGACACCGCGACCCTGGAAACCCTGCCGGAGCGAACCTTGCTTGTCGAGAGCATGCGTGAGCACGGCCTCGGAGAGCTCCTCGCCGACCTTGCCGAGCGCGAGGTCCCGGAACGTTCCGTGACCGCCGAGCTGGAGCTGGCCTGGTGGCAGTCGGCCCTGGAAGCCATGATCAGCGGCGACGACTACCTCGCCATGTCCGACGGCGACGCCCTGCGCCAGCTTGAGGCCGAGTACCGTCTCGCGGACAACGCCCACATCGCCAGCGGCGCTGCGCGGCTGCGATGGAACCTGTCCGAGCGCTGGCGTGCGGCAATCGCGGCGTACCCCCGCCAGGCCGAGCTGCTGCGCAGCCTGCTCAAGGACGGCCGGGTGACCCTGGCAGCCCTGAGCGGCCAGGCGCAGGAGCTGCTGCCCACCCTCGTGCCGGTCTGGTCCGTCAGCCCCTACCTCCTGACCGGCCTCCTGCCGATCGAGCAGACCTTCGACGCCGTCGTGATCCTGGACGCGGAGACCACCTCGCTGCAGGCGGTCCTCCCGGCCATCGCCCGCTCCCGGCAGGTCATCGCCTTCGGCGACGAACAGATCGCCAGCCCCCGGACCTTTACCGTGGGCGTCGAACGGCTCGCGGCGGGGGAGAGCTCCTACCAAAGCGTCGAGAGCTCGTACCGGGCACTCTCCGCCGTGCTTCCGGTCCGGAACCTGAGGACCGTCTACCGTGCGGTCGATGAAGACCTGGTCCGCCAGCTCAGCAAGGGTTATTACGGCGGGGAACTTACCAGGCTCCCTGAAGGACAATCCGCCACGGGCCTGGACCGCACCCTCAGCGTGGAGTACCTCCCCGATGGCACGGGGCTGCCCAGCGCCGACCACGACGGCGTCGAATCGGTTGTTGCCGAGGTGAACCGCGCGGTGGAACTCGTCTTCGAGCATGCCCGACTCCGGCCCCGGACTTCGCTGGCCGTGGTGACCGGCAGCCTTCGCCACGCCGCCCGGATTGGCGAGGCCATCAGGGCGCAGCTGCCCAACTACCCCATGCTCGGCAGCTTCTTCACGGCCGGGGACGAGTCCTTCCGCGTGGTGGATCTGGAACGGGCCCAGGGCCTGGTCCGTGACCACGTCATCTTCTCGCCGGGCTACGGCCGCACTCCGCATGGGCGCACCCTCCACAGCCTCGGGCCGCTCTCCGCCGAAGGGGGCCGGGCCAAATTCGCACTGGCCATGACGCGTGCCCGCCGTTCCCTGCACGTGCTCAGCTGCTTCCGCCCCGAAGACCTCGATGTTAGCCGCCTCAGCCATGGCGCCGTGGACTTCTACGAACTGCTGGACCGTGAGATCGCGGGCAATACAGATCTTGGCAGCCCCGCCTCCCGGGCCGCGGCCAGCGAGCAGGCGCTCGGCGCCGATCCGCTGGTGGCCGACCTGGGCGACCGGCTCCGCGCCCGTGGGGCACGGGTGTGGCACCAATACGACGGCGTCCTGAACATGGTGGCGGCAGCCGATCCCATGACGACGATCGGCCAGGACGATGCGGAGATTCCCCGTCCGGTAGCGATCGAGTCAGATGGCACCGGCCAGTACCGGCGGATGAGCGTCCGGGAACGGAGCCGGCTCCGGCCCCAGCTCCTGGAACGGCTTGGCTGGCGCTACATGCCACTATGGACCATAGAGGTCTTCACCGACCCTTCGGCCTGCGCCGACCGGATTGGCGGCTACCTCGGGCTGGAGAAGCCTCCCGTTTCCAGCCGGCTCCGGACATCGCACGGGTTCTTTGACGACGACATCGAGCACCTGGCGATTGACGAGGCGCGGGCCGCGGAGCACCACCTGGCGGACGAACCCGCGGCACACGTGCTCCGGGGCCATGAAACTGCGGGCCAGGAATCGCGCCGGCAGGAACCAGCACCAGAAATGACAGGCAATACAGGCAGTAAGGAGGCCGGCAGCATGAGTGCGGACGGCGACATCCAAGACAACACCAACAACACCGGCAACACCGGCCCCGACGAGCGCGACGCGAGCGGAGGCGCTGAGCCCAGAACCGCTGAGCCGAAGTCCGACGAGCTGGCCGGAGAAGGGCCCGGCCAGGGCGCGGCCACGGAGGCGTCCCGCCGTTCGGAGGCGCAGGCCGCCGTCCCCGAAGGCGTGCTGCCGAAGAAAGCTTCGGAAGACGACCCCCGGCGCTGGGGTGACCAGCCTGACAATTACGATCATGACGCGTGGCTCCAGGAGCAGAAGCCTCCGCACTGGGGCTGACGTTGTTACGGGCGGCGCTGCGCTTGCGGGCAATGCTGCCGGCGGCAACCGTCGGCGCGGACTGCCCGGGCCCTAGACCGCCTGAGGGCTCCCCGGCCTCTAGCCCGGCGCGGCCGCCACAAGCACGAAGAACAGCTTGCCTTGGGTAGATGCGCCCGCCAGTCTTCGTGCCTGATCGGCCGCCGCTGCTACCACCACCAGCCCGTCAGTCTCCGCGGTGGCGGGCCACGGCCCTGCCTTGCCGCCCGGCACTGACGTCCAGAGCACCGGAACGGCTTCGGCCAAGATTTGGCTTTCGCCGGCCCGGTCAAGGCCGCTGCCGGCGGTGAGCACCACGTTGACGAGCTGCCCGGGGGAAACCAGCTGGACGGAGGCCGGATCCGCCATCCTGAGCGGCACGGCCGCAGAGCCGGGCGGGCTTCCCGCGAGCAGGCCCGGGCCCAGGATCTGGGCGTCGGTGAGGAGTTGGCCCCGGCGAAGCGGTGCGGCCAGCTGTTTGCCTTCGAACGCGGCCTCGGTGTCGGGATTGCCGACAGGCACGAGGCCCGGCGGCACGCTGACGCTGCTGACATCGCCGGGTACCAGGGTCTTCCCGGCAGGAAGATCTGCCGCTGCTGCGAAGGCAACGACGCTGTCAGCGGGCGCGGGAGTTAGCTGCTGAACCGTCAGGCCTGCGGGGATGCAGAACAGGAGGGCCGCGATAAGCCGCCGGTTCCGGTTCAACCAGCCGCGCACGCGGTGCTGCGGCGGACGACCGCGGGGCGGCCGCTGCCGGCGGGCATCCGTACGACGGTTCCGGTTCCGGAACGGCCGGCCAGCCGCGGATAATGTGGCGGCAGGAACGTTGGCGGGGCGGAACACCGCACGGGCCCAGCGGCCGGAGCCCTCCACAGGCATTGGGCGGGAGGGCAGGGACGAAACCCGGAACGAAGCCGGGTACGACGTCCAGAGCGAAGTCGGGGAAGCCGTGGAGAGTGAAAGATCCATGCCGCCACGCTACGGACCCGGACGCATCGGCGGGAGCGGCGGAATCGCCTATGTGGACAACGGCCAGCAGGCTCAAGAATTACCCTGCCTCAGCCGGCCGCCGCCCAAGCAGCAGCCACTGGCGGCCCGGGATCTGTTGGCCCGCCCTAAGCCGGCTCTGTTAGCCCGCGGCGGCGGGTGCAGGTGCGGGGGTGGCGGCCGGAGCTGCAGGCGCCGGGGAAACGGTGCTGCCCTTGGCGTCGCGCGAATCGGTGCGGTAGAAGCCGGAGCCCTTGAACACTACTCCGACGCTGTTGAACTTCTTGCGCAGCGTGCCCTGGCACTCGGGGCAGGACGTCAGGGAGTTGTCGCTGAATGACTGCACGATCTCGAAGGCGTGGCTGCAGTCCTTGCAGGCGTATGCATACGTGGGCACTGGAAATCCTCACTCTGGGGCAAACGAGCAGGTCCCGTGCTGCCGAGCCGGATCACTGCCGATATGTCTATCGACCGGTTCCGCCCTTAGCAGTCGCAGGGCCTGAGTGCTAATTCTATCACCTTGGCCCGGACCCCTATCAGCCGGGCGGCATCAGCCCAGCCGGATGATCCCGTCCGGCGTCAGGGCGGCGTCGACCTTCCGGTCGAACGACTCAGCGGGAATGCTGCCCGCGGGCAGCACCTCCGTGTCATAGACGACGGCGGCAGTCGGCAGCGCCGCGGCGTCGGACGCCTCGCCGGCCGCAGGGGACAGGGTGGCCAGGGCGGCAAGGAACTTGTCGTAGTAGCCGCCGCCTTGTCCGATCCGGTTGCCCGAGAAATCCACGGCGGTGGCTGGGAGGATGATTGCGGTGGCGTCGCGCATTATGGCGGTGCCGTGGCGGTCTCCGACAGGCTCCTGGATGGGCGCGTACCGGCTGCGGACAAAATCGGACTGCGGAGTCCAGTACACCCAGCTGAGCTCGATTTCGGGTTCGCAAACCGGAAGCAGCACCCGGTGCCCGGCGCCGGTCAGGGCAGTCAGCAGCGGCAGCGTGGGCGGTTCGGCGCCAACCCCGAGGTACGCCGCGAAGATGGCCCGCCGGCCGCGGGCCAGTCCGGAGGCCCACTGGAGCCCATGGCGGGCGATGCCCGCCGCGGCGGCATCCTGTGCGGCCAGCGGGAGTGCGGAACGCCTTGCCCTGTGGCTCGAGCGTATTTCCTCTTTTGACGCCATGCTGGCCCGTCCTCTGCCTCTAGCGGCCGCGACGCGCCGGGGACGGCCGCGGGAAGGTTCGACTAAAAATTACGCAATGATTGGTCCCTCCGTTAGATTAGTCGAGTGAATACACCCAACGCTTCCGTCCGTAAGGCCGTCATCCCCGCCGCGGGCCTTGGTACCAGGTTTCTTCCGGCGACGAAGGCCATGCCCAAGGAAATGCTGCCTGTCGTTGACAAACCGGCCATCCAGTACGTCGTTGAGGAGGCCGTGAATGTCGGCCTGAACGACATTCTGATGATCACTGGCCGCAACAAGCGGGCGTTGGAGGACCACTTCGACCGCGTTCCGGCGCTGGAGGCCACCCTCGAGGCGAAGGGCGACACGGCGAAGCTTGAGTCCATCCAGGCCGCCAGCAACCTCGGTGACATCCACTACGTCCGCCAGGGCGATCCCATGGGCCTCGGCCACGCCGTCCTCCGGGCCAAGCAGCACGTCGGGCAGGAGCCGTTCGCCGTCCTCCTGGGCGATGACCTCATCGACGCCCGCGATGAGCTGCTCAGCACCATGATCGAGGTCCAGGCCAAGACCGGCGGGTCCGTGGTCGCTCTGATCGAGGTGGATCCGTCCCAGATCAGCGCCTATGGCTGCGCCGACGTCGAGGCGCTCGGCGGTGAGGACTACGTCCGCATCAATCAGCTCGTGGAGAAGCCCGACGTCGAGGACGCCCCGTCCAACCTCGCCGTGATTGGCCGCTATGTGCTGCACCCGGCCGTCTTTGAAGTCCTTGAGCGCACCGCGCCCGGCCGTGGCGGAGAAATCCAGCTGACTGACGCGCTGCAGGAACTCTCGGCCGGCACCGGTGAGGGCTACGGCGTGTACGGCGTCGTCTTCCGCGGCCGCCGCTACGACACCGGCGACAAGCTCAGCTACCTCAAGGCCTGCGTCCAGCTCGCCTGCGACAGTGAGGACCTCGGCCCGGGCCTGCGCGAATGGCTGCCCGGCTTCGCCTCCACGCTGGCCCCCAGCCTCGCAAAGTAACTCCCGTGGGGGGCAGCTTCACCTGGCCGGTGACCCTGGAGAGTGGCGACATCGTGTTGCGCCCGATCCGGTACCGGGACCGGAAGGAGTGGACTGCACTCCGGTCCCGTAACTGCGAATGGCTGGCCCCCTGGGAGGCATCAAACCCGGTCCCCGGCGGCGGCCTGCCCGACTACCGGCAGATGGTGCGCTCCCTCAAGGCCCAGGCCGCGCAGGCCACTGCCCTGCCCTTCGTGATCGCGGAATGGACGCCCGGCCACCAGGCCCCGGTGATCGTGGGGCAGCTGACGGTGTCCTCGATCGTGTGGGGATCGGCCATGATGGCGACGCTCGGCTATTGGGTCGACAAGGAGCGAGCCGGCCGGGGGATTGCCCCGACCGCCGTGGCCATGGCCACGGATTATTGCTTTGGCACCCTTGGCCTGCACCGCATGGAGATCAACATCAGGCCGGAGAACGCGCCGAGCCTGCGGGTGGTGGAGAAACTCGGCTTTCGCGACGAGGGATTCCGGCCCAGGTACTTGCACATCAACGGGGAATGGGCGGACCACCGTACCTTCGCGCTCACCGCTGAGGAAGTGCCGGAAGGCCTCCTCGCACGGTGGCTGAGGACCCGCCAGGGCTGAGCCGGTGATGGCCGCCTGACCAGCCACGACGCCCCGACGCCTACCAGTGGCCGCCGCGCGCGCGACACACCTCTGACAATGCGGGGCAGCACCCCATATACCTCATACGGTTTTGAGTGTGGACTTCCCTCTTAGCAGCTCTGTGATCCTTGTCATTGCTGTTGCGCTCTGGATCGTGTGGGTGGCGCCCTACGTTCTCCGGAACGGGCGTCACCAGTTGCAGCCTGCAGGCGAATTTCTGGCGGACGTCATAGACATGGAACCAGCAGATCCACATGCGGGGAAGGTTATGAAAATGGCAGCGCAGCAGGAGAAACCCATGATCAGCACCCAGCGCGCAAAACCGGCCGGCGGCACTCCAGGTCCTGGTACCAGCACCTCGGCCACGTCTGGAGGGAATCCGATGTCTGCGGCAACTTCCCCGACGTTCCGGATTCGATGGGGACGGCTGGTGCTGGCGGTCGCCGGACTTCTGTCCCTCCTCACGGGAGTCGTATCCGCGGCCCTTCGGCTCTTCGGGATCGGTTCGGGCTGGCTCCCGGCCGTGGCCCTGCTGGGTGCCGTCGCCGCCGTGGCGCTGCTCCGCCGCCTCGCGGTCCGCGACCGCCGGCGAAAAATGAACGCCGCGTTCCGTGCCGCCATGGGCAGCCCGGAACGCCCCACTGCGCGGCCCTCAGCGCCCGAGCAGGTCCCCTCCCTTCCTGCCGGCTCTCCCGGTGCCCGGCCTGAAAGCCCGCTCTTCGACGCGGAAGCGGGCCGGGTCACGCCCGAGCCGGCGCCGAAGCCGCTGACCGCATTGGAGCTCCGCCAGGCCGCCCTCGCAGAAGCGGCAGCCTCGGGGGATACCTCGGCGGCTGTGGCTGCCGAAACGGCGGCAGCTACGGAGGGCTCCAGCTGGGAGCCCGTCGAGGTTCCCAAGCCCACCTACGTCGAAGCGGCCAAGGCCGAACGCGCAGCTCCCATGCCCCTTGACCTTCCTGAGGCGCCGAAGGCCGTCGGGAAACCGTCCCTCAAGCAGGCCTCCGGGCGGCCGGCCGCGTCGGATGCGCAGACCGCCGACGATTCAGAGTCAAAGCAGCTCAGCAAGGCCCAGAGCGCCCTGAGCAACCTGGACGATGTCCTCCAGCGGCGACGCGCCTGATCCGGTCTGTTCTTCCGGAGATTTCGCCCCGGGCAGCCAGCAATGGCCGCCCGGGGTTTTCGTTTCCCCGCAGCATCGCCGGCGGGCTTCGTTGCGGTAGCCTCGGGTCATGACCAGGATCTGCGTCGCCGGCGGAACCGGCCAAGTTGGCCGTGAAGTGGTGCGCCGGGCGCTTGACGCCGGGCACTCGGTGGCCGTCCTCAGCCGTAACCCGCCGCCGGCCGGGACCGCCGCCAACATCGGGGACGCGGAATACTTCCGCGCTGACGTGACCACGGGCGAAGGCGTCGCGGCAGCCCTGGCGGGCGCCGACGTCGTGATCGATTGCCTGGAGGGACGCTCCGGGAAGGCGCCGGGCCGTCATGTTGTCCATCGTGAATTGCGATCGCAGCAACTCCGCCTTCTACCGGTCGAAGGCCGCCAAGGAACACGTCTATGAGCTGTCCGGACTGGAGACAGTGGTGGTCCGTGCCACCCAGTTTCACTCGTTGCTGGCGATGATGTTTGGCGCCGGCTCGAAGGTACGGGTCATCCCCGTGGTGCGAGGCGCGCGGTTCCAGCCGGTGTCGCCGGCCGACGCGGCCGCGGTGCTCCTGGAAACCGCCCTGGAACCGGCGCCGGTTCCAGCTGCGGGACCGCGGCACCGGGTGCTGAACCTCGGCGGCCCGGAATCCAAGGACATGGCCGACTTTGCCCGGGAGTGGCAGCGGGCCACGGGCGTCAAGGGCCAACTGGTGCGCCTGCCCCTGCCCGGCGCGATGGGACGCTATCTGCGCGAGGGGCTGAACCTGGTGCCGGAGGCACGACACGGCAACGAGACATTCCGCGGCTGGCTGGAAAACAGCGCAGATAGTTTGTAGCCTAGGGACACCGGCAACGCCGTTCCCTCAGGACCGGCGTTGCTTCGGGGCTATAGCTCAGTTGGTAGAGCGCTTCGTTCGCATCGAAGAGGTCAGGAGTTCGAATCTCCTTAGCTCCACCCTTTTCAAGGCTCATGCCATGCGACCCGCGGCTGCAGGCCGTCCGTCGGCGCACTTTTCCATAGGCATGCTGGGATTCAGGTGTCAGACCCGGGCCGAGTGCCGCATCATCAAAATATTCTCCAAGAAGCCGCCGCGGGGTCGATTTCACGTGCTAGGTTTGCGGCAAAGCCGCGGCCATAGCCGGCAGTTTCCGTTCTCTTGGGGGGAGTGACGATGATCCCGAACCACAGCCAGCTCATCAATCTCGCTCGGCGCAGATCCGGGTTTTCTTGCCGGCCGTTTCGTTGCCGAATTTTCGGCGTCTTCGGGCCAGGAAGGGGAGCGGGGCACCTTCCGATACTTCGGGGCCGGCTACAGGCGGACCTGGAAGCTTTGAAATCAGGAGCAGCATGACCGCAGAGATCAGCTCCCGGACGGCGTCGAACGTCAGTCTGCACGTCGGCGCGCCGGGACCCGCCGTGGCCGCCGAGGCGGCAGCGCTCCTCAACGAATCCCTCGGCTCTGGTTTCATCCGCCCATCGGATCTGGCGGAACTCACGGTCCAGGGCGGGGGAGTGCTCATCCGGGCGCGCAGCCGGGAGGGTGATCTCCTTGGCGCAACGACCGCGCGCGTCCTGGACCAGAAGTCCCAGATGGCGCTGCAGAACCGCCTGCGTCTCGCCACCGCCGACGCCGGCTTGGCCGGGCGCCGCGTCGGCGAAATCAAGTCCATTGTCGTCCGCCCCGCGGCCCGCGGGATGGGCCTCGGCACGATCATGCTCGCGGCCTGCCTGGACTTTCTGAAGGCTGGCGGCTGCCGCTACGTCGTCTCCGCGTCGTGGGTCTCGGCCGATCCGCAGCACTCGTCCCTGGGAATGTTTGAGCGGGCCGGCTTTGCGCAGCTGGCCACCATCCCCAGCTACTGGGCGGACGACCAGAAAGCGGCCGGCTACCTCTGCCCCATGTGCGGCCCCGATTGCGTCTGCGCGGCCATCATCCTGGGGCTCCCACTCGAGGACGGACCAGCTAGAGCTCTTCCTTGGCGCGGGCCTTGGTCTGGTCCGGTGTCGGCCGTCCCAGGCGCCGGTCGAGTGTGACGCGCAGCCTGGCGGCCGCGACCTGAACCCGCTGCTGAGAGGCGGTCGCAGGGCTGGAAGCGTTCACGGGGATGTGCTGGGCAGCGGGATGTTCCTCGTGCCCGGTCACGGACTTCCACGCGATGTCCAGGAGTTCGAGTTCCTCGTCCCGGGCCAACTCACTGCTGGCGAGCACCTCCAGCGCCGCCAGCCCCAGGGCTCTGGTGTCCTCGTCCCGGTCCAGGGCACTGTCCAGCGCCCATTGTGTCCGTTTCCACCACTCGGCTCGGTCATCGGCGATGGCCCTCTGGCGCAGTGTCTGCCAGGCCATGAACGCTCCCACAGCTGCCGCTATGAGCACCGCAACAGGGGCAAGCGCGGCAACGATCTGCCACCACTCGGCCGGACTTGGGTGGAGGAAGACTTCAACCGGAACTGGAGTCGGGGCAGGCGTTGGCGGCATGCGATCAGCCTAAGCCGCGGCCCGGAACTCGGACGAGGACGCGCAGCGGATAATCTCGCGATCGGGGCCAACGTGTTCTGCCGCTAGCCTTGTCAGTAACACGAGGAGAATTATGACCACCCTGAAAGAACGCCTGCACGCCGACGTCGTGACCCACATGAAGGACCGCAACAAGGTTGCCCTCACCACTGTGCGCAATGTCCTCGGCGAAATCGAAACGCGCGAGAAATCGGGCAAGACGCCGATCGTACTCGACGACGCACAGGTGACTGCCCTCCTGCAGAAGGAAGCCGCCAAGCGCCGCGACACGGCCCGCATCTACACCGAAGCCGGCGAAGCCGAGCGTGCGGCCGCGGAGATCGCCGAAGCCGAGGTGATCGAGGCCTACCTGCCCAAGCCACTCACCGCAGCAGAAGTCGAGTCGATCGTGGACGAGGCCATTGCGGCGCTCAAGGCCGACGGCGTCGAGCTGTCCATGCGCCAAATGGGGGCAGTGATGAAGCCCGTCACCGCCACGGTGGCCGGACGTTTTGACGGCAAGGCCGTCAGCGAAATCGTCCGCAACCGTCTCGCGCAGCAGTGAGCCTGATCCGGCTGCACGACGTCGGCGTCCGCTTCGATAACACTCAGATCCTCCGCGAGGCGTTCTTCCGCCTCGAGCCCGGGGACCGGGTGGGCCTGATCGGCAAGAACGGCTCGGGGAAGACCTCCATCCTCAAGCTCATCCTGGACCAGGTTTCCCCGGACGCCGGAACGGTCACCGTGGAGCAGGGAACCAGGGTGGGGTACTTCTCCCAGTTTTCCGAGCTGGACGGCGAGGCGACCATCCTTGAGGTCCTCGACGGACTGTTCGTCCAGATCAAGGCTGCCGAGGCCGAGCTGGCAGCCATCGACGCCGCCATTGCGGCAGACCCTGCCGAGGCAGAGCTGGACCGGCTGATCGGGCGCCAGGCCGAGCTGTTCGAGGACATGGACCGCCTCGACGGATGGGACTACACGCGGCGCATCGCCGCCGTCCTGACCACGCTGGGGTTCAGCGAGGCCCACCGCACGTGCGCGATTGACGAACTCTCCGGCGGCTGGCGCAACCGCGCTGCGCTGGCCAAGATCCTGTTGGAGGGTCCGGACGTATTGCTGCTGGATGAGCCCACCAACTACCTCGACGTTGCCGGCGTCGAATGGCTGGAAAACTGGTTCCGCGACTACCGCGGCGCCGCGATCATCGTCTCGCACGACCGGAAGTTCCTCGATGCGGTGGTTACCCGGATTATCGAGGTGGAGAACTTCCATCTGCACGAGTACCCGGGAAACTTCGCCGAGTACGTTGTCCAGAAGCAGTTCCGGCTCAAAACGCTCGAGGCGCAGTTCGTCCACGAGTCCGAGCTCCTCGCGTTTGAAGCGGAGGGCATTGCCGACCGCCGCGAGGCGGCCAAAGCCGCAAGCCGCGGGTTGGGGAACCAGCTGGCCAAGATCAAGAAAGCGCGCACGCCCCGGCCCGTGGACCAGATCGTCACGGAGATCTACGGCGGGCTGCACGTGAAGGATGTTCTCTGCCGGGTGGAAGGACTGGGCAAGTCCTATGGCGAGAAAGTGTTGTTCGAGGACCTCAGCTTTGAGATCCGCCGTGGCAACAGGATTGTGGTCCTGGGCTCCAACGGCAGTGGCAAGTCCACGCTGCTGAAAGTGCTGACCGGGGAGGAGCCGACCGATGCGGGTGAGGTGGTCTGGGCCAAGGGGCCCGGTTTTGTTTCGTACAACAAAATGCTCGAAGAACTCGACGACGCCGACACCGTTTCGCACGCGGTCAACGCGCTGCCGGACAGCCTCGCCTTCAGCGCCACAAAGAAGTCCGTCAACAGGTTCCTCGCGATGTTCCAGTTCTCCGAGGCTGACCTCAAACAGAAGATCGGGAACCTCTCCGGTGGACAGAAAGCCCGCGTCGCCATGGCCCAGTGCCTGCTGTCCGGCGCCTCGGTGCTGCTCCTGGACGAGCCCACCAACCACCTGGACATGTCCAGCACCCAGGTGATGGAGCGGGCACTGCTCCACTTCCCCGGGGCGGTCGTCGTGGTCAGCCACGACCGCTTCTTCACCGAGAAAATCGCAACCCGCAAGCTGGTCTTTGGCAGCGACGGCGCGGAACCCGGCGAGATCGACGTACGGGCGGCCTGACGGAACGCCGGGATGGCCGGGGCGGGACGATTGACCCGGGCGCGGCGATCCCGGCAGCGAGATAATAAGAACATGACCAACCAGGAGCACGACCGCGACCCGTGGGAGGAGTTCGACCAGCTCAAGCCCGCTGGCCCGGACCGGGTTGCCGGTTACCCCGGCGGGCAACCGCTGGGCTTCGGCTTCCGCACGGGCGTCCGCAGCGCCCGTGTTGCCCTCGGATTTGCCGTCTACTCCCTAGCCCTTGGAAGCATTCTGGTCCTCATCGGGGCCGTCGTTTTCATTGGTAGCGGGAAGTGGCTGCTCCTCGGGCTCATGGTGCTGGTCGAGGTCGTCTTTATCCTGGCGTTCCGGCGGCTCATGGTCCAGGTCCGGGAACGCCGCGGTTCAGGCTAAAGCCAGCCCTTCCTCTTGAAGATGGCGTACATCAGCGCCGCCGTGCCGGCCATGAGCACGATCGCCATCGGGTAGCCCAGGGTCCAGTGCAGCTCCGGCATGTAGTCGAAGTTCATGCCGTACAGTCCGGCCACAAACGTCGGCGCGAAGAAGATCGCGGCCCACGAGGAGATCTTCTTGACCTGCTCGTTTTGTTCCGCGCTGGCCTCGTTCTGGCGGTTGGCGGTCAGGGTTCCGTCCAAAGTGAGCGCGTTCTGCAGCAGGTCACGGAACGAGTCGGCGCGGGAAATCAGCCGCTCCACGTGGTCCTCGACGTCGCGCAGGCTGTGCTGCAGTTCCGTGTCCACCCGGTACTTCGCAAAGCCCCGCCGGAGCTGCTGCATCATTGCCGGGAGCGGGTGGATGGCGCGCTGGAAATGGATAACTTCCCGGGCGAGTTCGTAGATCCGCCGGGACACCAGGGGGTCGCCGCTGAAGAGCTGGTCCTCGATCTCGTCGATGTCGTTTTCCAGCCCGGCCACCACAGGACCGTAGTCGTCCACCACCTGGTCCATGAGTGCGTACAGGACGGCCTCGGGGCCGTGGCGCAACAGGTCGGGCCGGTCCTCCATCCGGCGCCGGACCTGGCTCACGACTTCCGTCTCGGCGTGCCGTACGGTGACCACGAAGTTCGGGCCCGTGAAGATGTGCAGTTCGCCGAACTCCACAGTCTCGGTCTCGTCCAGGTACCGGGCAGGCCGGAGCACAGTGAACAGGTTGTCGTCGTAGCGTTCGAGTTTGGGGCGCTGATGGGCAGAGATGGCGTCCTCCACCGCCAGCCCGTGCAGGCCGAACTCCGCCGCCACGGCCGCCATTTCGTCGGGCGTGGGCCGGTAGAGACCGATCCAGGCCATCCCGCCGCGCTCGGTCAGGGTCTCGAAAGTCTGCTCGAGGTTCCGCGGCTCGGCGCTGCGGATGCCGTCAACGTAGACGGCGTTGTCGATGATAGTCACCGGGACATTATCCTTTGTTCACCTGAAGTTCGGCGGAACCGGCCCGCCGCGACCCGGGCCGGCCGGGAGCCAGCGCGTTGCCTTGGGCGAGCCGGCTGATCAGAGGTTCGGTTCGGTAGGGGATATGGGTGTGCAGGGCCAGTACAGTCTCGGTGCGGATGACTCCCTTGATCCGAAGGATCGACCGGAGGGCCGCCTGGAGGTTGTGCGTGTCCGTCGCCACCACCCGGCACCAGACGTCGCCCCGCCCGGAGATCTCATGGACTTCCAGGACCTGGGCGATCAGCCGCAGGGCCCCGACGACGCCGTCGAGCTCCCGGTGGTTGACCTCGATCGTGACGAAGGCGACGACGTCGTAGCCCACCGCCTCCAGATCGATTTCGCGGCCGCCGTCGTGCAGCACGCCCGAGCGCAGCATGCGCCGCACGCGCGACTGGGCGGTGTTCCGGGCGATGCCCAGGGAATCACTGAGGTCGCCGATCTGGATCCGCGGATCCCGGATCAGCTCCAGCAGGATCTTGAGGTCGGTAGGGTCCAGACTGTTCAAATCATCACTCCGGTTCACTCAAACAGCCCGAGAATGACTGTTTTGCTCAATTTTGGCACAGAAGTTAGCCATCAAGATCATTGGTATTGCACTGTGTAGGTACCAATCTTTCGACCGGGCCGGGCGCTTCCCCCACAACAGGGAAAGCCCGGCCCTGCACTTTGCAAGGGCACGGCCATGACTGTCTTCAACGAACTCCGCATGCGCCCGGCCACAGCTGACCGCTGGGGCTGGGATGCTTCCACCACCGCACGGCTCGTGATGGCAGGCGTCGTGATCTTTACGCTGCTCGTCGGCGCCAACCTGGCGACCCCGCTGTACCCTTTGCTGCAGGCAAAACTGGGGATCACCGCGCTCGATATTACGGTGGCGTTCTCGGCCTACGTCCTGGCGCTCGTGGCCACCCTGGTCCTGGCCGGTCACTGGTCCGACCACATCGGACGCCGCGCCGCCCTTGTGCTCGCGGTCCTGGTGGGCCTGGCCGGCGGCTTTGTCTTCGCCACTGCGGACAGCCTCGTGGCGCTCTGCGCCGGGCGCGCGCTACAGGGCGTCGCCGTAGCGCTCGCCACCGGCGCCAGCTCGGCTGCCCTGCGCGAACTCCTGCCCAGCCGGCCGGAGTGGGCCTCCCGGTTCACGCTCCTGGCCTCGGCCGGTGGCGTCGCGGCCGGCCCGGCGATCGGCGGACTGCTGTCACTGTTGCCGGGCCCGACGTCGACGCCGTACTACCTGCACTCCTTCGTCCTCGCCGCCGTGCTGGTGCCCCTCTACCTGCTCAAGGCGCGGCCCGCCATCAGCCTGCAGGCCGGGCCCCAGCCGCTGCGTGTCCTGGCACCGCGGCGGCCGTCGGTCTCGAGCGACGCGCGCGGCGCCTTCTGGCTGGCTTCCTCAGTGGGCTTCCTGAGCTTCACGGTCTTCGGCTTCTGCCTCTCGCTCGCGCCCGGCTATTTCGCCCAGATTGTCCACGCCGATTCGCGGCCGCTGATCGGCCTGCTGGCCGGACTGACGCTGGGTTCCTCGGCCCTGAGCCAGTTGCTGGCCATCCGGGGCCGGTTTGCCGTGCCCGCCGGCCTGGCCGTCCTCGGCGTTTCCGTGCTGCTGATCGCCGCGGCCGCCGCCTGGAGCAGCCCGTGGCTGCTGATCTTGGCCAGCATCACTGCAGGCGTGGGGCAGGGCGTGGCCTTCCGGACCGTCTTTAACGACGTCGCCGGCAAGGTGGAGCCCGGCCGCCACGCCCAGATCATCAGCACGGTCTATGTCATCACGTACCTGGGCAGCGCCATCCCGGTGATCGGGCTCGGGCTCGCGGCAGGGATGGTCGGGCTGCAGGCCGCCGTCGCCGGTTTCGTCACGGTGTGTGCCGCGGCCGCGCTGACGCTGGCGGCCGTGACGCTGCGGGCGGCGTTGCGCCAGCGGGTCTAGCCCGGCGCCGCTGTTACGGCAGCGGGCCGTGGTTGCCCTGGATGTGGTCGAAGACCAGCGTGGTTTCGGTGTGGCCCACCACGGGGTCTGTGGCCAGGTTGTCCAGTACCCAGTCCCGGAGGTCCTCGGTGGTGGCCACGGCGATGTGCAGCAGATAGTCCACGGATCCGGACGTGTGGAAGGTTGAGAGCACCGCCGGGAGCTTGGGCACCCGGGCCGTGAAACGGTCGATCTGCTCGCGGTCGTGGGCCCGGAGCCGGACCGCAATGAGGGCCTGGACCGAGCGTCCGATCGCGGACAGGCTGAGGTTGGCCTCGAAGCCCTCGATGATGCCCCGCTCGGACAGGGCGCGGGTGCGCATCAGCGCGGTCGACGGCGCGATCCCCACGAGCTCTGCCAGTTGCTTGTTGGAGATGCGGGCATCCGCGACGAGGGCAGCGAGCAGGCGCTCGTCGATCGCGTCCAGCGGCTCGCCGGGCCCCGGCCGAACATTCTTCGCACTGCTGCTCACGGATCCTCCTCGTAGTGTTGTCTATTCATCATAAAGGGCACTATCCGGCAGTTCCATTCAGAACCCCTACAAATGCTCGAATTATTGCCAGATACTTGCGGAATTCAATGGCGAATATTCGTAAGGAGTTAGGGTGCTCTCTCAAGATTCATTGGCGGTCCACGCGGGCCGGAACGGGCTCACGGAACTGGGTGTGCACGCGGTGCCTATCGATCTGTCCACGACGGCACCGCTGCCGTCCGTGCACGACGGCGGCCTGGCTTACGAGCACATGGCCACGGGCGGGGCGCACGTGGAGGGGCAAAGCACTGTGTACCAGCGGCTGTGGAACCCCACGGTGGCGCGTTTCGAAGAGGGCGTCGCCGTCCTGGAAGGCACGCCCGAGTCTGTCGCCTTTGCCACGGGCATGGCGGCGCTGAGCGCGGTGCTCCTCGCAGTTGTGGCGTCGGGCAAGAAGCATGTTGTCGCCGTGCGGCCCCTATACGGCGGCAGCGACTACCTGCTCGCCTCCGGCGTCCTCGGCAACGAGGTCACTTTCACGACGCCGGAGGGCGTCCGCGGCGCGCTGCGGTCGGATACCGGCCTGGTGGTCCTGGAGACGCCGGCCAACCCGACCCTTGAGCTGGTGGACATCGCACTGGTGGCTGCCGCTGCCGACGGCGTGCCGCTCCTGGTGGACAACACTTTCGCCAGTCCGGTGCTGCAGCAGCCCTTCAAGCACGGTGCCGCCATGGTGTTGCACAGCGCCACGAAGTTCCTGGGCGGCCACGGTGACGCCATGGGCGGTGTGGTGGCCGCAGGCTCTGAGTGGGCGGTGCGCCTGCGCCAGATCCGGGCAGTGACGGGCGGAATCCTGACCCCGTGGCCGGCCTACCTGCTACACCGCGGGCTGGCGACGCTCCCTGTGCGGGTCCGCGCCCAGCAGGCCAGCGCCGAAAAGGTCGCGGTTGCCCTGGCCGGGCACGGGCTCGTGAAGCGGGTCTACTACCCAGGACTGGCTGAATGCGACCCGCAGGGCCTTATCGGCACCCAGATGTCCGGCCCGGGATCGCTCATGGCCTTCGAGCTCGCCAGCGCCGAGCACGCCGAACGGATCCCGGCCGCCGTCGGCATGATCACGCACGCCGTCTCCCTCGGAGGGATCGACACCCTCATCCAGCACCCCGCAGGCCTGACCCACCGGCCGGTCGAGGCCGCGGCCAAGCCGCACGCGAACCTGCTGCGGATCTCGGTGGGCCTGGAGGACCCGGCCGACATCGTCGCCGACCTCGTGCAGGCGATCGAGACCACGCGGTAGCCCGCAGAGTCGACGGCCTGGCAGGAGCCGACACCTAACGGGGATCGGCGCCTAGCCGGACACCGCGGCCCCGCCGGCGGCGGCCTTGCTCCGGCCGCCGGCGGCCCTGCCGGCGGCTGCGGGAACCGACGCGGGATGCGCGACGGCGGTGATTGCCGCCGTCGCGCCGGCCAGTCCGATGACCGTCAGGGCAAGGGCCGTCCAGCCAAGCCGCTGGAAGACCAGGCCGCCGGCCCAGCCAAGCACGCTGGAGCCGAGGTAGTAGGCGAGGTTGTACAGCGAGGCGGCCTGCGCCCGGCCCGTCGTGGCGATCAGCCCGGTCCAGCCCGAACCGATGCTGTGTGCGGCGAAGAAGCCGCCCGTGAACAGCAGCAGTCCCACCAGGATCGGGACCAGCAGTTCCGTGAGCGTCAGGGCCAGGCCGCCCGCCATCAGCGCCGTGCCGGCAACCAGGACCGTGCGCCGGCCGAACCGGGACGTCAGTCCCGCTGCCCAGCGCGCCGAGACGGTGCCGGAGAGGTAGGCCAGGAAGATGAGGCTGATCGCGGTGGCCGGCAGGCTGAACGGTTCCCCGGACAGCCGGAATCCGAGGTAGTTGTAGACCGCCACAAACCCGCCCATGAGCAGGAACGCCTGGACGTACAGGGCCAGCAGCCGGGGATTGCGGGCATGGCCGGCCAGCGTGCCCATAGCGCCGCGGAAGCCGCCCGCGGCCGCAATGGTGAAGCCCTGGGCCCGCGGCACCAGAACGAGGAACAGGACGGCTGCCCCGGTGGCCAGAACGGAGACCGCCAGGGCCGCGGCCCGCCATCCCCACAGTTCGCCGGCCGGTCCGGCCACCAGCCGGCCGGCGAGGCCGCCCAGGGTGGTCCCGGCAACGTAGCTCCCGGCGGCGAGGGCGGCATGGGCCTTGTTGACCTCCTCATTGAGGTACGCGATCGCGATGGCGGGGATGCCGCCGAGCGCCATTCCCTCCAGCATCCGCAGGCCCAGCAGCACGGGGAAGCTAGGGGCCAGGGGGACCAGCAGGCCCAGGACGGTGGCAGCGGAGATGCCCCACATCATGGCCCGGACGCGGCCGATTCGGTCGGCCAGGAAGGACCACGGAAGCACCGTCAGGGCCAGCCCCACCGTCGCCAGGGAGATGGTCAGCGCGGCTTCGGCGGCCGAGATGTGGAGGTCCGCCGCCAGAAGGGGGAGCACCGCCTGGGTGGAGTAGAGCTGGGCGAAGGTCGCGACGCCGGCAAAGGCGAGTCCGGCGAGGATCCGCCGGTAGGCCGCGGAACCCTTCGGATGGCCCGCCCACGCTGCAGCGCCAGCTGCAGCGCCAGCTGCAGGATCAGCTGCCAGCTGGGGGACGGGACTGGGACCTGCGCCGGAGGGCGCGGAAAAGCGTGGCATGCCTTCAGGCTAGAGCCTGGCCGAGGGATGCTTCCAATGCATGATTTCCATAGGATAGATAGCAAGAATGCAACAGTGCACCGGGAGTGGACCATGGACGTCGAACACAGGCAGCTGGTTCAGCTGCTGCCCCTCCTGCCGCTGCTGGCAGAACTGGGGCGGACGGAGCACATTACCGAGACTGCCGAGCTCCTGGGCCTGCCGCAGTCGACGGTGAGCCGTGCAATTGCACGGGCCAGCGCCATTGTGGGGACGGAGCTGTTGATCCGGGACGGCCGCGGCGTGCGTCTGACGCCCGCGGCGAGGGCGCTCCTGCCCCACATCGAGGCCGCCCTGGACGAATTCCAGACAGGGCTGGATCTGGTCCGGCACGAATCGGAAGTGGTCCGCGGCCGGATCGCGGTCTCGTTCCAGCACACTTTCGGCGAGGCGATGCTGCCGCTGCTCATCAGTGCGTTCCGGAGCCGGCACCCGCAGACTGCCTTTGACCTCAGCCAGGGCGCACGGGACGGCTGCCTCGCGGAACTTGCCGCGGGCTCCGCGGACCTGGCGCTCACCGCCCCCGTGGCCATACCAAGCAAGAGAATCGGGTCGGCCGCGCTGTACCGGGAACCTCTGCGCCTGGTGGTGCACCACCGGCATCCCCTGGCCGGCCGCCGTCGGGCCCGCGTCGCCGAAATCCGGCAGGAGCCGTTCGTGGCGATGGGTTCCGGCTACGGCATGCGCTCGCTGACCGATGCCTTGTTCCGGGAGGCGGGGTTCCGCCCGCGCATTGCCTTCGAGAGCCAGGACTCGCACACCGTTCGCGGCCTCGTCTCGGCCGGTCTCGGCGTCAGCATCCTGCCGCCCGGCGGCTCCGCACCCGGCAGAGCCGCCCCACACAGCCACCACCAGCCGGCAGGCGCGGGAGCCGACGACGGCGGGCCCGGGTGGGTGGAGATTCCTCTGGATTCGGCCCTGGCGTTCCGCGAGATCGGCCTCGCGTGGCGGGAGCGCCGCGGCGGAGCCGATGCCGAGTCCGATCCCGTGCGCTTGTTCCGCGAACTCGTGCTGCGCGACGGGCCGGCACTCCTTGCAGGCTTCGTGCGCGAACGCTCGGGAGGCTGAGCCGGGCCGCCACACGCGCCAAGGTCGTCGAAGTCGCCGGAAGGGTCCGAGGACGCCGGAAAGAAACGGCGATCTCGCACGCTTCCGGCGAATTCGGGACCCTGCAGCGCGCGGCGGGACCCATCGGCGTTCAGCGGCCGGCGAGCAGCCCGTCCACGACGGCGGCGACGGGTCCGGCCTGCGCCTGCCGCCAACCCGAGCCGGCCCACAGGTTCAGGCGTTCTGGATCGCCCGCAGCGGCGGCCGCCGCCCGGAGCGGAGCCGTCAGGTGGTGGACGGCCGGGTAGGCCTCCGGCGCCTCGGGGTGGTCGCGGACGAATTCGTTCTCCAGGGCCCGGGCCTGCCGGCCGGTGAAGGCGCGTGTCAGCCGGGTGCCGGTGAAATGCGGATCCGCCAGGGCATCCTTGTGCAGCTGCCTGGCGCCGCTTTCGTCCGTGCGGAGGAATGCGGTGCCGATCTGGGCTGCTGCAGCCCCGGCGCGCAGCACCGCGTCGAGCCCGGCCGCATCCATGATGCCGCCCGCGGCCACCAGCGGCAGGTCGACGGCGGACCGCACCTCCGCGAGCAGCTCCGCCGTCGTGCCCGCCGTCGTCCCCGCCGTCCTCCCGCCGGGCTGTGCCCCCGACGCCGGAAGGAACGCCGCACTGTGTGCTCCGGCGCTCGTATGCTGCACCACCAGGGCGTCCACGCCCTGGTGTGCCGCCTGTACGGCTTCGGCCGCGCTGGTCACAGTGGCAAGCACCACCGATCCCGCCCGCTGCAGAGCGCTGGCGACGTCGGCGCCGGGCAGCCCGAAGGCGAAACTGACCAGCTCCACGGGCTCCGCCAGCAGGGCATCGATCTTTCCCTGCCACTCGTCGTCGTCATCGACCCGCAACGGCGGGAGCTCCACACCGTATCGCCGGGCATCGGCCAGCAGCTGCAGCCGGTAGTCCTCGAGCTCAGCCAACAGCGCCGCGGACGGCCGCAACTGGACCGGATCCGGGACGAACACATTCATGCCGAAGCGGGCGCCGGACTCCCGGACGGAGCGGATTTCCGCCTGCATCGCCGCCACGCCCTTGTAGCCGGCCGCCAGGAAGCCAAGGCCGCCGGCGCGGTGCACGGCCTCGACAAAGGCCGGCGTTGACGTTCCCCCGGCCATGGGCGCTGCGATGACGGGGGTGCCGAAGAGATCGTGGGGCATTGCGGGCTCCTTGCAGTGATTCAGTAACCTGATCCAGTGACTAACACTGACTTCCCGCCGGCGGCGGACTCCGTTCCATCTTCCACCACGCCATCCGCCCCGGCGACGACGGATGCCGTGATCGGTCTGGACATCGGCGGCACCAAAACCCGGGGCGTCCGGTTCGAGGACGGCAAGCCCGTGGCCGACGAATCCGTGGGCAGCTCCAATGTCCAGAACGTCAGCCCCGAGGAAGCGGCACGCAACCTGGCGGAACTCTTCGGCATGATCGGCGGGGGAGCAGTGGGCCAGGTTTACGTCGGAGCCGGCGGCATCGACACCGACGACGACGCCGCGGCGCTCGCGGCACTGATTGCCCCCCACGTGCCCGGCGCACGGATCACGGTGGTCCATGACACCCGGCTGCTGCTCGCTGCAGGCGGCGCCAGCACGGGCGTCGCAGTGATCGCCGGCACTGGCTCGGCCGCGTGGGGCAGGAACGGGCGCGGCGAGGAAGCCCGGGCCGGAGGCTGGGGCTACTTGCTCGGCGACGAGGGCAGCGGCTACTGGCTGGGCCGGGAGGCCGTCCGCCACAGCCTGCGGCGGATGAACCAGGGGCTGGAGCCGGACGAACTCACCAGCGCCCTGCTGGCATCCTGCGGCGTGGACCACCCGAACATGCTGATCGCAATGTTCCACTCGCCCGCGACCGGACGCCGCTTCTGGGCCCAGCAGGCCCGGCTCGTAGTGGAAGCTGCCGGCGCCGGCCATGCGACGAGCCAGGCCCTCATGGACCAGGCCGGGAGCGACCTCGCCAACCTGGCCGCGCAGACCGTCCGGCAGCTGGGCCTCGAGGGTCCCGTCATTCTGGGCGGCGGGCTCGGCATGAACGTGCCGCGGCTGCAGGAGTCCTTCCGCACGGCACTGGCCGCCGCCGGGATCACCGATGTCCGGGTCCTGGAGCAGGAGCCTGTCTTCGGGGTGCTCCAGCTGGTGGCGGAACAGGAATAGCCGGAGGCAATCTACCGGCTACTACGCTGGAGGGATGAGCATGCAATTCGACACCCGGCCTGCCGCCTACGCCGTCATCATCCGTGACGCCGAAATCCTCCTGGCCTACTGGAAGCAGGACGGCCGCGAGGGCTGGACGCTGCCAGGCGGCGGCCTGGACCTGGCCGAACACCCGGTAGACGGATGCCGCCGCGAGATTCACGAGGAAACCGGCTACGACGCCGAGGTCGGCGCCATGCTGGGGATCGACGTCGGGCACTGGCCATCCGAAGTCCGGCTCGACGGCGGCGACCGGGACTTCCAGTCGCTCCGGCTGGTCTACGAGGCGACGATCACGGGCGGGGACTTGCGCCACGAGGTGAACGGCAGCACCACCCACGCGGCCTGGATTCCGCTGGAGGCGGTGGCCGAGCTGAACCGGGTCTCGCTGGTCGATGCCGGGCTGCGCCTGTACCGCGAGAGGCCGCTGAACGGAAAACTCTCCGGCTAAATCGCTAGCCAGGCGCAGGCGCCATGGCTATTCTGTAGAAACCGCCGAGCAGAAGCACAGCAGTGCAGTCCGCAGGCGGGATCACGCAGGGCCGGCCGCAGCAAGCCAGCCAACAACGGGGAGGTGGAAGCAATGAATGCGATATTTCTGAGCGCGCAGCGCACCGATACAAGCCATGTCATTACTCCTGCCCCGTCCCACGGCGCAGCCTAGCCACCCAGCGCTAGTCTCTACGCCCGCGGCGTCTCTTGCCGCCGCAGCGCACCTGCGCCGCATCACGGGGCCCCATCAAAGGGTTTTCGTTGACTACACATGCTGCATCGCCGGGCGCCCGCCGCGCCCTCATGACCGATTCATCTGTTCCAAATTCACCCCTGCCCGATTCAGCCGGGCCTGATTCAGCCGGGTCGAATTCAGCTCTGCCTGCAAATGACGGCGGCCCCGAGGGGCCGGTCCACTACGGTTACACGGCCGGCGTCGCGGCGCGGTTCGCGGCCCATCCCGTGCCGGGAGGCCACCGCCCGGGCCGCGTCATCCGGGTGGACCGCAACCTCGTCCTGGTGGCCGACGGCGACGGAACCGCACACCTGCCCTATCCGCGTGGCGGGGAGCTTCCCGCCACGGGGGACTGGGTCTGGCTGGGCTCCAACGCGGCGGGGGAGCCCGCCGTCGTGGGCATCGTGCCGCGCCACTCGGAGCTGAGTCGCAAGCGTGCCTTCGAGGCCTCCTCCGAGGCCCAGGTCCTGGGCGCCAACATGGACATCGTGGGGATCGTCGTTCCGGTGGACCGTCCGCTCACGCACAACCGGCTCGAACGGACGCTGGTCGCGGCCTGGGACTCCGGTGCCACGCCGCTCGTGATCATCACGAAGGCGGACATCGCGGACCTGGCGGACGACGTCGTGGAGACGGTCGTGCGCCAGTCGGCCGGCGTCGACGTCGTCACCACCTCCGCTGAGAACGGCGACGGTCTCGACGAACTGCTGGGCCATCTGCCGCCCGGCGGCACGCTGGTGCTGCTCGGGCCCTCCGGCGCCGGCAAATCCACGCTCATCAATGCCCTCGCCGGCGCCGCGACCCAGGAGATCGGGGCAGTCCGCGCCGGCGACGGCAAGGGCAGGCACACCACCACGTCCCGCGCACTCGTTCCCCTGCCCGGCGGCGCCGTCCTGATGGACACACCCGGGGTGCGCGGCTTCGGGATCTTCGACGCCGAGGACGGAATGGAGGAGATGTTCGGCGACCTCGAAGAGCTCTTCGAGCAGTGCCGCTTCTCGGATTGCGCGCACGGCCGCGAGCCCGGCTGCGCTGTCCAGGCCGCGCTCGCCGACGGTGTCCTGGCCGAGCGCCGCTGGGCGAGCTACCTGAAGCTGCAGCGCGAACTCGCCGCCCTGGCCCGCCGCCACGACGCGGCCGCCCGGCGGGCCTACCAGCGCGAATGGCACCAAAAGATTGCGGTGGCGGGCAAGAGCCAACGGTCGGCCGAGCGGGACAGCCAGGAAAATGCGCGGGGCCACGGCAGTGGCAACAACAGCGGCAAGAGCGGCCACGGCAGTGGCAAGGGTGGGGCCAAGGGCGGGCGGCGGCGGCCCCGCTGAGGCACATCCCGCGGTGACACAACAGTCCCGGTGGCGCACCGGAAGCATTTCCGGTGCGCCACCCATCCGAAATCGTTGTGCTTCCGAAGCCCTACGGGAGCCGCGGCGCTGCTGACCGCATTTTCATGACAATGTCATGAGTGCTCGTTAGTCTAAGTGCTAACTGCTTTATGGCCAGCACACTGATGAAGTTGGCTGGTCCCTGTCGATGTTGCCGCCAACAGTTAGGTAAGCCCGGAAATGGCCGAAGCCATGATCGAGTTCCAAAACGTCACGAAGCAGTACCAGGGTGGCCAGCCCGCCGTTGACGGGTTGACCATGTCTATCGACAAGGGCGCCATCACAGTGTTCGTGGGACCTTCCGGTTGTGGGAAGACCACCTCCCTGCGGATGATCAACCGCATGGTGGAGCCCACTTCCGGCGTCATCACCGTCGACGGGGCTGATGTCACTTCAGTGCCAGCCGCGCAGCTGCGCCGGTCCATGGGCTATGTCATGCAATCTTCCGGGTTGATGCCCCACCGCTCCGTGCTGGACAACATCGCCACCGTTCCACGGCTCAACGGCGTGTCCAAAGCCGACGCCCGCAGGCGCGCCCAGGAACTGCTCGACGTCGTCGGACTGGCCTCCGCCCTCGGCAAGCGGTACCCGTCCCAGCTCTCCGGCGGCCAGCAGCAGCGCGTGGGCGTGGCCCGGGCGCTCGCGGCCGATCCTCCGGTGCTGCTGATGGACGAGCCTTTCAGCGCCGTGGACCCCGTGGTCCGCGATGAATTGCAGAAGGAGCTGCTCCGCCTCCAGCATGATCTGGCCAAGACGATCGTCTTCGTCACCCACGACATCGACGAGGCGACAGTCCTGGGCGACAAAGTGGCCGTATTCGCTGTCGGCGGCAAGCTGGCGCAGTACGCGGCCCCGCAGGAGATTCTGCGGGCCCCGGCCAACGAATTCGTGGCCGCCTTTGTGGGCCGCGACCGCGGGTTCCGGCACCTTGCGTTCAGCCCCTCCGACGGTGTCACCATCCACCCGGTCCGCACCATCACGGCCGAACAGCTCCGGGAGGAGGGCAGCTCCGACGGCTGGCAGTTGGTGGTTGACGACGTGCTCCGTCCCCTTGGCTGGGCCGGGCCCGGCAGTGCCACGGGAACCGGTCCGGCGATGGTTCCCGGCGGCTCCCTGTTCCGCAAGGGGGACACGCTCCGCCGGGCCCTGGACGCGGCCCTGTCCTCGCCGTCGGGCCTCGGCGTCGCCGTGGACGACGACGGCCGCGTGGCCGGGGTTATCGCGGCCACGGAAGTGCTCGCCGTGATCGAGTCAGACCGCAGCATCCGGCACGGAGGGCTCTGATGGAGTGGTTCCTGGCCAACAGGGCGGAGGTCTTCAGCCTCGCCGGCCAACACCTCGTCCTGGCCATCCTGCCGATGGTGCTCGGGGTCATCATTGCCGTCCCGCTGGCCCAGCTCGCCCGGCAGAGCCGGGGGCTCCGGTCCACGGTGCTCACAGGGTCCTCGCTGCTCTACACGATCCCGTCCCTGGCGCTCTTCATCATCCTGCCGACCATCCTCGGAACGCGGATCCTGGACCCCGTCAACGTGGTCGTGGCCCTGACCATCTACGCCGTTGCCCTGCTGGTGCGCGCCGCGCTGGATGCCTTCGACTCCGTGGACGAGGACCTCCGGCAGGCGGCCGTCGCGATGGGTTTCAAACCCTTCGCCCGTTTCATGCAGATCGATCTGCCGCTGTCTTTGCCGGTAATGTTCGCCGGGCTTCGCGTGGTCTCGGTCAGCAACATCTCACTGGTCAGCGTCGCGGCACTGCTCGGCATCGGCAACCTCGGAATGCTCTTCACGTCCGGCCTGCAACGCGATTTCGTCACCGAGGTGGTGGTGGGCATCATCGCCATCCTGATCCTCGCGCTACTGATGGACGCCATCCTCGTCCTGCTCGAACGGCTGCTAACGCCGTGGACCCGGGCCGCGGCGGCCACGGGCGCTGGCGCCGGTCCAGGCGCCGCCCAGGACACGACTGGCGCCGCTGACGGGGCCTTGCTGCTTTCACGGCCCAAGACCGGAGGGGGAAACGCATGAGCAATGTTGTCACGGACACCTTTGCGTGGCTCGCCAATCCGGAGAACTGGTCCGGCAGCGCCGGAATCCCGACGCGGCTAGCCGAGCACCTGCTCTATACGGGCCTGGTGATGCTGATCGCCACCGCCATCGCCGTGCCCATCGGCCTCTACGTCGGACACACCGGCCGGGGACGGGTTGCCATCGTGGCACTCGCCGGCGCGCTGCGCGCCCTGCCCACCCTCGGCTTGCTGACCCTCTTTGTCCTGCTCGCCGGCATCGGTCTGATGCCGCCGATCTGGGCCCTCGTGATCCTGACCGTGCCGCCCCTGCTGGCCGGCACCTACGCCGGGATCTCCAGCGTCGACCGCAATGTGGTGGATGCCGCCCGCGCCATGGGTATGACCGAATGGCAGGTCCTGTTCCGGGCGGAATTCCCCAACGCGCTGCCCGTGATGTACGGCGGCTTCCGGACCGGGGTGCTCCAGGTGATCGCAACCGTCTCCGTCGTCGCCTACATCAACCTGGGTGGCCTGGGCCGCTACCTGTTCGACGGGCTCGTGCTCTCCGACTTCCCGCAAATGCTGGGCGGCTCCTTGCTGATCGCCGCCCTCGCCATTTCCGTGGATCTTGTCCTCGCCCTGATCCAGAGGCTGTTCCTGTCACGGGGCGCCTCATCCAAGCCAAACCGCGGCCAGCAGGCTGCGGTTGATCTCACAGACCCCGTACTCGCGGGGACTGTTCTTCAAGGAGGTACGTCATGAAGGAATCCCGCCAACGAGCCCTCGGCAGGCGCACATTCGGCGCGGTTGCCGCCGGCGTCGGCCTGGCCATGGCCCTGTCAGCCTGCGGAGGATCGTCCAACCCGCTCAGTTCGGCCCCGGCCAGCAGCGGTGCGGCCTCCGGTTCAGGCGGCGCCCTGGTGGTCGGCTCCGCCGATTTCCCGGAGAGCCAGATCCTGGCGGAGGTCTACGCCGGTGCCCTGAACGCCGCGGGTGTCACGGCCAGCACCAAGCCGAACATCGGCTCGAGGGAGGTCTACCTGAAGGCAGTCCAGGACGGGTCGGTGGACGTAGTTCCCGACTACAGCGGCAACCTGCTGCTGTACGTAAACAAGGACGCCACCGAGGTTTCGGCCGAGGACATCGCGAAGGCCCTCCCGGCCAAGCTCCCGCAGGGCCTCGCCGTGCTGGATGCTTCCAAAGCGGAGGACAAGGACGCCATGGTGGTTACCAAGGCCACTGCCGAGAAGCACCAGCTGAAGTCCATCGAAGACATGGCGAAAGTTTGCAGCGACCTCGTAATTGGCGCCCCGGCGACCTTCGCCGAGCGCGCTTACGGGCTGCCCGGCCTGAAGAAGAACTACAACTGCGTCCCGAAGAAGCTTGAACCGTTCAGCGACGGCGGCGGCGCTGTCACGCTCAAGGCCCTGCTCTCGGACCAGGTCCAGGTGGCAGACATCTACACCACCACCCCGTCCATCCCGGACAACGACCTCGTGGTGCTGGAGGATCCGAAGAACAACTTCATCGCCCAGCAGGTGTTGCCGCTGTACAACACCGCCAAGATGACGGATAAGGCGAAGGAAGCCCTCAACTCCGTCTCCAAGGTCCTCACCACGGAAGACCTCATCAACCTCAACCGTGCCGTGAGCGGCAGCCAGAAGCAGAACCCGAAGGACGCCGCGGACGCGTGGCTGAAGGAGAAGGGCATCGTCAAGCAGTAGCCACACTGCGGGACCGCCGTGGCAACAAGCCACGGGGGACCCGGCCAGGCCGCTGGCCACGACTGACCTGACGACGACGCCGGTGTGCGGGCTTGCAGCCCGGGCGCCGGCGTCGTCGTTGTTACTGCCGCGCCCGCGTGTGAGTCATGTCTCAGCGGAAGTACATCCTCCATATGGCATATTTGATGGATGGCAGAATTCAAGCAGTCCACCAAGCTTCATAATGTCCTTTACGACATCCGTGGACCGATTCTTCAGGCCGCCCAGCAGATGGAGGCGGAGGGTCACCGGATCCTCAAACTGAACATCGGAAACCCGGCCCCGTTTGGGTTTGAAGCGCCGGACGCGATCCTGGTGGACATGATCCGCCACCTGCCGCACGCCCAGGGCTACAGCGACTCGCGCGGCATTTTCTCCGCCCGCACCGCCGTCTCGCAGTACTACCAGACCCGTGGGATCCAGAACATCCACGTCGATGACATCTATCTCGGCAACGGCGTCAGCGAACTGATCACGATGTCGCTCATGGCCCTGCTCGACGACGGCGACGAGGTCCTCATCCCTACCCCGGACTACCCGCTGTGGACTGCCTCGGTTGCCCTGGCCGGCGGGAAGCCCGTGCACTACCTCTGCGACGAGGAAACCGGGTGGCAGCCCGACCTTGAAGACATGGAAGCGAAGATCACCCCGCGCACCAAGGGCATCGTGATCATTAACCCGAACAACCCCACGGGTGCGGTGTATCCGAAAGCGACGCTGAAAAAGATCGTCGCCCTCGCCGAGAAACACGGCCTGGTGCTCTTCGCCGACGAGATCTACGAGAAGATCCTTTACGAAGACGCGGTGCATGTAAACCTCGCGTCGCTCACCGGCGACGACGTCCTGTGCCTGACCTTCAGCGGTCTCTCCAAGGCGTACCGGGTCTGCGGGTTCCGGGCCGGCTGGATGGCCATCTCCGGGCCGAAAAAGGACGCCGCCGACTACCTCGAGGGCATCAACCTGCTCGCCAACATGCGCCTCTGCGCCAATGTTCCGGCCCAGCACGCCATCCAGACCGCGCTTGGCGGCTACCAGAGCATCAACGACCTGATCCTGCCCGGCGGACGGCTCCTGGAGCAGCGGAACAAGGCCTACGACATGCTCAACGCCATCCCGGGCGTCAGCACGCAGCAGGCCCGCGGGGCCATGTATCTGTTCCCGAAGCTGGACCCCGAGGTCTATCACATCCGCGACGACGAGAAATTTGTCCTGGACCTGCTCCGCGAACAGAAGATCCTCCTGTCCCACGGCAGGGCGTTCAACTGGGTCCGCCCGGACCACTTCCGGATGGTGACTCTGCCAAACGTCAAGGACCTCGAGGAAGCGATCAACCGCATGGCGGACTTCCTGAGCCGGTACAAGGGGAACTAGGCTTCGGTCAGCAGCGCAATGGGGCACCTGCCCCGCCTACCGCGGCTGCGCCAACCGGAAAGAGGCATTGATGGCAGGCTCCGCGACATTCGATGACCACCCCTCGAAACTCCTGAAGGTCGGGAAGGGCTTTAGCCTGGATTCGCTGGACCCCGGCTCGACGCCCGGCTACGACGGCGACAAGGCCGACGGAGAGGAGTTGTTGGAGGAGCTGGACGGCAAACTCGCCCAACTCCAGGAACAGCTCTTTGCCGAGTCCCTGTACGGCGGAACCAAACGGCTCCTGCTGATCCTGCAGGCCATGGACACCGCCGGCAAGGGCGGAATCGTCACCCACGTCATGGGCACCATGAACCCCCACGGTGTCCAGCTGAAGTCCTTCAAGGCACCCACTCCGGAGGAGAAGTCCTACGACTTCTTGTGGCGCATCGAGAGGGAGGTGCCGGCGGCCGGGATGGTGGGCGTCTTCGACCGCTCGCACTACGAGGACGTCCTGATTCACCGCGTCCACCGCTGGGCCAGCCCCGAGGAGCTGGAGCGCCGCTACCGGGCCATCAACGAATTTGAGGCCAGGCAGGCGGGGGCCGGGACGAAGATCGTGAAGGTCATGTTGCACATCAGCAGCGACGAGCAGAAGGACCGCCTCCTGGCCCGGCTGGATGACCCCGCCAAACAGTGGAAGTACAGCAGTGGGGACCTGAAGGAACGGGCCTTCTGGCCTGACTACATGGACGCCTACCAGAAGGCCATCGACAAGACCAACACCGATCTGGTCCCGTGGCATGTGGTGCCGGCCAACAAGAAGTGGTACGCCCGCATCGCCGTGCAGCAGCTCCTCCTGGAAGCCCTCGACGGCATGGATCTCCAATGGCCGGTTCCGGACTTGGACCTGGACATGGAGCGCGAACTGGTAAAGCGGTCCTGACCGGCGGGCGACGCCGCGGGCCTTGCGGCGGTCTTTGAAGGGCGCCTAGTTCTTGTCCGCTGCGTGGTCCCGGGCTGCGGCGAGACGCTTGCGGGCGCCTTCGAGCCACTGTTCGCAGCGCTTGGCCAGTGCCTCGCCGCGCTCCCACAGCGCGAGCGATTCCTCCAGGCTGGCGCCGCCGGCCTCCAGCTTGCCCACCACTGCGACAAGCTGCTCGCGGGCGTCCTCGTAGCTGAGGGCCTCGATGTCGGCGTTCGGGCTGGATTCTTCTGCCATGTGGATGCTCCTTGGTTGTGGCGGTGTCTGCTGCCGCGGTGTCTGGTCGATGGTGCTGGTGCAGGGGTGCTGGGGTGCAGTGGTGCAGTGGGGCTGCCGGGTTGCCGGCTGATGCCCGGAGTGGCGCCGGATCAGGCGCCGCGTGCCTGGTTTTGGTCCGCTGGGTTAGTCCTCGGCCGGCTCCTGGCCGCCGGTGGATTGGGCCGTGAACCGGCCGCCGGCCACCCGCACCGTAAGGTCCGTGCCGACGGGCGCCTGCGAGGGGTGCCGCACCACGTCCCGGTGGGTCGCGGAGGCCGTTCCGGAGCTGGCGAGCTGGACCACCGCGTAGCCGCGATCCAGCGTCTTTTGCGGCGAGAGCGCGCGCACCTGCGCCTTGAGGTGGACCAGCTGGTCAGCTGCCCGCACGACGGCGGCGCTGATGGACGAGAGTGAGCGGACCTTGAGCCGTTCGACGTCGTCGTGGCGCTGGGTGATCATGACATCGGGGGAGAGCAGCACGGGACGGGAGCGCAGGGATGCCAGCCGGTCGCCCTCGCGTTCAACGAGCCGGGTGACTCCACGACGGAGCTGATCCCGGGCCTGCCGGACCCGGACGAGCTCTTCCGCGACATCCGGAACGATCCTCTTCGCGGCATCGGTGGGCGTCGAGGCCCTGAGGTCTGCGACGTCGTCGAGGATAGGCCGGTCCGCTTCGTGCCCGATTGCGCTCACCACGGGCGTGGACGCGTCCGCGACGGCCCGGATGAGCTCCTCGCTGCTGAACGGCAACAGGTCCTCGAGGGCGCCTCCGCCGCGGGCGATGACGATGACGTCAACCACAGGGTGGGCGTCGAGCTCCCGCAATGCCGCGATCATCTGGGCTACGGCGGTGTTGCCCTGGACCGCTACTTCGCGGATCTCGAATTCGACGGCGGGCCAGCGCAGGGCAGCGTTGCGCAGCACATCCTTCTTGGCGTCAGAGTCCCGGCCGGTGATCAGGCCGATCCGGTGCGGGAGCAGGGGGAGCCGCTTCTTCCGGGAATCGGCAAAGAGCCCTTCGGCGGCGAGGGCCTGGCGCAGCCGCTCGATCCTGGCGAGGAGGTCGCCGAGACCCACCGGACGGATGTCCTTCACGGACATGTTCAGGCGGCCTGTCTTGAGCCAAAATTCGGCCTTGATCAGGGCTACAACCCGGGAACCCCGTTCCAGCGGAGCGACCTGGCGATCCAGCACGGTGGTCCAGACCGACGCCGGCAGTGAGATCTCGGCGTCGATGTCCCGGAGCGTCAGGTAGGCGTTGCTGCCGCGACGGTTGAGCTCGATCACCTGCCCCTCAACCCATGCCGAGGGGGCACGGTCGATGTGCATCTTGAGCTTCTGGGACAGCAACTGCAGCGGCCAGGGGTTGTCCGGGCTGGTTTCAGCCGCCGTGGCCGGCAGCGTGGTGGCCGCCACCACTTCTTCAGACATGCCTGGGCTCCATGGCCGAGGGTGCCCTGTGGAGTGCCGTGTGGAGAGGCCTGTACATATGCGTGCGTGTCCTTTGCCCGAGGGGGACTGCCGGCGGCCCGCTCCCCGGCGGGTGAGCCGGCCGGCAGCCGGAAGTTGTCTCTTTCAACTCTATCCATAGCTCTACCACCGGGGCCCGACTTTATGGCCGCACCCCGCCCCGCCCTAGGATGGGAGGGATGCCATCGACCTCCTAGGAATCCCTTGCGCACTTTTGTCTCTGCCGCCGCCGTCCTTGTCGGGCTGGTGATGGCAGCCGTCGCCGTTCCAGCCATGTGGGTGGACCGCAACATCGTCCAGGAAGAGGGCTTTGTTGCCCTGACCGCACCCCTGGGCAAGAACCCGGCGTTCCAGCAGCGGCTGGCTACCGCTGCCGTCGATGGCCTGGCTTCCAGCGCCGGCATCCCTGAGGCGCTCAAAGAGCTTGCCCTGCCGGTCTTGGACAACGCGGCACAATCGCTCACGGGACTGCCCGGCTACTCCGAGGCCTGGGCGGAAACGCTGCGCAAGAGCCACCGCCTCACGTTCGCCGACCCCAGCACGCTGCCGCCGGAGGTTGACGGCACGTCGTCGCTCACCCTGGATGTCGCACCGCTTGTCGGGCTGGTGGCCAAGCAGGTATCCGAAGCGACCACGCTTCCTCTGGAGGCCCCCGCCCAAGTGCTGATCCATATCGGGCAGTCCAACCAGCGCCAGCTGATCGAACGCGTCACCGCCTTCGCCCCGATGGGCTATGCCGTTGCCGTCGGCGCCGGCATTGCCTTCATGCTGGCGTTCGTTGCGGCCCGACGCCGGTGGACCGTCCTGGTTGGCATGGGCCTCGGAGCCCTGGTGCTCGCAGGGGCATGGAAGCTGGCCAGCGATGCCGCCAGCGCCGCCGTCGCCGGGACCTCGAGCGGCAACGGTGTGGCGGAGCTCTTCAAGAACGAGTTTGTCGCGGCGAGCTCTGCCAGTTTCGGCCAGTGGATCGTCGCCGCCGCAGTCGCGGGAGCAGCCCTGCTGGCCGCAGGTGTGGCTGTCCGCGTAGTTGGGGGCCGCAAACGGGGCAAGAGTGAACACCGGTAGCATGGGGGGCATGACCTCCACCGCTGTTTCCGTTCCGATGCCATCCGTTCCGCGCCGGCGGCGTTCACCGGAAGACGTTCTGGCGGCAGCCCCTGTCGCCGGTCCCAAAAAGGTCCTGCTGGCGGCCCCGCGCGGCTACTGCGCCGGCGTTGACCGTGCGGTCATCGCGGTGGAAAAAGCCTTGGAGCACTACGGCCCGCCGGTCTACGTCCGCAAGCAGATCGTGCACAACGTCCACGTGGTCAGCTCCCTGGAGGAGAAGGGCGCCATCTTCGTCGATGAAACCGACGAGGTCCCGGAAGGTGCCCTCGTGATCTTTTCCGCGCACGGTGTCTCGCCCGCCGTCGTTCAGTCAGCCGAGGACCGCGGCCTGCGCACCATTGACGCGACCTGCCCGCTGGTCACTAAGGTGCACCGCGAAGCCGTCCGGTTCGCCAAAGACGACTTCGACATCCTGCTGATCGGCCACGACGGGCATGAGGAAGTGGAAGGCACCGCCGGCGAGGCTCCTGAGCACATCCAGATCATCAACGGCCCGCACGAGGTCGACAAGGTCACGGTCCGCGACCCGGAGAAGGTCATCTGGCTCTCGCAGACCACCCTCAGCGTGGACGAAACCATGGAGACTGTGCGCCTGCTCAAGGAGCGGTTCCCCACCCTGCAGGATCCGCCCAGCGACGACATCTGCTACGCCACCACCAACCGCCAAGTAGCGATCAAGAAGATCTCGCCCCAGGCAGAACTCGTGATCGTGGTGGGCTCCGCCAACTCATCGAACTCCGTCCGCCTCGTGGAGGTGGCACTGGAATACGGTGCCAAGGCCTCCTACCGGGTCGACTTCGCCAACGAGGTCGACGAGGCCTGGTTCGAGGGCGTCGCGACGGTGGGTGTGACATCCGGGGCCTCCGTCCCAGAAGTCCTGGTCAAGGACGTGCTCCGGCTCCTGGCCGACTACGGCTACGGATCGGTCGAGGAAGTCGTCACGGCCGAAGAAGACCTCCTGTTCTCCCTGCCGAAGGAGCTCCGGGCCACCCTGAAGCAGGCCGGCGACGTCACCCGCGCCCTCGGCGGCCGCGGCACCCGTCCCGAACAGTCCTAGGTACTGAACAGTCCTAGTACTGAACAGTCCTAGGCCGCGGACTCTTCGGCCTGGTTCCTGGGCTGCAGTTCCGGGGCGGCGACTGCCCGCGGCGTGACCTCGACTGCGGGCGGAGTGACCAGACCGGCTGATTCGAGGGCATTCAGCTTCCTGGCGGTGGGCAGGACTCGGGCCTCAAGGGTCCCGACCATGGAGTTGTACCGCTCCACCGAGGTCTTCAGCGATGACCCCAGCTTGGTGACGTTCTCGCCGAGTGTGCCCATCCGGTCATAGAGCTGCCGCGCCAGTTCGAAGAGTTCCCGGGCGCTGTCCGTCAACACGTCCTGCCGCCACGTGAACGCCACCGACTTCAGCACCGCCAGCAAAGTCCCGGGGGAGGCCAGGACCACGTTCTTGGAGAGGGCATAGTCCAGCAAGGCCGGGTCCGCGGAGAGGGCGGCGGCCAGGATGGACTCCGCCGGCAGGAAACACACCACCAGCTCCGGAGAATTGCCGGGGATGTCCCAGTACTTCTTGCTGCCCAGCGCGTCCACGTGGGCCTTGAGGGCCTTGGCATGAGCCGCTAGGTGCGCCTGCTGGCTGCCGGGCAGCTGCGAGGACTGCTGGCCTGTCTGGGAGGCGCCGAGGTCCTGGGCAGCCAGATACGCCGCCAGCGGGACCTTTGCGTCGACAACGAGCTGCTTGTCCCCGGGCAGCTGCACCACGAGATCGGGCCGGAGGCTGCCGTCCGGTCCGGAGCTGTGGGCCTGCCCGCTGTGGACCTGTTCATGGAAATCCACATGCCGCAGCATCCCTGCTGCCTCGACCACCCGGCGCAGCTGGACCTCACCCCACTGGCCGCGGGCGCTGTTGGAGCGCAGGGCAGACTCCAGCGCATGCGTCGAGCGCAGCAGCTGCTCATCGGACAGGCGGGCCTCCTGCAGTTGCTGGGCCAGCTGGCCGTACTGCTCCAGCCGGTCGCGTTCGAGCAGCGACACCTGCTGCTGCACGGCGGTGAGCTTCTCCGCCACCGGCGCCAGCGCTCGGAGCACACTGCCATCCTGGTTGCGGGACTCGCCCAGTTCCCGGTTCTGTGCCGCGAGAAGGCGCCTCTCGGCGTCGGCGGCGGCGAACTGGGCGCTGACGTCGGAGAGCCGGGCCGATACGCCGTCGAAGTCCTGTTCCACGGCCAGATAGCGCCGGCGGAGCAGGACATAGACGACGACGGCGCCCGCAACGGCGCCCGTGAGCAGCATGAGCAGGGCAAGAATCAGTGCAAAAGCATCCATAACTTCACTCTGGCATGCCCCTGTGACAGTTTCGGCTGCGACGCCCGGAACGCCCCGGACTTACAGCCCGGAACCTGCGCGCGGTCCCGCCCCGCAGGCCCTCGCGCCAGCCCTCGCGCCGGCCGCCGCAACGATCACCGGCCCGTGCGGGTAGAATATATGCTCGTGGCACTTACTATTGGCATCGTCGGACTGCCCAACGTCGGCAAATCAACCCTTTTCAACGCACTGACCCGCAACCAGGTCCTCGCGGCGAACTACCCGTTCGCCACGATCGAGCCGAACATCGGCGTCGTGAACCTGCCGGATGCCCGGCTTGAAAAGCTCGCCGGCATCTTCGGCTCCGCGCGCCTGCTGCCCGCAGCCGTGTCCTTCGTGGACATCGCCGGCATCGTTAAGGGCGCGTCCGAGGGCGAGGGCCTGGGTAACCAGTTCCTGGCCAACATCCGCGAGGCCGAGGCAATCGCGCAGGTTGTTCGCGTGTTCGATGACCCGGACGTCATTCACGTCGATGGCAAGGTTGATCCCAGTTCCGACATGGAGACGATCAACACCGAGCTGATCCTTGCCGATCTGCAGACCATCGAAAAGGCCGTCCCCCGGATTGAAAAAGAAGTAAAGATCAAGAAGCGGGATGCGGCCGAGCTCGCAGCCATCTTGGCGGCGCAGGCAGTGCTGGAACGCGGCGACACGATCTTCTCCTCCATCAAGAGCGACAAGCTGGAGATGGAGCACCTCAAGGAACTCGGCCTGCTGACGGCCAAGCCCTTCATCTATGTCTTCAACTCCGACGAGGGCATCCTCGGCAGCCCGGAGAAGCAGGCGGAACTGCGTGCCCTTGTGGCTCCTGCAGACGCCATCTTCCTGGACGCCAAGCTTGAGTCCGATCTGGTGGAGCTCGACGAGGCAGAAGCCCGCGAGATGCTGGAAATGAACGGCCAGGACGAATCCGGACTGGACCAGTTGGCCCGCGTCGGCTTCCACACCCTTGGACTGCAGACCTACCTCACGGCAGGCCCCAAGGAAACCCGGGCATGGACCATCCGCCAGGGCGACACCGCCCCGCAGGCGGCCGGCGTGATCCACTCCGATTTCCAGCGAGGCTTCATCAAGGCCGAGGTTGTGTCGTTCGATGACCTAGTCGAGGCCGGCTCCATGGCCGAGGCGAAGGCCCGCGGCAAGGTCCGCATCGAAGGCAAGGAATACGTCATGGCCGACGGCGACGTGGTCGAATTCCGTTTCAACGTTTGACGTCCTCCCGCCCGGCAGAGCGGTAATTCTGTCAAGTAATTAACGATTAACTAGAGGAGCCTCGATTTTCGGATCGGGGCTTTTCCTGTGTGCCGCTCTTTTGTATTTTGGCTACGCAGCCTTCAATGTTTTTGTGGAAAATTGGCTTTGCGGACCGTGTCCTATGTTGCAGCTCGGTAACGAACTTTACGGTGGGTCAACTTTGGTGGCTCCAAGTGGCCTTCTGGGTTTACGCTTCATGCCATGTGAGACGGGCCACACTGCCGCTGGGGGAGTGTGGACGTCTGTCTGGCGCTTCCGGCGCCGGTCTCACCCACACCACAGAAACAAGGAGGCGGAATGCGCTTGGGTCGTATTTCCAAAGCAGTGGGCGTGGCGGCAGCAGCTGCCATCGCCCTCAGCGCCTGCGCAGGCAACAGCGGCGGGACAACCCCGTCCACTGCGGCCGCAGCAAGCAAGCAAGGCGGATCGGCAACCGTAGTGGAGGTCAACGCGTTCAATACGTTCAACCCGAACACAGCCGATGGCAACACTGACATCAACTCGAAGATCAGCTATGCCACGCACTCGGGCTTCTTCTACATCGACAACAAGCTCAACGTTGTCCGCAACGAGAAGTTCGGCAAGATGGAAAAGGTCTCCGACAATCCGCTGACGGTAAAGTACACCATCAACGACGGCGTGAAGTGGTCAGACGGTACGCCCGTCACCGCGGCCGACCTTGTGCTGCAGTGGGCTGCCTTCTCCGGTTACTACAACGACGCTAACGCGGAGGCGAAAACCGGAACGTCCTACTTCTCCTACGCCGGTGACCCCACCGGTATTGCCCTCACCGACTTCCCGGAACTCGGTGACGACGGCCGCAGCATGACGCTGAAGTACTCCAAACCGTTTGCTGACTGGGAAATCGCCATCGGCGGCCCCGGCATCGACATCCCGGCCCACGTCCTCGCCAAGAAGGCAGGCCTGGCGGACACCAAGGCGTTCATTGACCTCCTGAAGGGCATGCCCCGTGGCGACGCCAAGGCCCCCAAGCCGGCGAACGCGCAGCTCAAGGCCATGGCGGACATGTGGAACACCGGTTTTGACACCAAGACCCTGCCTGCCGATCCGAGCCTCTACCTCTCCAACGGCCCGTTCATCGTCAAGAGCGTCAGCCAGGACCAGTCCCTGACCATGGTCAGGAACAAGGACTACAACTGGGGTCCGGAAGCCCAGCTGGACGAAATCACCGTCCGCTACATCGGTGAGGCACCCGCCCAGGTCCAGGCGCTCAAGAACGGCGAGGCCGACATCATCGCCCCGCAGGCATCCGCTGACACCGTGGAGCAGCTCAAGGCCCTCGAAAGCCAGGGCGTGACTGTCGACGTCGGCAACCAGCTCGCGTACGACCACATCGACCTGAACTACTCGGGCCCGTTTGCCGACAAGAATGTTCGTGAAGCGTTCATGAAGGCCGTCCCGCGTGCGGACATCGTCGACAAGATCGTCAAGAAGCTCGACCCGAAGGCAGCACCGCTTGACTCCCAGCTGTTCGTCCCGGACCAGGCACCCTACGCCGACTCCGCGAAGAACAACGGTTCCTCCGCCTACCAGGGTGTGGACATCGAGGGTGCCAAGAAGCTCCTCAACGGTGCCACCCCCTCGGTTCGCATCATGTACAACAAGGACAACCCCAACCGTGTTGACGCCTACTCCCTGATCAGCGAGTCCGCCACCAAGGCCGGCTTCAAGATCGTCGACGGCGGCCTCGGCAAGTCCGATTGGGGCAAGGCCCTCGGTGACGGCAGCTACGACGCCACCATCTTTGGCTGGAGCAACTCGGGTGTCGGCGTGTCCGGCGTTCCGCAGATCTTCAAGTCCGGCAACGACTCCAACTTCAACCAGTTCAGCAACCCTGAAGCCGACAAGCTGATGGACGAACTGATCGTCACCACCGACAAGAGCAAGCAGGACGGCCTCGTTGCGCAGATCGACAAGATGATCTGGGATTCGGCCTACGGCCTTCCGCTGTTCCAGTCGGTTGGCGTGGACGCGTACAGCGACCGCATCACCGGGGTGAAGTACATGCCGAACCAGACCGGCGTTTGGTGGAACTTCTGGGAATGGGCACAGAAGTAGCCCGCGACCCTAAGTAGCACTGCTGGAAAGGCGTCGGGACCACAGATCTTCGGTTCCGACGCCTTTCTGGCGATATCCTGGCGATGCCGTGGTCCCGCCGCCACATCGGCGGGAACCGGCCAAACTCCGCGACCGGTCCGGGCAATCCCTGGGCCCGAATTCCGAGGTTCTATTCCAATGGTGACCTACATTTTCCGGCGGCTTGTGACCGCCGCCCTCATCCTTCTCGGTGCGTCCTACTTCGTGTATCTCCTGACAGCGGCGTCCGGCGATCCCCTGGAGCAGTTCCGCGTCAACCCCTCGCCGCAGAAGCAGCAGCTCATGGACGCGAGGATCGAACTCCTGCAGCTGGACACCCCCGCCCCGTTGCGGTACTTCAAATGGTTCGGTGGCGCTGTCCAGTGCCTCATCCCGTTCGCCAACTCCTGTGACCTCGGGAAAAACATCGCCGGCCAGCCCGTCACCGAGGCCCTCGGCTTCGCGCTCGTCCAGACGCTGACCCTCGTCACCGCGGCAACGGTGCTCGCCATCCTGATCGGCATCACCCTGGGCATCGTCACCGCCCTGCGCCAGTACAGCACGCTGGATTACGGCGTCACCTTCATGGCTTTCTTGTTCTTTTCCCTGCCGATCTTCTGGGTCGCCGTCCTGCTCAAGGAATTCGGCGCCATCGGCTTCAACGACTTCCTGCGAAACCCCGATGTACCGCTGTCCGCGGCACTCGGCATCGGCGTGATCGTAGGCGCAGTGACTGCCGTCGCGGTGGGCGGGCCTATGCGGCGCCGGCTGCTGGCCGGGGTCGTCGCCTTCGGCTTCGTCGCCGCAGTGCTCATCTACTTCTCCGCCACCGAGTGGTTCAAGACGCCGGGTCTGGGCCCTGTGGTCATCGCCATCGCCGGTGTCGGCATCGCCTTCGCCGTGACCCTGCTCTCCGCCGGGCTGAAAAACCGTAAGGCACTGCAGTCCGCGCTCATCGCCGTCGGCGTCGGCGTCGTGCTGTACTTCCTCCTTCAGCCGCTGCTCAACGAGGCCACGTTCGTGATGATCGTGCTGCTGGCGATCGCCTTTGTCCTGATCGGCGTGGGCATCGGCTACCTGGTGGGTGGCTACGACCGGGGGCAGTCCATGCGGGCGGCGGGAATCACCTCGTTCCTGGTCGGCTTCCTGATCCTGCTGGACCGGTACATGCAGGCCTGGCCCAGCTACTTCAACAACAGTCGTGTGCGCGGCCGGCCGATCGCCACCATCGGTGCCAGCACGCCGAACATCCAGGGCGACTTCTGGGTCCTGGGCCTTGACACCTTTACCCACCTGATCCTGCCCACCCTGGCCCTGATCCTCATTTCACTGGCCAGCTACACGCGGTTCACCCGGGCCTCCATGCTCGAAATCATGAACATGGACTACATCCGCACGGCCCGGGCCAAGGGCCTGAGCGAGCGGACCGTCGTCATGCGCCACGCCTTCCGGAACGCCCTGATCCCGATCGCCACGATCGTGGCCTTCGACATCGGCGCACTGATCGGCGGTGCCGTCATCACCGAAACGGTCTTCTCGGTCCGTGGCATGGGCTTCCTCTTCCTGGACGGAATCGCGCACGTCGATCCCAATCCGGTCATGGGGGTCTTCATTTGCGTGGCCATCACGGCCATGGTCTTCAACCTCATCGCGGACCTTGCTTACTCCGCACTGGATCCGCGCGTAAGGGTAAAAGCATGAGCCAGCCAAGCCAGCAGGAAGAAATCATGGCCGAAGACGCCTCCCGGATATCTGCCGCCGCGGGCATTGAGCCGATCATCGAGGCCAAGGGCCTCAGCCAGGGCCAGATCGTCCGGAAACGTTTCCTCGGACACTCCGGCGCCATCATCGGCCTTGTGGTGTTCTCCCTCATCTTCATCCTGGCCTTCACCTCCGTGGGCTACCTGGGCATCCCGGGCTGGTGGAAGTACAACCACGAGCAAGTCTCCCCCCTGGTCAACGGCGGCGCACCGACCTCCTCCCTGTGGCCGCTGGCCTGGGGCGAACACCCCTTCGGCCAGGACCGGATCGGCCGGGACGTCTTCGCCATGACCATGCGCGGCGCGCAGCAGTCCATCACCATCATGATCGTGATCGGCGTCATCGCCGGCCTGATCGGCGTCGTGGTCGGCGCCATCTCCGGCTACTTCCGGGGCTGGCCCGAGGCCATCTTGATGCGACTGACTGACGTCATCATCATCATTCCCGCCCTGCTGCTGGCCGCTGTCATGGCTGCTCTCGCCGGGCGCCGGGACCAGGGAAGCTGGTTCGCTTCCTTTGCCAGCACCAACGGCGTCCTGGCCCTCGGAATCTTCCTGGGCCTGATCAGCTGGGTCGCACTGGCCCGCCTGATGCGCGGGGAATTCCTGTCACTGCGCGAACGCGAGTTTGTGGATGCGGCCCGGATTTCGGGCGCAAGCAATGCCCGGATCATCTTCAAGCACATTTTGCCCAACGCCGTCGGCGTGCTCATCGTGAACGTGACCCTGACCATGTCCGCCGCGATCCTCACGGAAACGGCGCTCAGTTACCTCGGTGTCGGTGTCAAGGCCCCGGACACGTCCCTGGGCCTGCTCATCTCGCAGAACCAGCAGGCCTTCACCACTCGGCCCTGGCTCTTTTGGTTCCCGGGTATGTTCATCGTGCTCATCTGCCTCAGCATCAACTTCATCGGCGACGGCCTGCGGGACGCCTTTGACCCGCGGCAGAAGAAGTTCAACGCCAAGAAAGCTGCAGAACACGGCGGCCCCGCGGCGCAGGCAAGCGCTGTCACCGGTCTGGACGGGCCGGAGCAACAGGGATTCCGGCAATCGGGGTTCCGGCCCGAGGAGCCGGGGCACGACGGGCCGGCTGACGGAACACGGGGCCAGTAAATGCCCGCCCCGTGCAGGCACCGGCTAGCTGGCGGTAACCGCCAGGTAGCTGGCCGCCAGGAGCAGTACGACGGCGCCGATCGCCACCCAGCGGACAGTGACGGTTGCGGCGGTGCTGCAGGCCTCGCCGGCGGCGAGCTGCCCGCCTTCCACCAGCTCATGCCACCGCGCCCGCACCAGCATGGCGGCCTGGCCGGAGTCCGTGGTTTTCAGATCGCCCGGACGGACCGACTTGCCAGGGCCATAGCTGGTTGCCGGCAGGCCGTGGAGGTCTTCCGGGCGGGCGTGGCGGCCGCCCCAGATACCGGGAGCGGGCGCGGCCCAGGACGTGTAGCTCTTCTCGGCGGTGACCAGCGTCAGTGCAAAGCGGGTATCGACATGCACCAGCGCGGCCCACGGCACCTCAATCGAGCGGAACGGATTTTCCAGGGTGACGCCGGCGTCGTGGACCACAACGGACGGCATCCAGAACAGTTGCCAGCCCATGAAGGCGATGAAGGCCAGCGGGGCGATGCCGCCCAGCGCCCCGGGACCTGCCATGACCACCGTGGCAACGACACCGAACGCGGCTACCGCCCAGGAGAGCCACGCGAACCATTTGTTGGTTCGTGCTTTGAAGACTTCAACTTTTCCGGCGTGCGCAGAGCTCATGCCCCCAATAATTCAGTATTCCGAGCCGCAGCACTAATCCCCGGTGCACCGGCGGCCCGGGCGGAAGGATAGCCCATCATGACTGACTTCATCACCCTCGATCCTCCGGCGTCACCCGCGCCTGGCAAAGGCGAAACCGTCCTGGAGGTCCGGGATCTCAGCGTGGATTTCGGTGTGGACAAGAAATGGGTCCCGGCCGCGATCGGCCTGAACTACGAGGTCCGGGCCGGCGAAGTCCTCGCCATCGTGGGGGAGTCCGGGTCCGGAAAGAGCGCCAGTTCAATGGCGCTGCTGGGCCTGCTGCCCAGTAACAGCCGCGTGAGCGGAAGTGTCAAGCTCGGCGGCCGTGAGCTGCTGGGAAGCAACGAGGCCAATATCCGCGCAGTACGCGGCAAGGACGTCGCGGTGATCTTCCAGGAGCCGATGACGGCCCTGAACCCGGTGTACACCGTGGGGGCGCAGATCGTGGAAACTGTGCGTCTGCACAATGAGGTATCCCCGGAAGAAGCCCGACTCCGCGCCCTGCGCATGCTGGATCTTGTCGAACTGCCCGATCCGGAGAAGGCCTTCCGGTCCTACCCGCACCAGCTCTCCGGCGGCCAGCGCCAGCGCGCGATGATCGCGCAGTCGCTCTCCTGCGACCCGAAGCTGCTCATCGCCGATGAACCCACCACGGCCCTCGACGTCACCGTCCAAGCCGAAATCCTTGACCTCATGCGCAACCTGCGGAACAAGCTGGACAGTGCCATTGTGCTGATCACCCACGATATGGGGGTGGTGGCCGACCTCGCCGACCGGATTGCCGTCATGCGCAAGGGCCTAATCGTCGAGACAGGGACGGCAGCGCAGATCTTCCACAACCCGCAGCACGAATACACCAAGGCGCTGCTGGCCGCGGTCCCGCACCTGGGCCAGGGGGGCGCCGATTCGGCCGCGGACGTGGACGTCACCGCCGCTCTCGCCGCCGCGACGCACGTCGAGATCCTGTCCATTCCGGAAGACGAGCTGATCCGGCGGGAGCGCGAAAATGCCGCCGCCCTGGCCGCGGCCGAGGCAGCCAAACCGAAGGGCGAGCCGGTCCTGGAGCTCAGCGATGTCGCCATCGAATACCCGAAGCAGGGCCGGGTGCCGGCCTTCCGCGCCGTGGAGGGGGCCAACCTGGTCATCTACCCCGGACAGGTGGTCGGCCTGGTCGGCGAGTCGGGCTCCGGCAAGACCACCATCGGCCGGGCCGCCGTCGGCCTGCTGCCGGTGGCGGCAGGCACCATGCGCGTGGTCGGGCAGGACATTTCCGCCGCCAAGCAGAACGGCCGCCAGCTCCGCGAGATGCGCCGGCATGTCGGCATGGTGTTCCAGGATCCGTCGTCGTCCCTGAACCCCAGGCTGCCCATCGGGGAAAGCATCGGGGAGCCGATGTTCCTGGCAAAGGCCGCGAAGGGCGCCGAACTGCAAAGCCGGATCGAGGCGCTCCTGGACCAGGTCGAGCTGCCGCGGGATTACCGCAACCGCTACCCGCACGAACTCTCCGGCGGGCAGAAGCAGCGCGTGGGGATCGCGCGTGCCCTCTCGCTCAAGCCGAAGCTGATGGTCGCCGACGAGCCCACATCCGCCCTCGACGTCTCCGTCCAGGCCAAGGTGCTCGATCTCTTCCAGAACCTGCAGAGGGAACTGGGGTTCGCGTGCCTCTTTGTCACCCATGACCTCGCAGTGGTGGATGTGCTCGCGGACCGGATCTGCGTCATGCAGCGCGGCAGGATCGTGGAGCAGGGCACCCGGGACCAGATCCTCCGCAACCCCCAGGAGCCCTACACCCAGCGGCTCCTGGCGGCCGTTCCGCTGCCGGATCCGGACAAGCAACGCGAGCGTCGCGAACTGCGTGCGCAGCTGCTGTCTGGGGCCAGCTGAGCTGCGCCCCGGGGGGCTAAAAACCGCCGGATTCCAGTTAATCGCGGGTAACCCGCGTCACACGGCGAGCGAATAGTACCAGCCAGTAGCGTGTGACTTGAAATACACCGCGCTTGACGTTAACCGTCATGAGATTGTCGGATCACGGTTTGGCAACGGAGTTCCAACATTTGGACAGTTAAGGGCTAGGCTACTTCCATATGTAGGCCACGTCACAGGGGATACCCCTGTGCCTGCTTACGGGGAAGCATAAGTTTTTCCCTCACGAACTCCCACAACTCATAGGAGGCGGAATGCGTTTTTCGCGCACTTCCAAAGCACTGGGCATGGTGGCTATCGCCGCCCTCGCCCTGACCGGATGCGGTGCCAGCGGCTCTGCAACCGGTAGCGGTAGTACCGGCGGTGACACCAGCAAGGTGATCCTCGCCGACGGCTCCGAACCCCAGCGTCCCCTGATGCCTGCCGACACCAACGAAGTTGGCGGCGGCAAGGTTATCGACATGATCTTCGCTGGCCTGGTCAGCTACGACCCCAGCGGCAAGCCCGTCAACGAACTCGCCGAGTCCATCGAGGGCAAGGACGGCCAGCACTTCACCATCAAGGTCAAGAAGGACCAGAAGTTTACGAACGGCGAGGCCATCACGGCCAAGACCTTCGTCGATTCCTGGAACTTCGGCGCCGCAGCCAAGAACGCCCAGCTCAGCGGTGGCTTCTTCGAAAGCATCAAGGGCTACGACGAAGCCAGCAAAGAAGGCTCCACCGTCGAGACCATGTCCGGCCTGAAGGTCGTTGACGACCAGACGTTCACCGTTGAACTGAAGCAGCCGGAATCTGACTGGCCGCTTCGCCTCGGCTACACCGCGTTTGTTCCGGTTCCCTCCGGCGCACTGAAGGACCCGAAGGGCTTCGGCGAGAAGCCGGTCGGCAACGGCCCGTACAAGATGGCCGACGGCGGCTGGCAGCACAATGTGGAGATCCAGCTGGTCCCGAACCCGGATTACAACGGCCCGCGCAAGGCCAAGAACGCCGGCGTGACCTTCAAGATCTTCCAGAACGACGACTCCGCTTACCAGTCTCTGCTGAGCAACGAGCTGGACATCCTCCAGACCATCCCCACCAGCGCTCTGAAGAACTTCAAGTCTGACCTCGGCGACCGCACCATCAACAAGCCGTACGCCGGCAACCAGACCATCGCCATCCCGGAATACCTCCCGGAATGGAGCGGCGAGGCCGGCAAGCTCCGCCGCCAGGCGATTTCCATGGCGATCAACCGCGATGAGATCACCAAGGTGATCTTCAACGGCGCACGCCAGCCTGCCAAGGACTTCACGGCTCCCGTGCTTGACGGCTACAGCGACGCGATCGCCGGTTCCGACAACCTGAAGTTCGACGCCGCCAAGGCCAAGGAAGCCTGGACCAAGGCTGACGCGATCCAGAAGTGGGATGCCAATAAGACCTTCACCATTGCCTACAACGCCGACAAGGGCGGACACAAGGCCTGGGTTGAGGCAGTGGTAAACCAGCTCAAGAACACGCTCGGCATCAAGGTTGAAGGCAAGCCGTACGCCACCTTCAAGGAAGCCCGCAACGACGCCACCGCCAAGACCCTCACCGGCTCCATCCGTGCCGGCTGGCAGGCAGACTACCCGTCGCTGTACAACTTCCTCGGCCCGATCTACAAGACCGGTGCCGGCTCGAACGACGCCAACTACGCCAACCCGACGTTCGACAAGGCCGTCTCTGACGGCCTGAACGCCGCGTCGGTCAGTGAAGGCAACAAGGCCATGAACAAGGCCCAGGAGATCCTCCTCCAGGACCTGCCGGCCATCCCCTTGTGGTACCAGGTCGCCCAAGGCGGCTGGAGCGACAAGGTCACCAACGTTGACTACGGCTGGGACGGCGTCCCGCTGTACTACAACGTAACCGGTAAGTAACAACAAAACGACGGCGGGGGCCGCCCATACTGGGGGCCTCCGCCGTCGTCGTGTTTTCCCACCATTTATTTTCTTGATGCCCGGCTCTTCGGGCGAACTTTTCGCAGCCCTGCCGCCGTGACTGAACCGGCGCCGGCCTGCATCCATAGTGAAAAGGTTCTTTGATGAACAACTCCGCCGCATCCCTGGACAGGATGCCTGCCAACGAGGGTGTGACTCGCTGATGTCGACATACATCCTCAAGCGTTTCCTGCAACTGATTCCCGTCTTTTTGGGCGCAACACTGCTGGTCTACTTCCTGGTCTTCAGCCTGCCCGGCGATCCCATCGTGGCACTGTTCGGCGACAAGCCGGTGAACGAGGCCGTGGCAGCCAAGCTGCGGGCGCAGTACCACCTGGACCAGCCGTTCTGGATGCAATACCTGCTTTACCTCAAGAGCATCTTCACGTTCGACCTAGGCCAGGACTTCTCCGGACGCCCCATCGCCGCCGTGCTCGGCGAGGTCTTCCCCGTCACGGCCCGGCTGGCCATCATGGCGCTGATCTTCGAGGCAGTTTTCGGCATCGTCTTCGGCCTCATCGCCGGCCTGCGCAAAGGCAAGTTCTTTGACGCCACGGTCCTGGTAGCGTCCCTGATCGTGATCGGCATCCCGATCTTCGTCCTAGGCTTCCTGCTGCAGTTCACCATCGGCGTCCAACTGGGCTGGGCCAAGCCGACCGTCAGCTCCGCCGCGACCGTCCAGGACCTCATCCTGCCGGCGATCGTGCTGGGACTGGGATCGTTCGCCTATGTCCTGCGCCTGACCCGTACGTCCGTCATCGAAAACATGAACGCCGACTACGTCCGCACCGCGACCGCCAAGGGCCTCTCCCGGTTCCAGGTGGTCCGCGTCCACATCCTGCGCAACTCCCTGATTCCCGTCATTACCTTCCTGGGCGCCGACCTCGGTGCCCTGATGGGCGGCGCAATCGTCACGGAAGGAATCTTCAACGTTCCGGGCGTCGGCAACCGGCTCTACCGGGCCGTGCTGTCCGGCGAAGGGCCCACGGTGGTCTCGATCGTCACCGTCCTGGTGCTGATCTACTGCCTCTCCAACCTGCTCGTTGACCTGCTTTACGGCTGGCTTGACCCGAGGATCCGTTATGACTCCTGATAACACCACCACCGCACGGCACGCCGATTCCCGCCGCCCGGCCCGCCGGACTGAGCACTTCGTGGCCGATGTCTCCGAGACCCCGCTCCAGGTGACGGACCGGGTCAAGGACGAAGCCGCACCACTGAGCCTGTGGGGCGAGGCCTGGAAGAACCTGCGCAAGCAGCCGCTCTTCATCATCTCCGCACTCCTGATCCTTGTGGTCGTGGCGGTCTCCCTCTTCCCCGGGCTGTTCTCGCCGATCGACCCGACCTCGGAGGCGTGCCAGCTGGCCAACTCCGACGCCGGCCCCGCCGCGGGGCACCCGCTGGGCTTCACCCAGCAGGGCTGCGACGTCTACGCCCGCGTCATCTTCGGCACCCGCTCCTCGGTGACGGTTGGCCTTTTGACCACCATCGGAGTGCTGCTGATCGGTGGCATCATGGGTGCCGTGGCGGGCTACTACGGCGGCTGGATCGATTCCGTCTTGGCACGCATCAATGACATCTTCTTCGCCCTGCCGCTGATCTTGGGCGCGATCGTGCTCATGCAGCTGCCGATGTTCCGGACGAACAAGACAGTATGGACGCTGGTGCTCATCCTGATCGTCTTCGGCTGGCCCCAAATCGCGCGCATCACCCGTGGCGCCGTCATAGAGGTCCGCAACGCCGACTTCGTCACGGCGGCCCGGTCACTCGGCGTCTCGAAGTTCGGTGCCCTCATGCGCCACGTCCTGCCGAACTCGCTGGCCCCGATCATTGTCGTGGCCACCATTTCCCTGGGCACGTTCATCGTGGCCGAATCCACACTGTCCTTCCTCGGCATCGGGCTGCCGCCCAGTGTCATGTCCTGGGGCAACGACATCCAGGCGGCGCAGGCCTCGCTCCGGTCCAACCCGATGCCGCTGCTCTACCCGGCAATTGCGCTGTCCATCACCGTCCTGAGCTTCATCATGCTGGGCGATGCCCTGCGCGATGCCCTCGATCCCAAAGCCCGCAAGCGATGAAAGGGGACACCATGAGCGCCTCTGTTGACTTCCAGGAAGCTGAGTACGCCACCGAGCGCCCACTGCTTGAAATCAGGAACCTGGCCATCGGGTTCACCACGAGCAACGGCGAGGTCAACGCCGTCCGCAACGCCCACCTCACCGTCATGCCGGGCGAAACCGTCGCAATTGTGGGCGAGTCGGGCTCCGGTAAGTCCACCACCGCCCTGGCCGCTATCGGCCTGCTCCCGGGCAACGGCCGCGTCGCGGCGGGCCAGATCCTGTTCGACGGCGAAGACATCTCCAACGCCAGCGAAAAGCGGATGATCGAACTCCGGGGCAACAGCATCGGCATGGTCCCGCAGGACCCGATGTCCAACCTCAACCCGGTGTGGAAGATCGGCGACCAGGTCCGCGAGACACTGAAGGCCAACGGACTCCCGAGCGGGCCCGACGACGTCGCAAAGGTCCTGTCCCAGGCCGGGCTGCCCGACGCTGGCAGCCGCGCCAAGCAGTACCCCCACGAGTTCTCCGGCGGCATGCGCCAGCGCGCGCTGATCGCGATCGGGCTCGCCTGCCAGCCGCGCCTGCTCATCGCGGACGAGCCGACGTCGGCGCTCGACGTCACCGTGCAGCGCCAGATCCTCGATCACCTGGACAAGATGACCACGGAACTGGGCACCGCGGTGCTGCTGATCACGCACGACCTCGGCCTCGCCGCCGAGCGCGCCGACCAGGTAGTGGTCATGTACCGCGGCCAGGTTGTCGAGTCCGGGCCATCGCTGGAGCTGCTGCAGAACCCGCAGCACCCGTACACCCAGCGGCTGGTCGCCTCGGCGCCGTCGCTGGCGTCCCGGCGCATCCAGGCCGCCAAGGAACTGGGGGTGGAGACCGACGACATGCTCGCCCCGAGCGAGACCGGCGTGGTTGAGCCGTCCAAGACGGACGAGGTCCTGCAGATCCAGAACCTGCGGAAGGTCTTCAAGCTGCGCTCGGGCCTGGGCAAGTCCACGGACTTCACCGCCGTCGACGACGTCTCTTTCAGCGTCAAGCGGGGAACCACGACGGCGATCGTGGGCGAGTCGGGGTCCGGCAAGTCCACGGTGGCCCAGATGGTCCTGAACCTCCTGTCGCCGACGTCCGGCAAGATCATCTTCGACGGCGTGGACACCTCCACCCTGAACAGCAAGGATCTCTTCGCCTTCCGGCGCCGGGTACAGCCGATCTTCCAGGATCCGTACGGTTCGCTGGACCCGATGTACAACATCTTCAGGACCATCGAGGAGCCGCTGCGGACCCACAAGATCGGGGACAAGGCGAGCCGCGAGAAGAAGGTGCGGGAACTGCTGGATCAGGTAGCGCTGCCGCAGTCCACCATGCAGCGGTACCCGAACGAGCTCTCCGGTGGCCAGCGCCAGCGCGTCGCGATCGCCCGCGCCCTGGCATTGGACCCCGAAGTGATCATCTGCGACGAGGCCGTCTCGGCGCTCGATGTCCTGGTGCAGGCGCAGGTGCTGAACCTGCTCGCCGAACTGCAGTCCCGGCTCGGTCTGACCTACCTGTTCATCACCCACGACCTCGCCGTGGTCCGCCAGATCGCGGACCACGTGTGCGTCATGGAGAAGGGCAAGCTGGTGGAGACGGGCTCAACGGACGACGTCTTCGAGTCACCGCAGCAGGACTACACCCGGGCGCTGCTCAACGCCATCCCCGGCGCCGGCCTCATGCTGCCGCCGGAAGTTGAAGTGGCCTGAGCCGCTTTCGCTAGGACTTGAACAAGTCCGCCGCCAACAGCACAGGAGCCGGTGTCCGCCCGTTGGGGCGGGCACCGGCTCCTTTGCTTTGCTTTTATTGGTGTGCGGGGCTGAGTGGACTGGCTGGGGCCCGGCCCGTCGCCGGGCCTGTCCGGGTCGCCGGGCCTCGCGGAGCTCCCGGCCCGCCCCAGCGCTAGTGGGACAGACCGGTCAGCATGCGGGGGTCTGCGTAGTCAAGCCCCAACGACTCCAACCGCTGGCCAAAAACGGCGCCAAGGGCCGCGTGGCCCTGCCGGTTCAGGTGGACCCCGTCCGCCATAGAACCCGTGAGGTTGTAGCGGGTAAGCCAGTCTCCCGCGCTGACGAACGTCAGACCGTGCCGGTCCGCCACTTTGCCCACGAGCGCGTCCACTTCGGACCGGCGTCCACCGCCGTAGTGGGCACCCCGCGCGAGCGTTCCGACCATGATCACCCGGGCCGCGGGATAGCGCTGCTGGATGCTGGCGATCAGCCGCTCGGCGTTGGCGACGATCTGCGCGTTCGACGCCCCGCGCGCGGCGTCGTTCCCGCCGCCTTCGATCACCACCAGGGGAGGGGTGCCGTAGGGGAGCTTCCAGTCGCCGCGCTGGAGCGCGTCGATGTAGTTGCCGGTTTTACCGTTGGACGCCACGTAGCCGGTGCCGCCCCGGCCGCAGAAGAAGACTTTGTACCCGGCGGCGGCCAGACCCTGCCTGGGCCAGCCGAAAGACGGTTCCGACTGTGAGTCGCCAATGAGCACCGCGATGTTGCTGGTGTCCTTGACGATGATCTCGTCGCGGCCGTTGGCAGGATTGCGGTAGATCGAGCCGGCCGGCAGACCGGCGGGGTCGATGGTGGACCCGATGTGCGTTTTCGCCGCGGATCCTGCCGCGACCGGCACGCCGGCCCCGTTGGCCGCTCCGGCCTGGCTGGCCGTCAGCGGGGCGCCCGCAGAACCCGCGTCAGAATATCCGCCGTCGGAAGAGCCCACATTGGAGGAGCCTGCGTCGTTCGCAGGTGAAAAAGAGGCCGTCCCGCAGCCGCCAAGAACTACGCCTACGGCGATCATCGTTGCGACAAAGCTGGACAGGGCCGAGGCGTTTCGCATGAATGACTCCGGGCTTGCTTGCTGCTATCAGAGCAATGATGGGGCATGGGAGCCGGAAAATCCAGTGATTTTACTCACAGGTAATAAACCAGTTCCGTGCGCCCGTCCTGCTCCGGCGGCGGTGCGGTGGCCGGCCGCCGGTTCGCATTTTAGGCCAATAAATGACCTAGCGTTTAGAATGGTAGAAGGTGCCCTGTGCCAAAGGGACTTATCCGTCGTGCGTTCCGGTTGGAAATGTCGCGATACCACAGCTGACTTCACCACTGAATCGAGCAATAACGCATGTCTGAAACCACCACCAACACCGCGGTAGCCACTGCATCGCGCAGTGACCTGCGCAACGTCGCGATCGTGGCCCACGTTGACCACGGCAAGACCACACTGGTCGACGCCATGCTCAAGCAGACCAACTCCTTTGCCGAGCACAACCACCTCGAAGACCGCGTCATGGACTCCGGTGACCTGGAACGCGAAAAGGGCATCACCATCCTGGCCAAGAACACCACGGTGGCCTACAACGGACCGTCCTCCAACGGCGAGACCATCACCATCAACGTCATCGACACCCCCGGCCACGCCGACTTCGGCGGCGAGGTCGAGCGCGGCCTGTCCATGGTGGACGGCGTCGTTCTCCTCGTAGATGCCTCTGAGGGCCCGCTGCCCCAGACCCGCTTCGTGCTGCGCAAGGCCCTGGCCGCGCACCTGCCGGTGATCCTCCTGGTCAACAAGACCGACCGCCCCGACGCGCGGATCGAAGAAGTTGTCCACGAGTCCATGGACCTGCTCCTGGGCCTGGCGTCCGACCTCGCCGACGAAGTTCCGGACCTCGACCTGGACAAGATCCTCAACGTTCCGGTTGTCTACGCCGCCGCCAAGGTTGGCCGCGCTTCCCTCGAGCAGCCCGCAGACGGCTCAGCCCCGGAGAACGAGGACCTCGAGCCGCTCTTCCAGGCCATCATCGAGCACATCCCGGCCCCGACATACAACCCGAATGGTGTCCTGCAGGCGCACGTCACCAACCTGGACGCATCCCCGTTCCTCGGACGCCTCGCGCTGCTGCGCATCTACAACGGCACCCTGCGCAAGGGCCAGACCGTCGCCTGGGCGCGCGCCAACGGCGAGCTGAAGAACGTCAAGATCACCGAGCTGCTGGCCACCAAGGCACTCGACCGTGTCCCCGCGGAATCCGCTGGCCCCGGCGAAATCGTTGCTGTTGCCGGCATCGAGGAGATCACCATCGGCGAGACCCTGACCGATGCCGAGAACCCGCAGCCGCTGCCGCTGATCACCGTTGACGACCCGGCCATCTCCATGACCATTGGTATCAACACCTCGCCGCTGGCCGGCAAGGTCAAGGGCGCCAAGGTCACGGCCCGCCAGGTCAAGGACCGCCTCGACAAGGAACTGATCGGTAACGTCTCCATCAAGGTTCTCCCCACCGAGCGTCCCGACGCTTGGGAAGTCCAGGGCCGTGGCGAGCTTGCGCTGGCCATCTTGGTCGAGCAGATGCGCCGTGAAGGTTTCGAGCTGACCGTCGGCAAGCCGCAGGTTGTCACCCGGACCGTCGACGGCAAGGTCCACGAGCCGATGGAGCACATGACCATCGACGTGCCCGAAGAGTACCTCGGCGCCGTCACCCAGCTGATGGCCGCACGCAAGGGCCGCATGACCAACATGGCGAACCACGGCACCGGCTGGTGCCGCATGGAGTTCATCGTTCCGGCCCGTGGCCTGATCGGGTTCCGCACCAAGTTCCTCACGGACACCCGCGGCGCCGGCATTGCAGCTTCGATCTCCGAGGGCTACGAGCCGTGGGCCGGCCCGATCGAATACCGCACCAACGGTTCGATGATCGCCGACCGCGCCGGTGTTGTGACCCCGTTCGCCATGATCAACCTGCAGGAACGTGGCTCCTTCTTCGTCAAGCCCACCTCCGAGGTTTACGAAGGCATGATCGTGGGCGAGAACTCCCGCGCAGACGACATGGACGTCAACATCACGAAGGAAAAGAAGCTCACCAACATGCGTGCAGCCTCCTCGGACACCTTCGAGAACCTGACGCCGCCGCGCGACCTGACCCTCGAAGAGTCCCTCGAATTCGCCCGCGAAGACGAGTGCGTTGAGGTTACCCCGGATTCAATTCGCATCCGTAAGGTCATCCTGGACACCAACGAGCGCGCCAAGGCCAACCGCGCCCGCGCCAAGGTCTGATCCCGGTCCCCGGGCTTCGGCTGAAACGTGACTAAGAGAGCTGCCGGTACGGCAGGCGGTATTGCCGCCGCCGTGCCGGCAGCTCTTTTTGTTGCCCTCGCAGGCACGGCCCTGCATCGGCACGATCTGGTCCTGGGCGGCGTGGACCTCCCGTGGGGCGCTGTGGCGGCTCTCGTGCTGCTGGGCTCGGTCCAGCTTTGGCTCGGGGCGGCGTTCCGTTCCGTCGTCCCGACGGCGGTGTGCGGCGTCCTCTGTTACGCGCTGACCGGCTGGTGGTCCACCCTGGAAACAGGCAAGCGCCTGGTCATCGGCGACACCTCGGGCAACATCTGGGTCTTCGGCATCGCAGGCATCACCCTGGCCATGCTCGCCTGGTGCCGCCGGTACCGGCGCCCGCCCGGCTAGGACCCACCCCCGGCCTGCCCCCACGCTCGGGGGGACATGCTCATTTTTCGTTCGCTCGAATGGACACAATGGCATTATGTCCGCCGGCGGCCCGGTGCACGGGACATGTCCAGTCCTCATGGTTGGGTTTGTTCGGTCGGCACTACCCTCGTCGCTGGACATGCTCGTTGTTCGTTCGCTCGAGTGGGCACAATGGCATTATGTCCGCCGGAGGGCCGGTGCGCGGGACAAGTCCAGCCATCGACCCCAGTCCGGGCAGGCTGCGGCCCTGCCCGGTCCGAGCGGTTGTCCACATAGCGCGGGATCCGACTACTCGGGCGCGGCCTGCGGCTCCACTATGGGTGAATGGCCAACATCCTCGAGGTGCTCTCGAATTATGACGGCGTCGCCCGCGCCAAATACATTGCTGCGGCGGGAGTCTCCGATTCTCAGCTCAGGTCGGCGATGGCCACGGGATCGGTGTCCCGGGTAGCCCGCGGCGTCTATGCCTTGCCCGGTGCGGACGCGCAGCTGATCTCCATTCGCTCGCTTCCGGCGGAGCCTGCGTGCATCACCGCGGCCCACTTCAGCGGACTGTGGGTTCTCCATTCCCCAACCCAGCCGCATGTAGCCCTCACCCACAGCAGGCACTACCAGGGCTTCGTCTGCCACCGGGCCTCCATGCCGCCGACGCTCCTGGACACGGTCATCCAATGCCTGCGCTGCTTGCCCGAACCAGACGGGCTGATCATCGCCGAATCCGCCGTCGTGCTGAAGGGACTCCCTCTGGGTTCGCTGCGTCAGCGGCTCGGTGGCCGGAATGACTCCCGGGAGCGCCGGATCGTATCGGCGATCGTCCCGCAGTCGCAGTCGGTCATTGAGTGCCTGGCCCGGTTCCTTCTGCGGCGGGCCGGCTTCCACGTTGAATCGCAGGTCAACGTTCCGGGCATGGGACACGTCGACCTGATGGTCGATGGCCGCCTCGGCATAGAGGCTGACGGGGCCGGGTTCCACATGGACAGGTCAAGCTTCGAGGAAGACCGGCGGCGTTGGAACGTCACAACGCGCCGGGGAATCCCGACACTGATTGTGACCTACCAGCTGCTGAGGGACCATCCTGAGGATTTCATCACCATGGTCCGGGAAGCGCTGAACAGGCTGTCCGCCGCCGCCTAAAGTCGGAGGCGAATTTCCAAATTTCGTGCGTCCTTGCACCGCGCCCTTGCGCAATGATCCTGCACTTCGCCCGCTGCGCTGCGCTGTGGTCCTGGGCTTGGCTCGCTGCGCTGTGGTCCCGCGCTTCACGCTTGCACCGTGATCCCGCGCTGCACCCAGTCACGGCTGGACATGTCCATTTCTCCGTCGATTCACCACTGGACATGTCCCGCGCTGCCAAGTGCCGATGCGCATTACGGTGAAATGTGCATCGCCGGCAGCGAGGGGAGGGCATGTCCATTGGGCGCGGGGGTGGCGGGTGGCCATGTGCGTGGCTCGCAGGCGGGGGAGGGCATGTCCACTGGACGCCCGAGCCCGCAACCACCGGCCACCCGCGAACCGCTGCTCAGCCGCCCTGCACGCGCCGGGCGCGGCGGGGTGGGGGTGGCGGGACTTCCTTGGCCGCCACTACGAGGGGGAGGGCGATGGCGACGTCGGAGTGGCGGGTACGGACAGTGCACACACCGTCGGCGCGTTCCACGAGCTCGCCAAGGGCATCCGTCAGGCCGCCGTCGATCCGGTACCGAACCACAACACGCGTGCCGAGCGGGGCGCCGGAGAGGAACTGCTGGGGCAGGGGCAGGGGCGAGCTCATCTGATCATAGTAAGACGCGGAGCATGTATGACGTCCCGCTAGGTTCGCGGGAACAGGCTGGGAGATAATAGGCTCGGAAGTCAGAAGCCCGGCTCAGGGCCTGGAAATCATCCGGCCGGTCGCCGGAACAACGTGGAGAGGCCAGGGACGTGACGTACGTAATCGCGCAGCCGTGTGTAGATGTTAAAGACAAGGCATGCATTGAGGAGTGCCCCGTCGATTGCATCTACGAGGGTGAGCGTTCCCTGTACATCCACCCCGACGAGTGCGTGGACTGCGGTGCCTGTGAGCCGGTCTGCCCCGTGGAGGCGATCTACTACGAGGATGACACCCCCGAAGAGTGGGCTGACTACTACAAGGCCAACGTCGAGTTCTTCGACGAACTCGGTTCCCCGGGCGGCGCGGCGAAGGTCGGGAACACCCACACCGACCACCCCATGATCGCCGCCCTGCCGCCGCAGAACCAAGACAACTAGGACGGCGCTACGGTGACATCCGCGGTGCGCACCTTCGGCCTGAGCCTGCCCGATTACCCGTGGGAGGCCATGGCGCCGTATCTCGCCACGGCAGCCCGGCACGAGGCAGGAGCCGTCAACCTTTCCATCGGAACCCCGGTGGACCCGACGCCGGCCCTCATCCAGGACGCGCTGCGCGCAGCCGCGAACGCCCCGGGCTATCCCACCGTTCACGGGACGCCGGCCCTGCGGGAAGCCATCGCCGGCTGGTTTGCGCGCCGGCGCGGCGTTCCAGGGCTCGATCCGCGGGATGTGATGCCGACGGTGGGCTCCAAGGAACTCGTCGCGTGGCTGCCGTTCCTGCTCGGACTGAAATCTGGCGACGTCGTCGTCCGCCCCACGGTCGCGTACCCCACCTATGACATCGGAGCCACCTTCGCCGGTGCGGAGCAGATCGCCGCCGACGACCTCGACGAGCTCGACGCCGGCACCCGGGCCCGCGTGCGCCTGGTCTGGGTCAATTCACCGGCCAACCCCACCGGCAGCGTCCGGGACATTGCATCGCTGCGGCGGATCGTCCGGCAAGCCCGCGAGCTCGGCGCCGTGGTCGCGTCCGACGAATGCTACGCCGAACTCGGCTGGGGGGAGTGGGACGTCCAGCGCGGCGGCACTCCGGTCCCCAGCATCCTGAACCCTGAGGTCGCAGAGGGTTCCCACGATGGCCTGCTAGCCGTCTATTCGCTGAGCAAACAGTCCAATGTGGCCGGCTACCGGGCGGCATTCGTCGCCGGCGATCCGGTGATCATGGCGAACCTGGTCAACAGCCGCAAGCACGCCGGGATGATTGTTCCGTATCCCGTGCAGGAAGCCATGCGGGTGGGCCTCGGCGACGACGCCCACGTCGAGGCCCAGAAGGATCTGTACAGGGGCCGGCGGGAACGGATTGTGCCCGCGCTGGAGGCGTTCGGCCTGACAATCCATGAGTCCAGGGCGGGCCTATATCTGTGGGCCACCGCCGGCGAGGCGACGTGGGACACCGTGGGCCGGCTCGCGGACCGCGGGATCGTCGTCGGCCCCGGCGTTTTCTACGGCGACGCCGGCCATGGGTTCATCCGGGTGGCGCTGACCGCCAGCGACGAGAGGATCGACGCCGCGGTATCGCGGCTGGCCACCGGAGCGTAACAATGCTGTGACGCGTGCCACATGTGGCACGTTTTCGGCGCTTTGGGCGCCTCCCGGATTAGTACCACCCGCGAAGTGAAGGTACTTTTTAACTGACGATCAATGGTGGCTTTCCACAAGAAGGCAGCGCAGCCTTTGGAAATCCTGTCCGCACAGGATCCGCGGGCAGCTTCACCAGATGTTGGACCAGCTTTCGACAGAGGCCCCGATGCCTCATGAGGAGACTCCATGACTGAAACCACCAGCGCAACCCTGCGCCATGCCGGCGGCGAACTCGAACTCCCGCGCATCAAGGTTGTAGAAGGAAACGAAGGCTACGACGTTTCCAAGCTGCTGAAGCAGACCGGCGCCGTCGCCTTCGACCCCGGTTTCATGAACACCGCGGCCACCACCTCGGCCATCACCTACATCGATGGTGACGCCGGCATCCTGCGCTACCGCGGCTACCCGATCGAGCAGTTGGCCCAGCACTCAAGCTTCCTGGAAGTCTCCTACCTGCTGATCTACGGCAACCTGCCGACCCCCACCGAGCTGGAAGCCTTCGACCAGAGGATCCGCCACCACACGCTGCTGCACGAGGAGCTCAAGGGCTTCTTCAGCGGCTTCCCCCGTGACGCCCACCCGATGCCGGTGCTGTCCTCGGCCGTGTCCGCACTCTCGACGTTCTACCAGGACTCGCTGGATCCGTTCAACGCCGAGCAGGTGGAAGTCTCCACCATCCGCCTCATGGCCAAGATGCCCGTCATCGCCGCCTACGCCCACAAGAAGTCGATCGGCCAGCCGATGCTGTACCCGGACAACTCGATGAACCTGGTAGAGAACTTCCTGCGCCTCAGCTTTGGCCTGCCGGCCGAGCAGTACGAAGTGGACCCGGTGGTCGCCAAGGCCCTGGACCTCCTGCTGATCCTGCACGCTGACCACGAGCAGAACTGTTCAACGTCGACTGTCCGCCTGGTCGGCTCCTCGAACGCCAACCTGTTCGCGTCCGTCTCCGCCGGCATCAACGCCCTCTTCGGCCCCGCCCATGGCGGCGCCAACGAGGCCGTCCTGAAGATGCTGCGCCAGATCCAGGCCGACGGCATCAAGCCCGAGGACTACATGGAGAAGGTCAAGAACAAGGAAGACGGTGTCCGCCTCATGGGCTTCGGACACCGCGTCTACAAGAACTACGACCCGCGCGCCAAGATCATCAAGGCCACCGCCCACGAGGTCCTCAGCAAGCTCGGCGGAAATGACGAGCTCCTCGACATCGCCATGCGCCTTGAAGAGAAGGCGCTGGGCGATGACTACTTCATCCAGCGCAAGCTCTACCCGAACGTGGACTTCTACACTGGCCTGATCTACAAGGCCATGGGCTTCCCCGAAAAGATGTTCACGGTGCTGTTCGCCATCGGCCGCCTGCCGGGCTGGATCGCCCAGTGGCGCGAGATGATCAGCGATCCCAACACCAAGATCGGCCGCCCGCGCCAGCTTTACGTCGGCGAACCGGAACGCAACTACCCGTCGCTGTAGCCCGCCCGCCTGCCACGGCAGGCACGCGCTAGCACGCACGACGCCGGCCGCGCACCTCCCGCTGAGGTGCGCGGCCGGCGTCGTTCCCTAGGCCCTCGGTGCGGATGTGACCCGCGCCACGCCTCTGGAGGGACCGGTGTGCCCTGGGGCGGCAGCGGCACGGACGTGCTAAAAAAGACCAGTGCCTAAATTTGTCGACGCCGTAATCCGGCGCCAGGAAGTAGTTGACGCAGTCTTCAGGATCATCGCCGTGGATGGTCTTGAGCGGGCCTCCCTGCGGGAGGTTGCAGACGAAGCGCAGCTGGCCGTCGGCTCGGTGCGGCACTATTTCGCCAGCAGCGACGAGCTCCTAACCCACGCCTTCGCAGTGGTGGTGGACCGGATCGTAGGCCGCGTCACCGCCGCGGACTCCCGGCGGGGGGACCTGCAGCCAAAGTCAGCGGAGCACCACGTTGCTGTCATGGCACTGCTGGAGGAGTTTCTTCCGCTGGACGAGGAGCGCGCGGTCGACGCCTGCGTTTGGATGGCCTTCAAGAATGCCGCCCGTACAAAGCCGTTCCTGGCCGCCGAGGCCGACCGCAGCCACCGCGCGGTGGCCGCAGTGGTGGGCGGACTCATCCTGGGCCTGGCCGACGGCGTAGTCCCCGGCGGCACGGATTCCGACCCCGACGGCGCCGATGGGTCAGTCAGCATCAACCAGCAGGTGCTCGTCACTGAGGCGGAGCTGCTGCTGGCAGTCCTCGACGGTCTGACGATGCACGCCCTCCTGCAGCCCGAGTGGATGACGGCCCAGATGTGCAAGGACGTGCTCGACGCCCATCTAGAGGGCCTGAACCGCCGGCTGGCGGCCGGGCAGCCAGCCGTTAACGCCTCATAACAACAGGAATAGACTGGGACCGTACGGCATGCCAAGGAGGCAATTGGATGCACCACACCGGCGGACCTGGCTGGCGGATCACGATGGACACTTCTGGTCCCATGCTCATCGCCCTTTATATTCGTGACGCTGCCGGTCTGGACACTGCGGGGCATCCGGCGCTGTGCCACGTGGCCCCGAAGATCCGTGCCGCGGACCACTCCCACCTGACCGCCGAGGTTGGCGGCCCGGCCGCGCTCAAGACCGAATGGGAGGCCTGGTGGGAGCAGCTGCTGAAAGCTCACCCGGAAATGTCTCCCGAGCTCGCCCCGCCGGGTTTCCGTGCGTTCGGCAATTCGCCGGCCCTCCGGCGCGTGCTGCAGGCCCACTTCGGGGCGGCCCTGACGTGGGCCCGGGAACGCCGTGGGGAATACGTGGCCCTCGAAGCGGAGCGTGAGGCCAACGGAAGCAATGAGCTGCTGGCCGACATGGTGGAGGACCGCCTGCTTGAAGTGGGACGCGCATCACAGGATTTCGGCCTGACGATCATCGAGCTGCCGCTTGCGGAGCCGCGGGCCTGGTACCTCGAGCCGGACAAGATCCTCATGAGCCACGAGTTGTTGTCCCAGCCGGAGCTGTTCCGCAGCTACGTGCAGCCGGTGGTCGACCTGCTGGTCTAATCCGTGCGTTGGTTGTCCGCCGGACGGCTGGCATTCCGTCGGTCCGCTAGCCTGGCGGCTGGCCGGGCCGGCTGTCTGCCAGTCGGCTAGTAGCCCGGTTGGCGGCTGACCGCCAGCGGTCAGGTAGCGGGCGCGTCGGCGACGGTTACCCGGACCTGGCCGGCCGGGACTGAGGCCGGCTGCCAGCCGTCGCGGGACTGCCGGTTCCAGGCACGGCCGTCGACCTCCACGCTGGTGATGGCGAGCTCCTTGGCGTTGGCCACGGCCCACTGCCCCACAGCCCAGGCCTTCGTGCCGTCGGCGTCCACCAGCAGCGTCCGGCCGCTGCTGGACGTCTGGACGTTCCCGAGCGCGGCGGTCAGCTCCGCGGAGACCGTAGCAGGATTCCCGGCGGTGTCGGGGGACCGCAGCGAGCAATCCAGGCCTGCGGGCGTCTGGCCGCTCAGGGCGGAGGCAAAGGCGCGGGCCATCAGCTCATGTTGGGCGTAGGCCTCCGGATACGCAGAACGCTGCACCTGCTGGGCGGCGTCGGTGATTTCCAGCGACTCGTACCCGGAGATCTCGACGAGCGCATCGTAGAAGGCGTTGCTGGCGTGGTATGGGTCCATCACCTGCGCTGTGGTGCCCCAGCCCTGGGACGGCCGCTGCTGGAACAATCCGCGTGAGTCGGGGCCGGCCTGGTCGCCATGGCCGATGTTGCGCAGTTTGGATTCCTGCATGGAGGTGGCCAGCGCGATGCTGGCGGCCCTGGCGGGAAGCCCACGCCGGACCGCGACCGCGGTGATAAGCGAAGCGTTGGCCGCTTGGTCGGTGGCGAGGTCATCGCCTCCGCTGCCCGCCGCCGTGCAGCGTTCGGCGATCAAGGTTTCCGATCGCTGCAGGAACGCCACTGCGGTGTATATCGCGCCCGCGACCATCGCCAAGGTCAGCAGAAGGACGATCCGGCGCCGCCAGCTCCCTCGTCGTGCCACGGACATACTCCCTCAGGCCCTAGCGGGCTGCGTCATCGGCTGCTTCATCGTTGCGGGTCGGCCCCGGCCGGACGGTCTTTGCCGCCCGCCACACCGTACCAGCCCGTGCTGTCAGTTGGCGTGCAGGTCCGCGTTGAGCTCCACGGTTTGGCCCTTGCGGGGCAGCGCCTCGACGGCGCCGGTGGCGGAGTTGCGGCGGAAGAGCAGGTTCGGAACCCCGGAAAGCTCCACGGCTTTGACTATCCGGCTGGTGTCCTCGCCGTCGGCATCCCGCGGGCTGATGACGCGGACGCGCGTGCCGGCGGTGACGTAGAGGCCAGCCTCCACCACTGAGTCGTCGCCTAGGCTGATGCCGACGCCGGAGTTGGCGCCGAGGAGGACCCGCTCGCCGAGGGCGATCTTTTCCTTGCCGCCGCCGGAGAGGGTTCCCATGATCGAGGCGCCGCCGCCGACGTCGGAACCGTCACCGGCAACGACGCCGGCCGAGATCCGGCCCTCAACCATGGAGGTACCCAGGGTTCCGGCATTGAAGTTCACGAAGCCCTCGTGCATGACAGTGGTGCCTTCGGCCAGGTGCGCACCCAGCCGAACACGGTCGGCGTCGGCGATCCGGACGCCGGAGGGAACAACGTAGTCCACCATCCGGGGGAACTTGTCCACGCCGAAGACGGTGACAGCGCCGCGCTTGCGCAGGCGCGCCCGGGTCAGTTCGAAGTCCTCCACGGCGGCGGGCCCGAAGTTGGTCCACACCACGTTGGGGAGCTTGCCGAAGATACCGTCAAGGTTAATGGTGTTGGGCTGGACGAGCCGGTGGGAGAGCAGGTGCAGGCGAAGGTAGGCGTCCGCCGTGTCCGCGGGTGCCTCGTCCAGGTTGATCTGGGCGAAGACAACCTGCTGCTCCGTGCCGCGGTCCGGGTCGGTGCCGCTGGCGGCGATGTCGATCAGCGACTGGTCAGCGTTTTCGACCTCACGCAGGTGTTCCGCCGCGACTCCGAGCGCCGGCGCCGGAAACCATACGTCCAGCACGGTGGCGTCACCGTTGCGGGTGGACACGGTGGCTACCCCGTAGCCATAGGCGGAGCGGGCGTCGGTGGGCACAGCGGAAGCAGCAGTTTCAGTCATGGCCCAAGTCTAACGAGAGGGCCCGCGGGCGCTGAAACCTGAGACGCCCAAGTGACAGGAGATGCTCGCCACCTACGTGTCGGGCCGGCACCTGCTGCGGCTCTGCGGGAAGACGAACAGATAAAGTGGGACGGTGACCCCCACGAACCCGCGCACCCCCGCCGATGCAACTGCCAGCGTCCCCGTCCGTACGCCTGTCCATTTGGACCTCCGCCAGGACGTTGCCCTGCTCACGGCCGCCCTGATTGACGTCAACAGCGTCTCCGGCAACGAAAGGGCCCTGGCCGACGCCGTGGAACATGCCCTGCGCCTGTTGCCGCAGCTGGAGCTGGTCCGCGACGGCGATTCCATCATCGCCCGCACCAACCTCGGCCGCCCCGAGCGCGTCATCCTTGCCGGGCACCTGGACACCGTGCCGCTTCCCACCACTGAGGGCTCACTGGGCACGGTGCCGTCGTACTGGCCGTCCGGGGCCCCGGGGGAGGGCATCCTCTACGGCCGCGGTGCCACCGACATGAAGAGCGGCGTCGCCGTTCAGCTGGCGCTGGCGGCCACCATCTTCGACGCCGGGGCGGAGCCGAACAAGGACGTCACGTTCGTCTTCTATGACCACGAGGAAGTCGAGGCTGTGAAGAGCGGCCTCGGCCGGCTGGTGCGCAATCACGGATCCCTGCTTGGCGGGGACTTCGCCATCCTGCTCGAGCCAACCGACGGGACGGTGGAGGGCGGCTGCAACGGCACCAGCCGCTTCGAGGTGACCACGAACGGCGAGGCCGCCCACTCGGCCCGGGCCTGGATGGGCAGCAACGCCATCCATGCTGCGGCCCCGATCCTGGCCCGGCTGGCGGCGTACGAACCGCAGACCGTGACGGTAGACGGCCTGGACTACCGCGAAAGCCTCAACGCCGTGAAGATTCACGGCGGCACGGCCGGAAACGTCATTCCGGACAAGTGCGTCATAGAAATCAACTACCGCTTCGCCCCGGACAAAACCCCGGACGGGGCCGAGGCGGTGGTGCGCGAACTGCTGGCCGGATTCGACGTCGTGCGCACCGACAGCGCCGCCGGGGCGCGGCCGGGACTCCACCACCCCGCCGCCGCGTCCTTCGTCGCCGCCGTGGGGGCGGAGCCGAAGCCCAAGTACGGCTGGACCGACGTCGCACGGTTCAGTGAGCTCGGCATCCCCGCGGTGAACTTCGGACCCGGCGATGCGCTGCTGGCGCACAAGGACAACGAGCACGTCGAGGCGGACGCCATCCGGGAATGCCTGCGGGCGCTGCGGACCTGGCTCAGCGCCTAACAGCGCCTAACAAGGTGCAACCAGCAACGTACAAAGGGTCCGAAACCTCCGAGAGGTTCCGGACCCTTTGTGGGTGGCGGGGCTTTACTTGGCCGCCGGGATTCCGGCGACCGGCACGTGCGCCACGCCGCCGGCGGCCCGCTTGGAGCCGCGGCGTTCGAGCCAGATGGCCAGGCGGGAGACCGCCAGGTCGATCGCGATGTAGATGGCCGCGGCCACGAAGAACACCGGGAACAGGTACTGCGGGCCGAGGAAGTCGGCCATGACCTGCACGGCCCGGAGCAGCTCGCCGTAAGCGACGATGTAGCCGAGCGAGGTGTCCTTCAGCAGCACCACGAGCTGTGCGACCAGCGAGGGCAGCATGCGCCGGATGGCCTGCGGCAGCTCGATGGTCAGCCGCGACTGGAAACTGGTGAGGCCGATCGCGAGGCCGGCTTCACGCTGGCCCTTGGGTAGCGACTGGACGCCGGCGCGGATGATCTCCGCGAAAATCGCCGAGTTGTAAAGGACCAGGCCCGCGACCACGGCGACGAACGAGCTGGTGGCAAAGACGAGCAGCACGAACAGCATCATGAGCACCACGGGCATGCCGCGCAGGAATTCCAGCACGATCCGGGTGGGCACCCTGACCCAGGCGTTGTCCGAGATGCGCATCAGGCACAAGAGCAGGCCCAGCGGGAAGGCAATCACGGCCGCCACCGCCGCGGCGGCGAGCGTGGCACCGATGCCGGCGGCGATCAGGGCCCAGACCTCGGGCAGCTGGAAGACCGCCCAGCGTTTGGGGTCGAAGATTCCCTGCTGTGCGAGGGTCATGACTGCCAGGACGAGGAGGCCGCCGATCACGATCACGCCGATGATGGAGCCAATCAGCGAAACCCGGCGGGCTTTGGGGCCCGGGACGTCGTAGAGAACAGAGCTCATCGCGCGATCGCCACCTTTCGTTCAACGACGCTGGCGAGGTAGCCCAGCGGGATGGTTATCAGCAGGTAGAAGAATGCGACGCCGACCAGAACCCACATGACGGCGTCGCCGTTGGCGTTGGCCAGCTGCTTGCCCTGGCCGAAGAGTTCCAGCACATAGAACGCGCCGGCCACAGAGGAGTTCTTGACCAAAGCGATCAAAATGTTGATCAACGGCGGGATCACGGTGCGCAGGGCCTGCGGCAGGATGATCAGGGAGAGCACCTGGCTGAACTTCATGCCGATGCTGCGGGCGGCCTCCGCCTGGCCCACCGGGACACTGTTGACGCCGGAGCGCACGGCCTCGGCAATGAAGGCCGAGGTGTAGGCGCTCAGGGCGATGATGGCGGCGACCTCGAACTGCTGGAACGTGACGCCGAGGCGGGGCAGAACCACCGCCGCGAAGAAGAATGCGATGGTCAGCGGGGTGTTCCGGACGATCTCGACGTACGCCATGCTGAAGCCGCGCAGCGCAGCGACCGGCGAGACACGGGCGGCAGCCAGGACGGTGCCGAAGACCAAGGCGATTAGGCCAGAGACCAAGGACAGGAAGAGGGTTCGGAGAAAACCGTCCCAATACTGAGGGAGGTTTTCAATGATGACGTCCATAAGTTCCTTCAGCTGCGTTGAGGGGATTCCAGGCGAAAGACGGGAGTGGCGGGGGGGGGGGGGGGGGGGAGTTAAATAACACCCCCCCCCCCCCCCCCCCCCCAAAGCAGGGATCCCCGGCCCGCGGGGGGGGGGGGGGGGGGGGGGGCCCCCCCACTTCCCCCCCCCCCAACCCGCCGCGGCCGACTAGTAGCGGTCGATCGTGGGAAGCGCGGGAGCCGTCTTGATGACGGTGCCGGCGGTGTCTTCCCAGGCCTTCTTGTAGGACCCGTCCTTGTCGAAGGCCTCCAGCTGGTCATTGATCCACATGCGGAAGGCGGTGTCGTCTTTCTTCAGGCCGATGCCATAGGGCTCCTTGGTGAAGGTCTCCTCCGATGCCAGCTTGAAGGCGTCCGGCTCCTTGGCCACGAAACCGGCCAGGATGACGTTGTCGGTGGTGATCGCTTCAACCTGCTTGTTCCGCAGCGGTTCAAGGCAGGCGGAGTAGGTCGCAGCCGGCACCAGCACAGCTCCGTACTTCTCGACGATCGTGGAGGCGGGCGTGGAACCGGTCACGGAGCAGACGTTCTTGCCCTTGACGTCCTCGGGCTTGGTGATGGTGTTGTTGTCCTTGTTCACCATCAGAGCCTGACCGGCCTCGTAGTACGGTCCGGCGAAGTCGACTTCTTTTTTGCGCTTGTCGTTGATCGTGTAGGTGGCGACGATCATGTCCACCTTGCCCTGCTTGATGAACTGCTCGCGGTTGGCGGAGACAGTTTCAACCCACTCGATCTTGTCGGCGGGGATGCCCAGCTTGGCGGCGATCAGCTTGCCGATTTCGACGTCGAAGCCGACGGGCTTGCCGTCGAGGCCCTTCTGGCCGAAGAGAGGCTGGTCGAACTTGGTGCCGATGGTGATCTTGCCTGCGGAGGCAAGCTTGGCCATGGTGGAATCGGCGGCGAAGCTCGGCTTCTCGGCTACAGGCGGGTTGGTGGTCGTGGGGGAGCTGCCGCCACAGGCACTCAGGCTGAGCGCCAGTGCTGCGGAGGCTGCAACCAGAAGGGATTTCCTTCGGGTCAAAAATGCCTTCATGACATTCCTTTCATTGGGCGGCCGCCGTCCGGCGGCCAGGGTACGAATTTCGGAGTCGGTCAGTGTGTCAGCAGCTTGGACAGGAAGTCCTTGGCCCGGCTGCTCTTGGGGTTGGTGAAGAATTCCTCGGGGGTTGCGTCCTCGACGATCTGGCCGTCGGCCATGAACACAACCCGGTCCGCCGCCTTGCGGGCGAAGCCCATCTCGTGGGTGACCACGATCATGGTCATGCCTTCCTTGGCCAGCTGGACCATGACGTCGAGAACCTCGTTGATCATTTCCGGGTCGAGGGCCGAGGTGGGCTCGTCGAAGAGCATTACCTTTGGCTTCATGGCCAGGGCGCGGGCGATTGCGACGCGCTGCTGCTGGCCACCGGAGAGCTGGGCCGGAAGTTTGGGGGCCTGATGCCCGACGCCGACGCGCTCCAGCAGTGCCATGGCGTCCTTGTCGGCCTCGCCCTTGGAGACGCCCTTGACCTTGATGGGGCCGAGGGTCACGTTTTCCAGGATCGTCTTGTGGGCGAACAGGTTGAAGGACTGGAAGACCATGCCGACGTCGGCGCGCAGCTTTGCCAGTTCCTTGCCCTCTGCGGGCAGTTCGTTGCCATCGATCTTGATGTCGCCGTCGTCGATGGTCTCGAGGCGGTTGATGGCGCGGCAGAGCGTCGACTTGCCGGAACCCGAGGGGCCGATGACAACAACAACCTCACCCTTGCGGACGTTCAGGTTGATGTCCTTCAGGACGTGCAGCTGGCCGTAATGCTTGTTCACGGCCTTCAGGGAGACGAGAGCATCGCCGGGCACTTGAGTAGTCATAGAAAGAATCTAGCGAAGATTGACGCAATATGACCCCAATCACCCTGTTTAGTGCAGATCGTGATTCAAGAGATACCTGCACGTCAGCGTCCCTTGCGGGGACGCCGCAGGCCTCCCGTCCCGGTCCCGGCCGCCGCCTGCTGCCGCTCCCGCGTCGACGCGCCGACGCGGCGGCGGTTGAGTTCCGCGCTAGCCTATGGGCATGAGTACCGATCCGCAGCACGGCCAGCAAGACGCCGAACAGAAGCCCGCCGGTAAGCCGGCCCGCGAGGCCCGCACAGCCCCGGCGGCCAACGGGATCCGCCACAAGGGCCCGCTTGAGCTGCGCCGCAAGGCCGCGAAGGTCACGATGTCTGACCAGACATTGCTGGACACCAAGGGGCCGGGCCAGTTCGTCCACACCGACCCCTGGCGCGTCCTGCGGATCCAGAGCGAGTTCGTGGAAGGATTTGGCGCCCTGGCCGATCTCGGTCCGGCGGTCAGCGTCTTCGGCTCCGCCCGCACCATCCCCGGGAGCCCGAACTACGAGCTCGGCGTCGAGGTCGGACGCCGCTTGGCCGAGGCCGGACTGGCCGTGATCACGGGCGGCGGCCCGGGGTCGATGGAGGCCGCGAACAAGGGCGCCGTGCAGGGCAACGGCGTCTCCGTGGGGCTCGGGATCGAACTGCCTTTCGAGCAGGGCATGAACCAGTGGGTGGACCTGGGCATCAATTTCCGGTACTTCTTCGCCCGCAAGACCATGTTCGTCAAGTACGCCCAGGGCTTCATCGTGCTCCCCGGCGGCCTCGGCACCCTGGATGAGCTCTTCGAGGCCATGGTCCTGGTCCAGACCCGCAAGGTCACCTCCTTCCCGATCGTGCTGGTGGGAACCGCCTTCTGGAGCCCCATGCTCGCGTGGGTCCGGGACACCCTCGTCGCGGAGGGGATGGTTTCGGCCGAAGACCTGGACCTCGTGCAGGTGGTGGATGACCCTGCGCTGGCCGTCGAGCTGGTCGTGGAGGGCGCCGCCCGCCACCGGAACCCTAACGGCGGCTCGGTCAACGGGAGCGGTAACCCGAACACTAAGGGAAGCGGCGCAGGAACTCGGGGCTGAACCCCACGGCCGCCGGCGTCTGGCACGATGGTCTAGTGAGTCTCTTCCTGGTCTTCCTGGCGATTGTGCTGATCGGCGTCGCCGTCCTCCTGGGCACCGGCCTGGCGCCGAAAATCTTCCGCCGACACCGGGACGGCGGTGCAGACGGTTCCTTTGACGACGGCTTCGACGAGCCGGTCGCCTCCCTGCCGCCGGTTCTGCTGCCCGAGCGCGCAGCCGCGGCCGACATCGACCGTCTCCGCTTCGCCGTCGGACTCCGCGGCTACCGGATGGACCAGGTGGATCAGGTCCTTGATGACCTGCGGGACCAGATCATCGCCAAGGACCAGAAGATCGAGGCACTCGGGGAGGAACTGGAACGCCTCCGTCCGCCCACCGAAGAACGTCCGTGAGCCTCGTGGAAGACCCGGAGACTGTCGCCGAGCCTGAGGCTCCGAACCCGCAGGGGTTGAACGCGGCGCTGTGGAACCGCGTCGCGGCCGCGGGCGCCAGGACGGCGCGGTGGCCGTGGTGGGTGCAGGTGGCCGGCCTGTACATCGCCGCCCGGCTGGTCAGCGCCTGTATCTTCATGGCTGCCGCCCTGCACCAGGGCGTGAACCCGTGGTTTCCCGCCAAGCCCGACTACTGGAACTTCATCAATATCTGGGACGCCCGCTGGTACGCCGAAGCGCTCCAGCAGGGGTATCCGGCGCTGCTGCCGACCGACGCTGCCGGCACTGTCCAAGAGAACACCTGGGCCTTCTATCCCCTGTTTCCCGTGCTGGGCCGGGTGGTCTCCGGGCTCACGGGCACGGGCCCGGCGTGGTCGCTGACGGCCATCGCGCTGGTCGCCGGGCTAGGTGCAGCGCTCGTGGCCTACAGGATCTTCCGGCACCGGGCCTCGCACCGCACGGCGCTCTGGGGGACCGTGTTCCTGGCGACCTTCCCGGTGGCCCCGGTGTTGCAGGTGCCTTACGCCGAATCCCTCAACCTGCTGCTGCTGGGCGCCGCACTGCTGCTGGTCATGGAGCGCCGGTACCTGTGGGCCATGCCGGTGGTGGTCCTGATGTGTCTTTCCCGCCCCACCGGGGTTCCGTTTGCCGTGATGCTGGGGCTGTTGTTTCTCTACCGGTTCTGGCAACGTGTCGCGGCGCCGCGCTTCACAGCGCAGACCGGGGATGGCGTTGCCGTCCCCAGCAACACGGAGCTCTGGTCCCTGGGCGGCCTCACCGCCGTCAGCGGCATCGGTGCGCTGCTGTGGCCGGCCATCGCCTGGGCCGCGACCGGCGATCTGGGCGCCTATACCAAGACCGAAACCGCGTGGCGCGGCGATGACCTGGTGCCGTTCAAACCGTGGTTCGACGCCGGCATCATGCTGTTCGGGCCGACGCTCGGCGTGCTGGCGCCCTTCGTGTTCGTTGCCGCATTCACCTTGTTGATGATGTCCCGCCCCGTCGTCGCCTTGGGCACTGAACTGAGGCTCTGGTGCTGCTGTTACATGGGGTACCTGTTGGTCTTCCTGCACCCCCAGACCAGCACATTCAGGATGCTGTTGCCGCTGTTCCCGCTCGCCCTCAGCGCAGCGCTCCTCTCGCGTTCCCGCGCCTACCGCGGAGCCGTCGTGGTCATGTTCGTGCTGCTGCAGATCGTATGGATTGTGTGGCTGTGGGCGTGGGCGCAACTGCCGGGCGGAGGGGACTACCCGCCGTGACGCACAGCACCATTTCGAGGTGCCGGCCCGGCATGGCAGGACGCGCTGGAAAGTCCAACGATTAGCTACGCGCGCATTGTTACGCGATAATAGAGGATAAGCAAGGACAAGAAGCGCACAGAATTCGTAAGCGATTTATTTGTGAGTTTGCCTGTCACGGCGGCCTCCTGGAGCGCTGCCGGACGGCTTGATTGGCCAAGCGGACGCAGCCCAGCCGGGCTGGTATGTCAGGGACTAATGGAGGGGATATTCCTTATGGCGGCAATGAAACCACGCACCGGCGACGGCCCAATGGAAGTGACGAAAGAGGGACGTAGCCTGATCATGCGTGTTCCGCTCGAAGGCGGGGGGCGGCTTGTAGTCGAACTCAATGCCGCTGAGGCGACAAACCTCAAGGAATGCCTCGTCGGCGTCACCGAATAGCGTCACGCCAAGAGCTTCGCAAAAGGGCGGGGTCCCGGCCACCAGGCCGCGGACCCCGCCCTTTGCTGTTGGCGCTTTGGCCTCTGCTTCGTGGCGGCCAACCCGCGGTTGCTATTTGTTGGCCGCTATTCTCGACTGTTTGTTACCTGGTGCTACTTCTTGACGGCGATCAGCAGGCCGTCGCCGGTGGGCAGCATCGCGGAGGCGAGACGGTCGTCGTCGCGGATGGACTTGCCGATCTGGCGCAGCACCACGGTGGTGGCTTCCCGGGCTGCTGGATTCGCCACCCTGTCCTTGTCGAGGGCGTCGTTGACAATCAGCAGGCCGCCGGACTTGAGCAGCCGCACGGCCTGTTCCACGTAGCTGGGGTAGCTCGGTTTGTCGGCGTCGATGAACACGAGGTCGTAGGCCCCGTCCGTAAGCCGGGGCAGGACATCGCCGGCCCGGCCGGAAATGGTGCGGGTGCGGTTGGCGGGGCTGCCTGCTTCGTGGAACGCTTCGCGCGCGGCCTTGAGGTGTTCGACGTCGACATCGATGGTGGTCAGGACAGCCTGCTGGCCCAGCCCGCGCAGGATGCAGACGCCGGACACTCCCGCGCCGGTGCCGATCTCCACCGCGGTCTGTGCCTTGGACGCTGCCGCCAGCACCGTCAGCACAGCGCCCACGCCGGGACCGATCGGGGTCACGCCAAGCTCGAAGGACCGTTCGCGCGCGTGCAACAGGACCTCGTCCTCGGCAGGCAGATCTTCTGCGTAGGACCAGCTCGTGGACTTATCGGCGCTCATGGGATATCGCTTTCTGGGCGGCAGGGGAGTGTTCCCTACAGCGTACTGTGTCCGGCGGGACGGGACGCGGAGGCGCCAGCGCCGTGGCACGGGCAGGAAGGGACTCGTTCTGCCTTCGGCGGAAGACCGCGATGAATCAGGAAATTCCCAGCTTATTTTGAAATGATAGGTATCCGCTCATCCGCGTGGTGATCGGCGTCGAATGAAGGGTGCAGGAACCTGCGCGAGCAGGCACAATTCAGGCGTAGGTACCATCCACGAGGGGAGCGGACGATGTCGATTCTGGCACCTGTCCCGGCAACTGAGGCAACTGATTCAACCGGCCAGTCACGGACCGCGGCGGAAGCCGAATGGGTCCGGCCGACCTGGGAGGAAGTGGTGACGAACCACTCCGCCAAGGTCTACCGCCTTGCGTACCGGCTGACGGGAAACAAGTACGACGCCGAGGACCTCACCCAGGAGGTTTTCGTCCGGGTGTTCCGTTCGCTGGAGAACTTCAAGCCGGGCACCCTGGACGGCTGGCTGCACCGGATCACCACCAACCTGTTCCTGGACCAGGCGCGGCGCAAGAGCAGGATCCGCTTTGACGCCCTGGCCGACGACGCCGAGTCGCGGCTGCCGGGCCGGGAGCCCGGGCCCGAGCAAAGCTTCGAATTCAACAACCTCGACGTCGACGTTCAGGCTGCGCTCGAGGAACTTCCGCCGGACTTCCGCGCCGCCGTCGTGCTGTGTGACCTCGAGGGGCTGTCCTACGACGAAGTCGCCGCCGCGCTGGACATCAAACTCGGGACCGTCCGGTCCCGGATTCACCGCGGCCGGACCATGCTGCGTGAAAAGCTCGCGCACCGCGACCCTCGTCCGGCGCAGACGGCCAAGCAGTCCCTCAAGCCGCGGCTCAAGATGCCGCGCATCGCCGGCCTCCTCTGAACCCGTCAATGGGTCTGCTGAGACGTTTCCTGGGAGGCTCTGGCTGCGGGTTCTGGAGCAGGACCGGCCGTGCCAAATTCGGTGCTACCCGGAAGTGGGCCGCCGGGCGCCATGACCATGTGGAATCGTGTGCCGAATGCCGTGCCCGGCAACAGCGTGAGCGCCAGTACCTTGAGAAGCTCCGCGGCGCCGCCGTGCCCGAGGCCAGCGAGGACCTGACCGCACGGCTCCTGGCACGGACCGGGCAGCTGGCCGCGGAACGCGCGGCGGCAGAACGGACGGGCCCGACCGGGCTGGAGGCACCCGAACCAGCGGCCCCGGACCGGGCGGCGCCGGCAGAGCTGGAGGCGCCGGAACGGGCGGCGCCGGAGCCGGCGGACGCAGCCGATACGGCGGCGACGGAACAGGCCGGCACTCATCGGTGGCCGTCAGAGCGGTTCCCCGCAGCCGACTCCCTGCCGGATCGGACACCGACGCCGGATCGGACAGCGGCCACCTTAACAGCCGCTAGTATTGCCGCGCATCCCCAGCGCCGCCGCGGAGGCCCCCGCCTGCCAGTGCTGGCAGTCGGAGGGGCCGTCGCCGCCTTGGCCTTCATGACCGGAACCGCGTACGTCATGGGAGGCGACGACGCCGTCCCTGTCGACGGCGCAGGGGCCTCCGCCCTCGTCCATCCGGACGCCGCCGGGCTGCCCGCCGGCAGTGCACCGGCCGGCGCGGGGGAGCTGTTCGACGCCAGCGGATCCGGCGGTCCCGGCGTCCCCGGGGCAGAGGAAAGCGAGCCCCGTGTTGCGTTCGGCCTGGGCGGTGAGCCCGACTTCACCCCCGCCGGGACGCTGAGCACCGGGCAGCTTGCCGCGTTCCGCTCGCAGGGATGGACATGTCCGGAGCTGCACGCCCTCGGATTCCATCTCATGTGGGCCCGCGCCGGCGTCATCGCAGGGGACGAGGTGCTGGAACTTCGCCTCACGGACGGCCAGCACTTCGCCACTGTCCTCGAGCAGCACGCTGCGGCGCGGGGCCCCGGTTCGGCACCCACCCCCATCGGTGCCGAAGTTTCACCCACTAACGTGCTGACCGGACACGCCGCCGTGGCAGACGGCTTCACCCGGGCCAAGGCGGGCACGCCGTCGGCCGCCCCCGAAACCGGAAATGGCACCCTCTGGGTCAATCCTGCCCCGCCCTACCGGGCCATCTACCAGACCTCCGCGGCCACGTACACGTACATTTCGGACCTGCCGGCCGAGCAGGCCGACGACGGCGTCGCCGCCCTGACCAGGGTCAGCAGCGGCGCTCCGGGGCAGGGCTCACGCAACGGAATTCCGGAGCGGATCGAGCGCGGACTGAGCCGAATCCTGGAGCACCTGGCCCCGTGAGGCAGGTCCGGGCCGGACATGGTCGGCATTGGGCCCTCGCGAAGTCGTCGCCAGCCCGAGCGAGAGGGTAATCTTCCTAAAGTGCTTGGAATCAATGGACCGGAGTTCTTACTTCTGCTGATCATCGGCCTTCTGGTGATTGGTCCCAGCAGGCTGCCCGAATACACCCAGAAACTTGCCAATATCGTCAAGGAAGTGCGCCGGATGGCGTCCGGTGCGAGGGAGCAGATCAAGGAAGAAGTCGGCATCGATATCGATGATGTCGACTGGAAGAAATACGATCCCCGCCAGTACGATCCCCGCCGCATCATCAAGGAAGCACTCCTCGACGACGACACCAAACCGGTGAGCACCGGGGCGCCCGCAGCTGTGTCCACGGCCGCAGCCGCCACTGCGGTCGCAGAGCACCGCCCGGCGCGGATGGTCGAGCGGTTGGCCGAGGGCGAACCGGCCCCCTATGACTCAGAGGCCACCTAGGACCTCCAGCAGCGCCTGGGCCCGCCTACCGGCCCCCGGGCGGCAGCCGCCACCAGCGGGCCCCAGTTTTCAGCGGGCGCTGTTAGCGGGGCTGCAGGCCCAGCGGCATGCCCTTGAGCCCACGGGGCACCGACGCCAGCTTGCCAGCGATTCCCGCCAGGGCCAGGGCCGCAGGCGTCTCGGGGCGGCCCAGCACCAGCGGCACGCCGGAATCCCCTCCCTCACGCAGCAGGACTTCGAGGGGAATCTGGCCCAGCAAGGGCACATCCTCACCCACGGTGGCCGAGAGCCGCTCGGCGAGCACGGCGCCGCCGCCACTTCCAAACAGTTCCATCCTGCCGCCGTCGGGCATTTCAAGGTAGGACATGTTTTCCACGACGCCGGCCACGGTCTGGCCCGTCTGGGTCGCGATCGCCCCGGCCCGCTCGGCAACATCCGCGGCGGCCGCCTGCGGGGTGGTGACGACGAGGATCTGCGCCTTGGGCAGCAGTTGGGCGACGGAGATCGCGATGTCGCCCGTGCCCGGTGGCAGGTCCAGGAAAAGGGCATCGAGGTCGCCGAAGTAGACGTCCGTGAGGAATTGCTCCAGCGCCCGGTGCAGCATCGGTCCGCGCCAAGCGACGGGCTGGTTCCCGGTGACGAACATGCCGATGGAGATGACCTTGACCCCGTAGGCCACCGGCGGCAGGATCATGTCGTCCACCCGTGTGGGGGCCTGTGTGATGCCCATCAGCCCCGGAACGGAGAAGCCGTACACATCCGCGTCCACGATCCCCACACGGAGGCCCTGGGCAGCCAGGGCGCATGCCAGGTTGACTGTCACCGACGACTTGCCCACGCCGCCCTTGCCGCTCGCGACGGCGTACACCTTGGTCAGCGAGCCCGGCGCGTTGAACGGGATGCCGCGCTGGCCGCCGGCGCCGCGCAATTGCTCTTTGAGGGCGTCGCGTTGCTCCTGCGTCATGACTTTCAAGTCCACCTCGACGCCGGTGACCCCCGGGACGGCGAACAGGGCCGCCTCGGTGTCGGCCGTGATGGTGCCGCGCAACGGGCAGCCCGCGATGGTCAGCAGTACCACGATCCGCACCCGGCCGCCGTCGGCGATCTCCACGGACTCCACCATGCCGAGCTCGGTAATGGGGCGGCGGAGTTCAGGGTCGATCACGGTAGCAAGTGCGCTGTGCACTGCCTGTTCGAGGGAGGTGCGGTCCATCGAGGCGCGGTCCAGCGGGGTGCTCATGCGGGCGATGCTCAGCTTTCGGGGATGGTGCGGTGTGCGGGCAGGCGGGTGGCGTCGGCGGCGGCCCCGGACTGGTTAGCCGGCGGTTTCTCCGCAGGGTCTTCCCGTTTGCCTTCCTTCGCAGGGTCTTCCCGCTTGCCGCCGGACTTGACGCGTGGGATCTGCTGGGTCCGGGGGCTCCGCTGTTTGTCGCGCCGCTCCTTCATCTTCTCTTTGACCTTGTCCCGTGGGGTCTCGTGGACGCCGGCGGAAGGATCGTGCGTGCGCAGTTCCTCCTGCGCCTCCAGCATGTCCTCGAGCAGGCTGCGGAGCTCGGTGCGGACGTAGTCGCGGGTGGCGACTTCGCGCAGCGCGATGCGTAGGGACGCGAGTTCCCGGGTCAGGTATTCGGTGTCGGAGAGATTGCGCTCGGCCCGCTGGCGGTCCTGCTGGAGGGAGACCTTGTCCCGGTCGTCCTGGCGGTTTTGCGCGAGCAGCAGCAGCGGGGCCGCGTACGAGGCTTGCAGGGACAGCATGAGGGTCAGCAGCGTGAAGCCAAGTGCCCGTGAATCAAACTGCCATTGTTCCGGAGCCCAGGTGTTCCAGCACAGCCAGAAGACGCAGAACACGGTCATGTAGAGCAGGAACTGCGGCGTGCCCATGAAACGGGCGAAGCCTTCCGTGGCATGGCCGAAGGCGTCCGGGTCGGGACGGAAGTTGGGCAGGATGCGCTGCCGGCCGCTCAGTGGCGTGTCGAGGCCGCCGGAGGTCCTGCTGCCGGGCCGGACAGGGGCGTTCCGTGGTGCGGTGGGATCAGCCAATGCGGCCTCCAAGCTTCCTTATCGGGACGTCGTCCTCGTGGGCGCGCCAGTCGTCCGGCAACAGATGATCAAGCACGTCGTCAACAGTCACCGCCCCCACAAGCCGTCCGTCCTCGTTGACCACGGGGAGAGAGTTGAGGTTGTATGTTGCGAGCGTGCGGGCGACCTCGCTGATGTGGGCCTGGTCGGAGACCGGCTCCAGGTTCTTGTCCACGAGGTTGCCCAGCGGTTCCGGCGGCGGAAAGCGCAGGAGCTGCTGGATATGGACGACGCCGAGGAATCGTCCCGTCGGCGTTTCCAGCGGTGGCCGGGCAACGAAGATCGAGGACGCCAGGGCGGGGGAGAGTTCTTCCCGGCGGACGTGCGCGAGTGCCTCGGCGACGGTTGCTTCCGGGGGCAAGATCACCGGAACCGGCGTCATGAGCCCGCCGGCAGTGTCCTCGTCGTATTCGAGCAGGCGGCGGACGTCCTCGGCGCCTTCGGGTTCCATCAGCTGCAGGAGCTCCTCGGCCTGCGCGCTTGGGAGCTCGGCGAGGAGGTCGGCGGCGTCGTCGGGATCCATTTCCTCGAGGACGTCGGCGGCGCGGTTGACATCCAGGGCGGAGAGGATCTCCACCTGGTCACCTTCCCGCATCTCCTGCAGGACGTCCGCGAGCCGCTCGTCCTGGAGCTCGCTGGCAACCTCGAAGCGGCGCTTGTCGCTCATTTCCTGGAGGGCTTCGGCGAAGTCTGCCGGCTTGAGGTCCTCGTGCGTTGCCACGAACTGGGTGGCTGCCTGCGGCTCGGTCTTGGCGCCCTGCCGGGCATCGGCCCAGTCGATGATCATGGTTTCGTTGCGGCGCAGCCGGCTCAGCGGCGAGAGCGAGTGGCCGCGGCGGACGAAGAGCTTGCTGACGAACCAGTCGCCGGAGCGGTGCTTGTCCATCGCGATGTCCTCGATGGTCGCGTCTCCGCTGCCGTCCGCGAGGGTCACGCGGCGGTCGAACATTTCCGCCACCACGAGGGTCTCCGCGCCGCGCTGTTCGAAGCGGCGCAGATTGACCAGCCCGGTGCAGATGACCTGGGTTTGGTCAATGGACGTAATCCGGGTCATCGGGACAAACACCCGCTTCTTGCCGGGGACCTCGACGACGATGCCCACCACGTGCGGGGCGCCCCTGGTCCCGCGGGAAAGCACCACGACGTCGCGCAGCCGGCCCAGACGGTCGCCCAAAGGGTCGAAGACGTCCAGTCCGAGGAGGCGCGCGACAAACACTCGCGAAAGATTCGTGCTCACCCCTACAGGCTACCGAGTCTGCTCTCTTTTAGCTGAATTTCCAGCCGCACACCAGCCGGATAGGTGAGAATGGGCTTATGTCAAACATTTTTGGTCCCAGGGCCGGTGCCCCCAACGGTTCGGACGAGGCCCGCGCCGTCCCGAGGGGCGACGTCGTCGGTTCCTACAACTCCTACCTGGATGCCCAGAAGGCGGTGGACTATCTGGCTGACCAGCAGTTCCCCGTGCAGATGGTGTCGATCGTGGGCAACGAACTGAAGATGGTGGAGCGGGTGACCGGCAGGCTGACCTACCCCCGTGTCGCACTCTCCGGTGCCCTCAGCGGCATGTGGTTCGGCCTTTTCGTCGGCGTCATGCTGTCCTTCTTCTCCACCACCCCCGGCTATTTCTCGATTGTGACGTCCGTGCTGATGGGTGCCGCGTTCTTCATGCTGTTCGGCATCGTCACCTACGCCATGCAGCGTGGCAAGCGTGACTTCACATCAACAAGCCAGGTGGTGGCGACCAACTATGACGTCGTGGTCTCCTTCGAGGCCGCCGGCGAAGCGCGGCGCATGCTGCACCAGCTGCCCATGACGCCGCATGACGCGTCCGGTGCCGCCGCCGGCGGTTACGCGCAGCACGACTACCGTCAGCAGGAACCCCAGCAGCAGGGCCCTGCGCCACAGCGCCCCGCGGGCTGGAACGATCCGTACGGCCAGCGGACGCCGGAGACCGGCAACGGGGCCGCCGGCCAGCCTCAGCCCGGACAATACCCGGGCGGTGCGCCCCAGCAGGAGGGCGCCGCAGGCCCTGCGCCGACGGCGCCGGCCACGGCGGACGAGCCGGCCCGGCCGGCCGGACGGGTCTCCGGGGTGACCTATCCGGACCTCCCCGACGGCCGCCCGCAGTACGGCGTCAGGGTCACGGACGCCGACAAGCCCGCGCCGGGCCAGGATGGCCAGCAGCACTGATCCGAGGCCGCCACAACAGGCAGCAGAAAAGGGAGGGTTCCGGACATCCGGAACCCTCCCTTTTCTGATCTTAGGCTTTTCGGATCTATGCCTTTTCCGCTTTTCGGCCTCTATTGGGGCTTTCCGAACTACGGCGTCTGGCCGTCGACCTCCAGGTAGATGCCCGCCATCCAGGACTCGACGTCGTCGGCCTTGCGCGGCAGTGCAGCGCTGAGATTGACCGGGCCGCCGGCCGTCATGAGGATGTCGTCCTCAATCCGGACGCCGATGCCGCGGTATTCCTCGGGGATGCCGATGTCCTCATTCTTGAAGTACAGGCCGGGCTCGATCGTGAACACCATTCCGGGCGTGAGCACGCCGTCAAGGTAGAGTTCCCGCTTCGCCTGGGCGCAGTCGTGGACGTCGAGGCCGAGGTGGTGGCTGGTGCCATGCGGCATCCACCGGCGGTGCTGCTGGCCCTCGGGGCTGACGGCTTCTTCCACGGAGACGGGCAGGAGGCCCCATTCGGCGAGCCGTTCCGCCAGCACGGTGGTGGCTGCGGTGTGGATGTCCCGGAACTTGGTGCCGGGCTGGGCAGCGGCAAAGCCGGCGTCGGCGGCGTCGAGCACTGCCTCGTAGACCTTGCGCTGGATCTCGGAAAACTTGCCATTGGCCGGCAGCGTGCGGGTGACGTCGGCCGTGTACAGGGAATCAGCCTCGACTCCGGCGTCCAGGAGCAGCAGCTCACCGGCATTGATCTTGCCGGTGTTCCGGGTCCAGTGCAGCACGGTGGCGTTGTTACCCGAAGCGGCAATGGTGTCGTAGCCGAGCTCGTTGCCTTCCTCGCGGGCCCGTGCGAAGAACGCCCCTTCCACCACGCGCTCGCCGCGGTGGTGGGTCAGCGCCCGGGGAAGCGCCTTCACGACCTCCGTGAAGCCTGCGACCGTGGCGGCGACGGCCGTCTTCATCTGTTCGATTTCCCACTCGTCCTTGAGGAGGCGCAGTTCCGAGAGGGCCTCGGTGAGCTTCTCGTCCAGGGCGTCCAGGACGCTCAGGTCAAGGTTGTCCGGGTCCTTGGCCGTGTTGTAGCGGGCGGTGTCCACGAGGGCGTCGATGTTGTCGTCGACCTTGCGGACCAGCCTGATGGAGATCCCGCCGATCTCGGGCGCACCAACGTTCTTGGTGATTGCGAGTTCGAGTTCGGCGATGTCCGCCGTGGCCAGTCCGAGCTTGGCCTGGAATTCGGCCAGGGTTGGGCGTGCGCCGATCCAGAACTCCCCGGAGCGGGAATCGGCGTAGAACTGCTCGGTGTCGCGGCCGGCCAGCGGGCGGAAGTACAGGGTGGCGCGGTGGTGGCCGCCGTCGTCGCCTGTGCCTTCCGGCACAGGTTCCAGGATCAGGACCGCATCAGGTTCGTGGTCCAGGCCGAGGCCGGTGAGGTGCGCGAAGGCCGAGTGCGGCCGGAAGCGGTAGTCGCAGTCATTCGAGCGGACCTTCAGCGGACCGGCGGGGATGACCAGGCGTTCACCTTTGAACAGGCCTGAGATGGAGCGGCGCCGGGCTGCGGCGTGGCCGGCGACGGCGTCCCTTTCGGGGAGCTGCTGCGTGGCCGGCGCCCAGTTGCTGGCCATGAAGGCCTTGAAGGCGTCGGAACTGGGCCGCTGTGAGCGGTTGTTGACGCGCTCTTCGAGGGGCTGGGAAGCGGAGACTAGGGTGTTATCTGCATCGTTCACCGTCCCATAGTCTCACCAGCGCCGCGGCTTAGGCCAACGGCACGCTCGCGCTGCGGGGCAACTGAAGGAGCCCTCGCATGAAGGAGCCGGGGCTTTGGATCCGGCCATCTACTAGGCTGGTGGGGTGAGGATTGACCTGCATGCGCACTCCAACGTTTCCGACGGCACCCAGATGCCGGCCGACGTTATGGAGTCCGCCGCCACTGCCGGCCTCGACGTCATCGCCCTGACCGATCACGATTCCACTGCCGGGTGGGCGGAGGCCGCCGTCGCTGCCCGGAAAACCGGGGTGGCCCTGGTCCCGGGCATGGAGATCTCGTGCCGGACGGCGGAAGGCATTAGCGTCCACCTGCTCAGCTACCTCCACGATCCCGCGCATCCGGGACTGCTTGAGGAAATCACGAAATCCAAGGATGCCCGGCACACGAGGGCACAGCGGATGGTCACCCTCTTGTCCGAGGACTACCCGCTGACATGGGACGACGTGATCCACCACGTCGCGCCGGGCGCCACCCTGGGCCGCCCGCACATCGCCGACGCGCTGGTCGCCGCGGGTGTGGTGGAAGACCGGGCCGAGGCCTTCGGCTCCATCCTCACCGCAAGGTCGCGCTACTGGGTCCAGCACTATGCGCCGGAGCCGGCGCTCGCCGTCGAACTAGTCCGTGCAGCCGGCGGCGTCCCGGTGTTTGCCCACCCCGTGGCGTCTGCCCGCGGGCGGATCGTGGGGGAGGAGACCTACCGGGAGATGATCGACGCCGGCCTGGCCGGCCTGGAAATCTACCACCGGGACAATCCCGAGGAGGGCCGGACGTTCCTCCGCCGCATCGCCGAACGGTACGGCCTGCTGGTCACCGGGTCTTCCGATTACCACGGCGCAGGAAAGCCGAACCTGCTCGGGGAGAACCTGACCTCCGCAGAAGTCTTTGCCCGGATCGAGGAACAGGGTACTGGCTCGTCCGTCGTCCGCTGAGGCCCAGTCCGCTGAGGCCCTGGCACCGCGGTTGCGCTATCACTTAGCGTCCCTCTGAGGCCTCCCAAGGCCCGAATGGCCGCCAGAAGTGATAGCGCAACGGGCTGGTTGGCGTCAGGCCGCCGGGAACGACGTGAACTGGGCTTGCGCGGCCAGGCGCTTGGCCATGACGTCGATGGCCGGCTGGTTCTGGTCCACGCAGACGAACCTGCGATCCAGTTTCGCGGCCACGGAGCCGAGCGTTCCGGATCCGGCGAAGAAGTCCAGGCACCAGTCGCCGGGCCGGCTCGAGGCCGCGACCACGCGGCGGATGAGACCCTCCGGCTTCTGCGTCGGGTAGCCGGTCTTCTCCTTGCCGGTCGGCGAAACGATCGTGTGCCACCACACGTCCGTGGGCAGCTTGCCGAGCTCGCGCTTGGCGGGGGTGACGAGTCCCGGGGCCATGTACGGCTCACGGTCCACCTCGGCGCTGTCGAAGTGGTACTTCGCCGGGTTCTTGACGTAGACCAGGATGTTGTCGTGCTTGGTGGGCCAGCGGTACTTGGCCCGTGCACCGTAGTCGTACGCCCAGATGATCTCGTTCAGGAAGCACTCCCGGCCGAAGATCGCGTCCAGCATGACCTTCGCGTAGTGCACCTCGCGGTAGTCCAAATGCAGGTACAGGGTGCCGTCGTCGGCCAGGAGCCGCCAGGCTTCCACGAGCCGGGGCTCGAGGAAGGACCAGTAGTCGCTGAACGCGTCGTCGTACTTGTGCAGGGCGCCCTTGATCGTGTCGTAGGACCTGCCCTTGAACCCGACGCGGTCACCCTCGCCGCCGGCGTTGAGCACCATCTTGGTTTCCTGGCGCCGCTGGACCCGGCCGGTGTTGAAGGGCGGGTCCACGTAAATCAGTGTGAAGGCGCCGTCCGGCAGCGTGGGGAGGTATTCCGCGTTGTCCGCGTGAACCACCAGGTTGCTGCCGTCCGGCGCCCAGACGGTGTCAGTCATGGAGGGGATTAGGCCTCGGCGCCGCTCGGCTGTGCGTCGCCCCCGGCCACTACCTCGCCGTTGCGGCGGCGCGTGCGGGTCCGGCGCCGGGCGCGGGTCGCCCGGTCCACCTCGGTGGGGGCCTTCGCCGTTGCTGCGGCAGCAGTTTCCGGACCCTGTCCGCTGGCGGTGGACGTCGTTGCGGCATCGGCCTCGGCGGGACGGCGACGGCGGTCGCCGGAGCGTCCGCCGGCTTCGGCGCCGCTGCGGCGTGAGTCGCGGCCGCCGGTGCGGCTGCCTTCACGGGCACCGTCACGGCTGCCGGTGCGGCTGCCCTCGCGGGCGCCGTCACGTCCACCCGTACGGCTGCCTTCGCGGCCGGTGTCCTTTGCGCCGGTGCGCGAGTTCTTCTTGCCGGTCTCGCCGAGGTCCTCGAGGACCTCCGCGTCGACGCCGGCCAGCACGCGCTTGTCGCGGGGCAGCCGGCCCTTGGTGCCTGCGGGGATATCGAGTTCCTCGAACAGGTGCGGCGAGGAGGAATAGGTCTCCACGGGCTCGGGATAGCTCAGGCCCAGGGCCTTGTTGATAAGCCCCCAGCGCGGCATGTCATCCCAGTCAACAAAGGTCACGGCGGTGCCCTTGTTGCCCGCGCGGCCCGTACGGCCGACGCGGTGCAGGTAGATCTTCTCGTCCTCGACGCACTGGTAGTTGATCACGTGCGTGACGTCGTCGACGTCGATGCCGCGGGCGGCAACGTCGGTGGCGACGAGGACGTCCACCTTGTTGTTGCGGAAGGCGCGCAGCGCCTGCTCGCGGGCGCCCTGGCCGAGGTCGCCGTGGATGGCGGCCGCAGCGAAACCGCGGTCCACCAGTTCCTCGGCCACCTTCGCGGCGGTGCGCTTGGTCTTGGTGAAGATGATGGTGCGGCCGCGTCCGCGGGCCTGCAGGATGCGGGCTACGACTTCGACCTTATCCATGCTGTGGGCGCGGTAGATCAGCTGGCGGATGTCGCGCTTGGTCAGGCCTTCGTCGTCCGGGTCCGCGGCGCGAATGTGGGTCGGCTGGGTCATGTAGCGGCGGGCCATGGCGATGACCGGGCCCGGCATGGTGGCCGAGAACAGGAGAGTCTGGCGGACCGCGGGGGTACCGGCGATCAGGGTCTCCACGTCCGGCAGGAACCCGAGGTCCAGCATTTCGTCGGCCTCGTCAAGGATGACGATCTTGACGTTCTTCAGGCTCAGGTGCTTCTGCTTGTAGAGGTCGATCAGGCGGCCCGGGGTGCCGACAACAACTTCGACGCCGTTCTTCAGCGCCTCGACCTGCGGCTCGTAGGCACGTCCGCCGTAAATGGTGGCGATGCGGGCGTTGCGCTTCTTTGCGGCGCTCTCAAGGTCCTTGGCCACCTGGACGGCGAGTTCGCGGGTAGGCACGATCACCAGGGCCTGCGGGGCGCCGGGAACGGCCAGCTTGTCGAAACCGGCGTCGTCACGGCCGACGACGCGCTGCAGCGCCGGGATGCCGAAGCCGAGGGTTTTGCCCGTGCCGGTCTTGGCCTGGCCGATGATGTCGTGCCCGGCCAGCGCGACCGGCAGCGTCATGGCCTGGATCGGGAAGGGGTGGGTGATGCCGGCGTCGGCCAGCGACTCCACAATGTCCGCGCGGACGTTGAAGTCGGCGAAGGTCTTTTCGGCAATCTCGTGCGGCTTTTCGTCCGAGATAATGGTCTCTTCAGGCTCGATGGTCTCCGTGCCGGACTCATCGGTCAGAAGCTGGTGCGTGTGCAATTCACTCACAGGGGAGTTTCCTTATTCATTTTGGGCTGCGCTGCTTGCTCAACGGGGCCGGCCTAAGTGGCCGTTCCGGAGCACGCTCAGGCGCGCAAGCATTTCCAGTGGAAGCCGATCGCGGGCTATCTAAATGCTGGCACTGGGGACCAGCGGGTGTATCTCAAGATCGCGTAGGGGCGGGCTTGTTGAATTCGAAAATCATGGAAATCAACGACCGGGCATCCATTTCTACCTCTCCAGTCTAGCTGTACACGGCCCGGATCCTCGACTGGACCCGTGATCGCGCCGCGGGAGTGTGCCGGCCGCGGACCGATAGCGGGCCTGGGGCGGACCGTCAGCCCACGAGCTCCAGCTCGATTTCGCGTGTGGCGATGTCCGAGGACAGCACCCGGACCCGGACTTGCGTGCCCGGCTCCAGTTCGCCGGGGCATCGTGCGGTCACGGCGGGCTCGGCGATCTGGACGATCCCGGAGGGGCCGTTCCCGTTCCCGTTGCCGTTGGCTTTGCCGCCGTTGCCATTCCCGTTGACGCTGACCGCTGTGTTGCCGTTCGCGCTCTTCGCCGGCTTGGGGCCGGAGATGACGACGGCGTCGAATTCCTGGCCGACGTGGTTGACCAACAGCGCCGCCTCCACGGTGTCCAGCGAGAGCCGCTCCAGCTTCGCGGCGAGCTGGTCCGAGGTGCCCATGATGGCCGGGAGGGACGGCAGGGCCTCCCGGGCCCAGGCCGGAACCTCGGTGCCGTTGCTCAGGGCCTCGCAAATCACCAGCACGAAGCGGTCGACCAGCCGCCGCAGCGGGGCCGTGGAATGGGCGTAAGCCGCGCCAATGGCGGACTGGACGGCGGCTCCCGGCACCGTGCCGTCGAAGTGCGTGTACCCGGCACCGCGGAAGAGCATCCCGGCCGCATGCACAATGGCCAGCTGCCGGGGGTCCGTGGGGTCCAGGGTCCGCAGGTACTCGCCGTAGCGCATTTCCCCGTCCCAGGGCTTGCCGAGGGCGTGGGTCTGCCGGTGGAAGTGCCGCAGCGACGCCTCGTCCGGGGCGGGCATGGTGCGCAGGATGCCGACCTTGCCCTGGAGCATGAGAGCGGCGGCGGCCATCCCGGTCATGAGCGAAATCTGGGCGTTCCAGTCCTCCACCGGCAGCGGCGGGGCCGCCACGATCCGGTAGCCGCCGTCGGGCAGCTGCTGGATCTCCTGTTCGGGCATATTCAGGCTCGCGCCGCCGCGCAGGCGTTCCTGCTCCACCCGCTTGATGCCCACCTCTTTGAGCAACTGCAGCACCGGCGCCGCGGTGCCGGCGTCGAGCTCGGCCTGGACTCCCTTGTAGTTGAGCTTGGCCCGGCTGCGGACCTGCGCCCGGCGGACGAGGACCGAGGTCACCTCTGCGGCGGCGTCGAGCTCGAACTCCCAGACGAACGCCGCACACAACTGCCCGGCGAGCAGGCTGCCGGCGGCCTCGCTGATGATCTCCGGGTGCAGCGGAATCCGGCCGTCCGGGGTGTAGAAGGTCTGGCCGCGGCGCCGGGTCTCGGCGTCGAGCGCCCCTCCGGGGGCGACAAAGGACGGGACATCGGCGATGGCGTAGAACACCTTGTAGCCCCCGTTGCTACGTTCGATGAACAGGGCCTGATCGAGGTCGGTGGACGACGCCGGATCAATAGTCACAAACTCGACATGCGTCAGGTCCAGGTCCGGCAGCTTGTGCTCGGCCACCGCTGCTTCCGCGTCGCGCACCACGTCATCGGGGAACGGACCGGGCAGTTCCAGCGTGGTGCGCAACGCCTTGAGAGCCTCGGCAAGCTGGTTCTGCTGCTCGTGGACACTGGGGGTCAGGCGATGATGTGACACGAAAATCAGGGTAGCCCGATTTCCGCTATTAGTCTTGGATGATGAGCGCAACTGCGGACGATCCTGCCCTCTACAACAGCTTGGTGGCGGATCTGCTGGGTGTCCTGGCGTATGGCGAGCTTTCCGCCTTCGAGCGGCTGTCCTCGAGTGCCCGGTATTCGCCCACGCTGCATGACCGTGCGGTGCTGGGCAGGATGGCAGTGGTCGAGTTCCAGCATTACGAACTGGTCCGCGCCCGGCTCGAGCACATGGGCCTGGACACCGAGGCCGCCATGCTGCCGTTCCAACCCTCGGTGGACCACTTCCACGAGCGGACGCGCCCGGCGGACTGGTATGAGGCGCTCATGAAGGCCTACGTGATCGACACCGTTTCCGCGGACTTTTACCGCGCCGTCGGCCGGTACGTCGACGCCGGGACCCGGGAGCTAATCGGTCAGGTCCGCTCCACCGGCGAGTCCACGGCCGTGCTCCAGGAGCGGCTCAAGGCGGCCCTGGCCGATGATCCCCGGCTGGCGTCGCGCCTGGCGCTGTGGGCCAGGCGCCTGCTGGGGGAGGTCCTGACCCACGCCCAGCGGGTCAGCCTTGAGCACGCGTTCCTCGCCGGGCTCTCGGGCCTGGACGACGCCGGCGCCCGGGAGCTGGTCAGCGGCCTGACGGCCGAACTCGCGGTGAACCACGGGCGCCGGATGGCAGGGCTGGGGCTCGCCGGCTAGGTTCAGTGCCGGCCGGGGTGCCGGCGGCCGCCGGGGGAACCTGCCTACGATGCAGCGGCGTCCAGCGCCGCCAGCAGCGCACCCGCGGCGTGGGCCGGATCGGCGGCGTCCGTGATCGCCCGGACCACCACGATCCGCCGGGCACCGGCCTCGACTACCTGCTCGACGTTGCTGAGGTCGATCCCGCCGATCGCGAACCACGGGATGACGCCGTCCACCTTGCCGGTTCCCTCAGCGTCCGCCTGGCCGATCGCCTGTGCGGCGTAGCGCACCAGATCAAGGCCGACGGCGGCTCGCCCCGGCTTGGTGGGCGTCGCCCACACGGGGCCCACACAGAAATAGTCGAGTCCCTTGCGGCTGGGCGAGGCAGCAATGGCGGCGTCCACCTGTTTCGGGCTGTGGGTGGACAGGCCGATCACGGCATCCTTGCCCAAGAAGCCACGGGCTGCGTCGAGCGAAATGTCCTTCTGGCCGATATGGAACACCGGTGCCCCGGATAAGGAAGCGATGTCCGCCCGGTCATTGACGGCCCACAGTCGTCCGTGGCGCTGGGCTGCGGCGTGCAGGACCTCCAGGAGTTCGAGTTCCTCGGCTGCCTCGAGTGATTTGTCGCGCAGCTGGATGATGTCCACCCCGCCGGCGAAGGCGGCGTCAACGAAGTCCTCGAAGTCGCCGCGGTCCCTGCGGGCGTCAGTGCACAAGTAGAGGCGGGCGGTGGTGTGGAGGCGGTCCTGGCTCATGGGTCCAGCCTAGTTCCTCTAAACTGGGCGCATACCGCGGGAGCCCGCAGCAGCCATGTCGCCGCTGCACGGCTGAGAGGGCGTCAGAGCCGACCGCTTGACCTGATCCGGCTAGTACCGGCGTAGGGAAGGAATTTTTTTATGGGCACACGAGCCGGCCGCGCAGCCGAAGCCGCAAATGACGCCGCCGCCGGGGTTTGTGACACCGGGCCCGGTTTCTCAGAGAGCATCACCACAGAGCCAATCATCCCAGAGGACATCACCGCAGACGTTGCCGTGATCGGCGGCGGGGTGATCGGGCATGGCATAGCGTTCGAGGCCAGCCGCGCGGGCCGGTCTGTGGTTTTGATCGACGATGCTCCCGGCAGCGGAGCCAGCTGGGCCGCCGCCGGCATGCTGGCCCCCGTCAGCGAACTGCACTACCAGGAGGAACAGCTGCTGGAACTGATGCTTGAGTCCTCCCGGCTGTGGCCCGGATTCGCTGCCAGCCTCGACACCGCTGCCGGCCTCGACGCCGGGACGGAGGCCGGTGCCGACGGCACGGAACCCCGGGCGGGGACCGGCTACCTGACGAACCCTACCCTCGCGGTCGGGGCCGACGCGGCGGACCGGCGCGCGCTCGCGGACCTGAGGGAAGTCCAGCAGGCCTGCGGCCTCACCGTGGAACCACTCACAGTGCGCGAGGCCCGCAGCCGGGAGCCCCTGCTCAGTCCCGGCATCTCGTGCGCCTTCGACATCCCGGCCGACCACCAGGTGGACCCCCGGCTGCTGCTCGCCCGGCTCGCCAGCGTCCTCGGCGCGGAGGGCGGGAGCTTCGTCCGGCGGCGCGCGGCGGGCCTGCTGTGGCAGGACGGACAGGTCGCCGGGGTGCGGCTGGCCGGCGGCGGCTCCGTGCGGGCTGCGGAGACGGTCGTCGCCAACGGCCTTGGCGCCGCCGGGCTCGAGGACCTGCCCGCCGGGCTGGCACTGCCGCTCCGGCCTGTCTACGGCGACATCCTCCGGCTTCGCGTGCCTCCGCGCCTGTTGCCGCTGCTGACGGCCACCGTGCGGGGCATGGTGCGCGGGGTCCCCGTGTACATCGTCCCCCGCCAGGACGGCACCGTGGTGATCGGAGCCACCCAGCGCGAGGACGGACCGTCGGATCCGCACGCGTTGTCTGCCGGCGGCGTCTACCAGCTGCTGCGGGACGCCCAGCAGCTGGTGCCCGCAGTCGCCGAGCTGGAGCTGCTCGAAGCCACGGCCCGGGCACGGCCCGGCACACCGGACAACGCCCCATTGCTGGGGCGGGTCGCGGGCCCGGACGGCGGGGACATCCCGGGACTCGTCATCGCCACAGGCTTCTTCCGGCACGGCGTCCTGCTGACCCCCGCGGCTGCGGCCGTGTGCCGGCAACTCATGGACGGGCCACCGGACCCGCGCTGGGCCGGATTCCGCCCCGACCGTTTCTCCCGCATCCCGGATACGTCCGGGGACAGCCCCAAGAAGGAAGCAGCATGAACATCAGACTGAACGGAACGGAGCAGAGCGTCGCCGACGGCGCCTCCGTCAGCACACTCGTCAGCCAGCTCACGGGCCGCAGCATCGGCCCCGACGGCCGGGCCGCCGACGGGGGCAAGCTCGGTGTCGCCGTGGCCCGCAACGCTGAAGTGGTGCCGCGCAGCCAGTGGCACGCCACGGCGCTCGCCGACGGCGACGACGTCGAACTTGTCACGGCAGTCCAGGGAGGATGACCAGCATGAACGAGACCACATTGGCAGGAACACCGGCCGTACCGGCGACCGGGTCGGTGGCCGACCCGTTCGTGGTCGACGGCGTGAGCCTCGGCTCCCGCCTCATCATGGGCACCGGCGGTGCGCCGAGCCTGGACGGGCTGGGGGCGGCGCTCGTGGCCTCCGGGACCGAGCTGACCACGGTGGCAATGCGCCGCTATTCGCCAGCGGAGACGGGCTCGCTGTTTCAGCTGCTCGAGGACCACCGGATCCGCGTGCTGCCCAACACGGCAGGCTGCTTCACCGCCAGGGACGCCGTCCTCACCGCCGAGCTGGCCCGCGAAGCCCTGGAAACGGACTGGGTCAAGCTCGAAGTCATTGCCGACGAGCACACCCTGCTGCCGGACGCCGTCGAACTGGTGGACGCCACCGAACAGCTCGTGGCGCGCGGTTTTAAGGTCTTCGCCTACACCAACGACGATCCCGTGCTTGCCCTCCGGCTCGAAAACCTCGGCGCGACGGCCGTGATGCCGCTGGGCGCCCCGATCGGCACGGGCCTGGGCATCCTGAACCCGCACAACATCGAGCTGATCGTCTCGCGGGCGTCCGTGCCCGTGGTGTTGGATGCCGGGATCGGCACGGCCTCGGACGCGGCCCTGGCGATGGAACTCGGCTGCGACGCGGTGCTGCTGGCTACGGCCGTGACCCGGGCGCAGAATCCCGTGCTCATGGGCGAGGCCTTCAAGCATGCCGTCATCGCCGGTAGGCTGGCAAAAAAGGCTGGCAGGATCCCGCGCCGCGAGCACGCGCTGGCGTCCTCGGCGATGGAAGGCCGGGCCGAGTTCCTCTGAGTCCGGCCGCTCCCGGTACGCCGCCGGTCTTGTCGGTCAACCAGTGAAGGAGACTGTCATGGCAGCCACGGATGACATCCTCACCCGCCCCCAAATCGACGAAGCGCTGGCGGGCCTGCCGGACTGGAGGTACCGCCTCGGCGGGCTGGTGACCGTGTACAAGGCGCCGACGGCGGCCGCCGCACTCGAGCTGATCGCCGCCGTCGGGCGCCTCGCCGAAGAGCAGAACCACCATCCGGACCTGGACTGGCGCTACAACCGGGTCTTTCTTCGCTACAGTTCCCACGACGCCGGCACCGAGGTGACGCCGCGGGACGTCCAGGCTGCGGCGGCGGCCAGCGTGGCGGCCGCCGCAGTCGGTGCCGCCGCGGAGCCGGGCCTGCACCGGACGGTGGATATAGCCATCGATTCGGAGGACCCCGCCGGGGTTTCGGAGGTCTGGCGGGTGGCCCTCGCTTACCGTAAGGGCCGTTTCGGAGTCCTCATGGACCCGCACGGCCGCGGCCCCTCGCTCCGGTTCCGGGAAACGTCCACCCCAAGCGCCAGCCGCATCCATGTGGACATCCACCGGAGCAAGGCCGAATCCGGGCCCGTCCTGGAAAAGACCGCGGCGACCGGCGCCTTAATGAACCGTGACCACGCACCCGATTGGGTGGTGGTCACGGATGCGCAAGGAAACCGGCTGTGCCTGTGTACCGAGGAAGGCCACGGACCGGACGTGCCGGCGTAGGGCGCTGCCCTGCCGGCGCCCCGCATGCCGGTGCCCCGGAGGGGGGCCGGGGCCGCTAGAGCTTCAGGATGGTGGTGAGCCGCGCGGTGTCCTGCCGGGTCCGTGTCTTGCCGAGGTACACCACGGCCGCGATCGAGGCCGCAGTGCCCAGGACCATCGGCAGGATCCACGGGATCCAGGTCAGGCCCGGCTGGTAGCCAAGCCCGGCCGCAATGAAGCTGATCCAGCTCAGCATGCCGACAGACGCAGCGACTCCCGCCGGGACGCTGACACCGTATTTCGTGTGCCGCTTGTCGTTGGCCCACACCACAAAGCCCGCAGCAACGGTCACGATGGCAACCACAATCAGGGAAAGCATTCAGGACACCTCACGCTGTTGAAGAAAACGGCAGTGGAGAAAAACGACAGTGAAAAAACGGCAGGTCTAGAGGGCGCCGAAGCCGACCCGGCGGGCCTCTTCCGCTCCGATTTCCACGTAGCCCAGGACATTGGCGGGGACGATCACCAGGCGGCCCTTGTCGTCCTTCAGCCGCAGTTCGCCGCCCTTGGCGATCGCGTCGCCGACTACCTTGGCGACGGCGTCGGCGTCCTGTGTCGATTCAAGGACAAGTTCGCGACCAATGTTCTGAATACCAATCTTTACTTCCACAGCAAGGCCTCCCAGCCAATCAACGTCCAAAAAATGTCTAAGGTCAATCTCTATTTGTAGTCTAGGTCTCCTTGGGGAAGCGGGAGATTCCGCGCCAAGCTAAACGGTAGATGAGGTCGCTGGCTACATCGAGATCCAGGTTCCCGTCCGTTTCCAGCCAGTACCGGGCGCTCACCTGGGCCATTCCGGCGAGCCCGCGGCCCAGCAGCTGGGCTTCCAGCTCGGGCAGCTTGGTGTCCTCGGCGATGACGCGGGCGACGGCGTCGGCAAAGGTTTTATTGAAGGTTTCCAGCCGTGCACTGACGTCGGGATCGTTGATCAGGTCCGATTCGAAGACGAGCCGGTGCGCCTGGTCGTCGTGGGCGATGAAGCGGAAGTAGGCGCGCATGACCGCCTGGACGCGTTCGTCATTGTCCTTGGTGGAATTCAGGGCGCCAAGCAGCAGATCGATCAGGGTGCTGAGGTGGCTGTCCAGCAATGCCAGGTACAGGTCCCGTTTGGAAGGGAAGTGCTGGTACAGCACCGGCTTGCTGACGTGGGCGGTCTCGGCGATCTCATCCATGGCGGCACCGTGGTAGCCGTTCGCCACGAAAACTTCCTGCGCGGCCGCGAGCAGCTGCGCCCGGCGTTCGTCACGGGGCAGGCGGGCCGAGCGGTGACCGCTCCGCGTCTGTCCGGCCGGCGGCTTGCCGGTCTCGTCCCGCTCCACCGGTGCCTGATGAACCACGTCGGCCTTCTTTCCCTTTTCACCCCATTGCGCGCAATGGCACTCAACTGCACTTGTACTGAACTACCTTGCACTCAATTACACCTTACGCGCGGGTAATATGACCTGGCGGTATCTTCGGGCATAGATTGAAGTATGGCTTCCAAGTTCACCGCCGCCGGCGCCCCCGCAACCCCCCAGACGCAGCTGGATCCGCGGCCCGGGCCGCTGGTTGAGCCGGCAGGGGACCTCAGCCCCGACGAGGTGGAACGCTACTCGCGCCACCTGATCATTCCGGAAATCGGTGCGATCGGCCAGCGGCGCCTGAAGAACGCGAAAGTTCTCGTGATCGGGGCCGGCGGCCTCGGCTCCCCGGCCCTGCTCTATCTCGCCGCTGCCGGGGTCGGCACCCTCGGCATCGTTGACGACGACGACGTCGATCTCAGCAACCTCCAGCGTCAGATCATCCATGGCGTCGCGGACGTGGGCCGGCCCAAAATCGAGTCCGCCCGCGACGCGATTGCGGCCCTGAACCCGCTCGTGGACGTCCGGCTCCACAACGTCCGGCTCGACGCTACCAACGCGCTGGAACTCTTTGCCGGCTACGACCTCATCCTCGACGGCGCGGACAACTTTGCCACCCGCTACCTCGTCAACGACGCCGCCGCCATCCTCGGGAAGCCCTACGTGTGGGGATCGATCTTCCGCTTCGACGGCCAGGTCAGTGTCTTTTGGGAGCAGTTCGGGCCCACCTACCGGGACCTCTACCCGGAGGCGCCGCCGGCCGGATCCGTGCCGTCCTGCGGCGAAGGCGGTGTGTTCGGCATGCTGTGCGCCGCCGTCGGAGCGTTGATGGTGACCGAGGCCGTCAAGCTAATCACCGGCGTCGGCCGGTCCCTGCTGGGCCGGCTGGCCCTCTACGACGCGCTCGGCGGCACCTGGCGCGAGATCAAGGTGGCCCGGGACCCCGAGGCGGTCCGCATCACGGAGCTTACCGATTACGAGGCATTCTGCGGGATAACCCCGACGGCGGATGCCGGCACCGAGCACACTGTGACGGCCACCCAGCTCGCGACCATGCTGGCCTCACGCAAGGCCGGCCTCAAGGACTTCCATCTCATCGACGTGCGGGAGCAGGGGGAGTACGAGATCGTCCGCATTGACGGGTCGGAGCTGATCCCGCAGGGCCGCATCCTTGCGGGGGAGGCGTGGCAGGAACTGCCCCAGGACGCCGAAATCGTCTTCCACTGCAAGGCCGGAACACGTTCCGCCGCCGTCCTGTCCGCCGCGCGGGCCGCCGGGTACGAGCGCGTCAGCCACCTCGAGGGCGGCATTCTCGCCTGGGTCCGGGACGTGGAACCCGGGAAGCCGGTGTACTGAGGCCCAACCGGCCAAGCGGACATCAAACCGGACACGTCGCGGCCGCCGAGAAACACCCCGCCAAGCGGTGCCCTCCTACGAAAGGCCTGGAGATGAGCGAGGAAAATATCGTGACGCCCCAGCGGAAGATTGGCTCCGGCTTTGGCCGGGACTCGACGGCAGCCGAGGTCATCGCCGGCATCGACCTGACCGGGAAGACCGCGATCGTCACGGGAGGCTACTCGGGACTGGGCCTGGAGACCGTGCGGGCACTGGCCTCCGCCGGTGCCGCCGTCGTGGTGCCCGCCCGCCGGCCCGAGCACGCCAGGGACGTCCTTGCGGCGGCCGGGCTGATGCCGGCTACCAAACGCGGCGATGTCAGCGTTGCCGAACTGGATCTGGCGGACCAGGCCAGCGTGAAGGAGTTCGCCGCCGGCTTCCTGGCCGGCGCGGCGCCCGGCACAAGCCGCAGCCTGGACATCCTGATCAACAATGCCGCCATCATGGCCAGTCCGGAGCGCAGGGTGGGTCCGGGCTGGGAATCGCAGTTCGCCACGAACCACCTGGGCCATTTTGCCCTCACCAACCTGCTGCGGCCCGCGCTTGCAGCGGCGCACGGAAGCCGGGTGGTCTCGCTGTCCTCCACCGGCCACAAGCTCTCGGGGATCCGTTTCGATGACATCAATTTCGACTCCGGCTACGACAAATGGCGCGCCTACGGCCAGGCCAAGACGGCCAACGCGCTCTTCGCCGTCCAGCTCGATGCCCTGGGCCGGGACTTTGGCGTACGCGCCTTCGCCGTGCACCCGGGCGGGATCATGACGGAACTGCAGCGGCACCTGCCGCGGGAGGAGATGATCGCCGCGGGCTGGATGGACTCGTACGGCAAGCTCGACCCGCGCTTCAAGACACCGGCGCAGGGCGCCGCCACCTCGGTCTGGGCCGCGACGGCGCCGGCGCTTGAGGGAATGGGCGGCGTCTACTGCGAGGACTGCGACATCGCCGAAGCCACGGTGCCGGGATCGTCCGAAGCGAGGATCCGGGGCGTGGATGCCCATGCGGTGGACCGGGAGGCTGCCGCGCGGCTGTGGCAGATGTCGGCCGAAATGACCGGGATCAACGCTTTCCGCTGATAAGTACCGGCAGGCACCGATAAGCACAGGGCCGATAAACACAAGTAGGCCGCGGACGGCACTGACTGCGCGGGGCGCCTAGCGGAGAACCTGGGCAGTTACGCGGTTTCGCGGATGTCGCCCGCATCGGAGATGTGCTCGCCAGGGCCGGGGACGGCGGCGGTGTGCTCGACGGGGCATACGGCCGCTGGGCCACCCGAGGCCGGTGCGCCGGCGGAGGGCTCCACCGTGATGCCGTACAGCGCCTCAAGACCGGCAATGTAGGTCTCCTGCTGTCCGTTGGAGGCCAGTTCGCGCGCCCGCACGGTGGGAATATGCAGCAGTTGCTTCACCATGCGGCGCAAGGCGAATTCGACTTCCTCGGCGGCGGCGGTACAGCCGTGCCGGGCCCGGACCTTTTCCATCTCCGCGTCCAGGACGTTCATTGTGTGGCGGCGCAAAGCGACAATCGCCGAGTCCACGGACCGTGCCTCGCGCTCCTGCTCAAAGGCGCTGGCCGCCCCGGACACGATGCTGCTGGCCTGCTCCAGCGACTCGGCCTGTTCCTGCGGCGCGGCCAGCCGGACGGATTCGAGCGTGAGCAGTTCGACGCCGTCGAGATCGCCCACCGCGGGGTCGAAGTCATGGGTCAGGGCGAGGTCAATCGCGATGAGCGGCTGGGGCGAGTTCGCCCGGATCCGGGCGAGATCGTCCGCCTCGACCCGGCTGTCAGAACCGCTGCAGCCGATCATGACGTCGGCCGCGGCAACTGCGGCCGGAAGGGTGTCCTCGTCCAGGGCCGTGCCGCCCCGGGTGGCGACGAAGCCGGCGGCGCGGCCGGAGGAGGAATAGACGCAGACGTCGGTGCAGCCGCGTTCGCGCAGCAGCGACATGGTGGCTCCGGCGTAGGCGCCGGTCCCGAAGACGACGGCTTTCTTGGCGGACCAGTCCGGGTTTTCCGACAGGTCCGTCGCGAGATCCAGCGCCACGGAAACGATGGACAGGCCGCGCGAACCCAGCGCCGTCTGGGCGCCGACGTCCTTGGCGGTCTTGGACGCGGCCTGGAACAGCCGGACCAGGCCGGAGCTGGCGGTGCCCTCGTGCTGGGCGGTGATCAGGGCGCGGCGGACCTGGCCGGCAATCTCGCGTTCGCCGACCACGGCGGAGTCCAGTCCGGAGCTGACTGCGAAGAGATGCTGGCTGACCTCGGCGCCGGTGCGGGTGCTGAAGGCGCGGGAGACGAGTTGATCGTTGAGTCCGCTGGCTCCGCTGATCTGGGTGATGAGGGCTGCCCGGGCCGCGTCGACAGCGTCGGGGTGCGGGGCTTCCCCATAGATTTCAAGGCGGTTGCAGGTGGCAAGGACAACGGCACCCGCCACGGCCGGCGATCCGGCGAGGGCGGATGTGGCGAGCCCGGAAGCGCCGGTGCTCAACTGAGCAACGGTTTCGAGGTCGATGTCGGCGTGTGTAGCCACCAATGAAAAAAGAACCACAGCATCACCATCATAGCTTTTTCGCGCCCGTGTAGAACAACTGTTCCGGCGTGGGTTCAGGCACGCCGGCCTGTGATTCCCGCCACCGTGCGGCGCTCGTGGCCAGTGTGAGAGGCGGCGTGACAGGCTGTCGTTATCTTTTGGGCACAAATTTGGGCACAATCGAAGGCATGACTCCAAGCGCTGCGGCACGTGCCGGCACCCCCACATTCAGTATGTCCGAGGGCAATGCTGCCAACGATGGCGGCGTCATGGATGGCACCGCCGGCGGCCTCGATGCCGGGCACCCACTGATGGACGGCCGCACCGCAGGCTCGCCGCTGATCACGGCCTACCGTGGCGGCAAGCCCTCCCGCCGTCCGGTCTGGTTCATGCGCCAGGCCGGCCGCTCGCTGCCCGAGTACCTCAAAATCCGTGAGGGCGTCGCGATGCTGGACTCGTGCCTGCGCCCCGAACTGGCTTCCGAGATCACCCTGCAGCCGGTCCGCCGCCACGACGTCGATGCCGCCATCTTCTTCTCAGACATTGTTATCCCGCTCAAGCTGGCCGGCGTCGGTGTGGACATTGTCCCCGGCGTCGGACCCGTCCTGGACAAGCCGGTCCGCACGGCTGCAGACGTCGCCGCCCTGCCGCAGCTGACCTGGGAGGCCCTGGAGCCCATCCGCGAAGCCGTCCGGCTCACGGTGGCCGAGCTCGGCAGCACACCGCTGATCGGCTTCGCCGGCGCGCCCTTTACCCTCGCCGCCTACATGGTGGAAGGCAAGCCTTCCCGCGACCACCTGGGCCCGCGCACCATGATGCACGCCGACCCCGAAACCTGGACTGCGCTGGCCAACTGGGCCGCGGACGCCTCCGGAATGTTCCTCCGCGCCCAACTGGAGGCCGGCGCCTCCGCCGGCCAGCTCTTCGACTCCTGGGCCGGTTCGCTGGGACTGGCCGACTACCAGCGCTTTGTTGCGCCGGCGTCGTCCCGTGCCCTGGACCATGTCCGGCACCTCGGCGCACCGCTGATCCACTTCGGCACCGGCACCTCGGAACTGCTCGTCGCGATGCGCGACGTCGGGGTCGACGTCGTGGGGGTCGACTACCGGCTGCCGCTGGACGAGGCCAACCGCCGCCTTGGCGGCACTGTTCCTCTGCAGGGCAACATCGACCCGGCCCTGCTCTCGGCACCGTGGGAGGTCCTTGAAGCGCATGTACGCGACGTGCTCGCGGCCGGCTCCGCGGCTCCCGGGCACGTGGTGAACCTCGGCCACGGAGTGCCGCCGGAGACGGATCCTGAGGTGCTCACGCGCGTGGTCGAACTCATCCACTCCATCGCCCCGGAGTAAGAGCGTGGATGCGGGCCCCGCCGGGACTGCCTTGGAAGGCACCGCCGTCGTGATTGGGGGCGGGATCTCCGGCCTGCTTGCGGCCCGGGAGTTCGCCCGGGCCAGCATCCGCACCACCGTCCTGGAAGCAAGCGAGGCCTGGGGCGGCTGCGTCGGCAGCCATGCCGTAGCCGGACTGACCCTGGACAGCGGGGCGGAGTCGTTCGCCACCCGCACTTCCGCCGTAGCCGATCTCGCCGGGGAACTCGGGCTGGAGGGCGAGATCGTCGCTCCGAACCCCGGCGGCGCCTGGGTCCAGCTGCCCGACGGCCCGCGGGAACTGCCCAAGACCGGGGTGCTGGGCATCCCGGCCAGCCCGTGGGACCCGGAAGTCCGCCGGTCGCTGGGCCTGCTGGGATCCCTCCGCGCCTCCCTCGACGCCATACTGCCGGCCTCGCTGGGCACCGGCGCCGAGGCCACGAGCGTGTCAGCCCTGGTCCGCCGGCGGATGGGCGGCCGGGTCCTGGACCGGCTCGTGGCGCCGGTTGTCGGCGGCGTCCACTCGGCCGATCCCGCAGTCCTCGACGTCGACATGGTGGCCCCCGGGCTGCGGGCCGGCATCCGCCAGCACGGTTCCCTCGCGGCCGCAGTCGCGGCCCAGCGCAGGGGAGCGGCGGCTGCCGCCGCCGGAGCGGCGGGGCCCGCGAAGGCCCAGCCCGCTGGCCTCCAAAAGGCCGGGTCCGCCGTCGCCGGGTTGCGCGGTGGCATGCACACGCTCGTCGCCGCCCTGCTCGCCGATCTGCGCCAGTGCGGCGTCACCCTGCTCAGCGGCACCCCGGCCCGGTCCGTGCAGCGCACAGCCGACGGCTGGCGGGTGGCCACTGACAAGGCCACGTTTGACGCCGGACTCCTGGTAGTTGCGGTGGAAGGTCCGGCCGCCATCGGGCTGCTTGAGGAAACCCTGCCGGAACTTGCCGGCCTCCGCCCCGACGCCGGACCCGATGTCAGCTTGGTCACTCTTGTGGTGGAACTGCCGGCCCTTGACCCGGCGCCGCGCGGCACCGGCGTGCTTGTGGCGCCGCAGAGCCCGGGCGTGCAGGCCAAGGCGCTGACCCACGCCACCGCCAAATGGGCCTGGCTGGCGGAGCGGACAGGCCCGGGAAGGCATGTGCTCCGGCTCTCCTACGGACGCGCTGCTGCCCCAGGGCCGGCGCCGGAATCCGGGGTCGGGGGAGGGGCCGCCGTGCCGCGCTCTGACGATGAACTGTTCCGGTCAGCGCTGGCTGACGCTTCTGCCCTGCTGGGCGTTCCGGTGGGCGACGGGGACGTGGCGGGCTGGGACGTGGTCCGCTGGGCCGGTGCGCTGCCCTTTGCGTCGCTGGGCCACAGGCAGCGCGTCGCGGCCGTCCGGAGCATCTGCGCAACGGACGGCACGCTTGCCGTGGTTGGCGGCTGGCTGTCCGGCAACGGCCTGGCCGCGATCGTGGCCGACACCCCGCGGCAGGTCCAAACCCTGTTGAACTGAAGGCGGCCGCCCTGAACGCGGACGCCCTCGACGCTGCTGCCCCACCCCGGCCGCCCTGGACGCGGCTGCCCTGGACGCGGCTGCCCCGACTGCCGCTGCCTCAGAAATCGGCTGCCCTAGAGACGGTCCCTGGAGTCCCAAAGACACCCTGAGCCACAGGAATAACAGCGGCTCCCGGGGCACCCTGAACCCCTCCGGTCCCGTGGGGTTCACTGCCGGATTTCCGCGGTTTTTGCAAGTTTTTCCTGCCAGTCGATTCCGGCTAGGGTCGATGACCATGGTTATTTTCAGGTCCAAGGTGTCCACAACGAAAAACGGGCGCCATCGGGGCCTTCGATGCGGCGCGGCGGCCGTCGCGCTAGGGACGGTGCTGGCTGCCACCGCAGGGGTTCCGGCCTCACATGCGGCCACAGGGCTGTCCGCGGCGGCGTCCGCCGCGCCGTCGGCGCAGGGCTCGCTGACCCTCGGCCTCGATGACGTGCTGGAGGGCCTGCTGGGCTCCGCGACGCCGAGCCCCTCGCCGTCCGGCGGCTCGGACGACGACGACACTCCGTCGCGGCCACCGTCGCACGGCAGCAGCCCGGAACCCAGCGATCCAGAACCCAGTGACCCAGAGCCCAGCACTCCCCAGCCCACGGCCCCGCGCACCAGCACCCCGCCGTCGAGCACCCCGCCCGCGAAACCTGCGCCGCCCGCCGCCCCGCAGGTCCCCGGCACGCCGTCCGCTGCCCCGGCGCCGGGAGCTCCCGCCGCCGGCGGATCCGCCGGGTCCGCTCCCACCGGCGAGGCTCCCGGCCGGCCGGCACCGGGAAGCGGCGGCGCCGACCAGGCCGCCGAACCCCAGCCCGGGGCCGCAGTGCCGGCAGCAGGCAGCGGTACCGGCACGCCCGCGTTGCCCTCGCAGCCGGCCACAGCGCACCCTTCCCCAACCGGTTCAAACACAGCCGAATCAAACGCAGCCGGTTCGACCAAGGCCCCGGCCAAGGGTCACTCCGGCAACTCCTCCCTGGAGGCGACTTCGGTAGTGAAACCCGCCGGGCCGTCACCGCTGGTGGGCTGGGGCATCGGCCTGGTGGTGTTCTCGCTCGGCGCGGGCGTCGCGGTGGTCCGGATGCGCCGGAGCTGACAGGACCTTCTCTGACGGACCCGCCAGCCGCGGACCCGCCAGCCGGACGCGCCAGCCGCGGACTGCCCCCCGGGTGTGAAATAAAGCACTTCTACGCGTTGTAGAAGTGCTTTTTTTCGACTTAGCTGGGGAGAGGGGGCAGACTGGTATGCATGAGCCACACTTCTGCCGAATCTGTCACTAAAACCGGAATGCCAGCCCCCGGAGAATCAGTTGCCGGGGCAACGGCGCCCGAAGATTCAACCGAGCAGTTCTTCACCCTCTGGACCGTTTTCAAGCGGTCCGAGGACATCCTGCGCGGCCCTGATGCAGCCGAAGACTTCGAAGCGCTGATGAAAAGCCTCGCCGACGCCGGCGTTGTCCACCGCGGCAGCTACGACGTCTCGGCGATGCGAGCCGACGCTGACATCATGGTCTGGCTGCATGGTCCCCGGCCGGAAGCGCTGCAGCGGGCAGTCCGGGACATCCGGCGCAGCAAGCTGTTCGCAGGCACCGAGATCGTCTGGTCCGCTATGGGCGTGCACCGCGAGGCCGAGTTCGCCAAGAGCCACACCCCGGCGTTCTCCCGCGGTGTGGAACCCGCAGAGTGGCTCTGCGTCTACCCCTTCGTCCGCTCCTACGAGTGGTACCTCCTCCCGGACGCCGAGCGCGGCGCCATGCTCCGCGACCACGGAATGCTGGGCCGCGAATTCCCCCAAGTCATCTCCAACACGGTCTCCTCCTTTGCCTTGGGCGACTGGGAATGGATCCTTGGCCTGGAAGCCCCCGAGCTCGTGGACCTCGTGGACCTGATGCGCCACCTCCGCGCCACCGAAGCCCGGCACCACGTCCGGGAAGAAATCCCGTTCTACACCGGCCGCCGCGTTACCGCCGCCGAGATCGCCGAGGTCCTTGCATGAGTCCGTTGGATCCCCAGGAATCCGCCGCCTCAGTAACCGCCCTGAACCCCGTCACCGAGGCCGGCCGGATGGCCCCCAAGGAGTACGACGCCGTGCTCCTCGCCTCCTTCGGCGGACCCGAGGGGCAGGAGGACGTCATCCCGTTCCTCCGCAACGTCACCCGCGGCCGCGGCATCCCCGACGAACGGCTCGAAGAGGTCTCGCACCACTACCGGGCCAATGGCGGTATCAGCCCCATCAACGGACAGAACCGTGCGCTCAAGGCCGGCCTCGAGACCGAACTTGCCGCCCGCGGCATCGGGCTACCCGTTTTCTGGGGCAACCGCAACTGGGACCCGTACATCCCGCAGACCCTGCAGGAGATCTACGACGCCGGCCACCGCAAGGTCCTCATGCTCACCACGAGCGCCTACTCCTGCTACTCCAGCTGCCGCCAGTACCGCGAGGACATCGGCATGGCGCTGACGGAAACCGGACTCGACGGCAAGCTCGAGGTCGACAAGGTGCGCCAGTACTTCGATCACCCCGGCTTCGTGGAACCCTTCATCGAAGGCACCGCCGCCGGCCTTGCCGAGGTCCGTGCCCAGCTGGCCGCGGCAGGCACGCCGGACGCCCCCGTGCATATCCTGTTCGCGACGCACTCCATCCCGACCCGCGATGCAGAGGCCGCCGGGCGGTCCGAGGAGGAGCCCCGCACATTCGAGGAAGACTCCGCCTACGCCGCGCAGCACCTGGCATCCGGCAGCGAGATCATCCGCCGGGTGGAGGCCGGGACGGGCCTGACCGCACCGTGGTCGCTCGTCTACCAGTCCCGCTCCGGCGCCCCGCACGTGCCGTGGCTCGAACCGGACATCAACGACGCCATTGAGGAGCTCGCCGGCCAGGGCGTCAAGGGCATCGTGATTGTGCCGCTGGGCTTTGTCAGCGACCACATGGAAGTGGTCTGGGACCTGGACACCGAGGCCCTCGAAACCTGCGCCAGGCTGCATCTGGCGGCCACCCGCGTCCCCACACCCGGAACGCACCGCAAGTTTGTCGCCGGGCTCGTGGACCTCATCTGCGAGCGGACCGTCGCGAACAACATCTCCGAGCGGCCGCACCAGACCACGCTGGGCCCCTGGTACGACGTCTGCCGGCCCGGCTGCTGCGCGAACTTCCGCGGCGAAAAGCCCACCATCGCCGGAGCCGACACCACCGTCGGGACCGGACACGATCCCTACCCGGCCGCACCTGCGGCTCCGGCTACGGCTGCTCCGGCGGCCCGGGTGACCCGATGACCGTCCGGATCGGTACCCGCGCCAGCAAGCTGGCCCTGACCCAGACCCAGCAGACCGCGGACCAGTTGGCCGCTGTCGGCGGGTTCCCCGTCGAGCTCGTCCACATCCGGACCGAAGGTGATGTCCTCAAGGGCTCGCTGTCCCAGATGGGCGGCACCGGCGTCTTCGTCGCGGCGCTCCGCGACGCCCTGCTGCAGGACAAATGCGATGTCGCCGTGCATTCGCTCAAGGACCTGCCCACCGGTCCGGCCTTGGGGCTGAGCCTCGCGGCCACCCCGAAACGCGTCGACGTCCGGGACGTGCTGTGCGCCCGTGACGGGTTCAAGCTCGCCGACCTGCCCGAGGGCGCCACCGTTGGCACCGGCTCCCCGCGGCGTGCTGCCCAGCTCCGCGCCGCCCGCCCCGACCTAGACATCCGGGACATCCGCGGCAACGTGGACACCAGGCTGGGGCGCGTCCCCGGCCTGCCCGGCAACACGAACGACGCCGTCGTCGACGGCAAGTCCTGCGACCTCGACGCCGTCGTGCTCGCCGCCGCCGGGCTGCACCGGATCGGCCGGCTCGACGCGGTCAGCGAGTACCTCGAGACGGACGTCATGCTGCCTGCCGCAGGGCAGGGTGCCCTGGCGATCGAATGCCGCACCGCCGGTGCCCCCCGCCGGGCCGGGTCCACGGAAGGCTCCCAGGGCGTGCTGGCGCAGGCCCTCGCTGCCCTCGATGATCCGGACACCCGGCTCGCCGTCACGGCCGAGCGCGCTTTGCTGGCCCGCCTGGAGGCCGGATGCGCCGCCCCGGTGGGCGCCTACGCCTACCGCAAGGGCAGCATGCTGTACCTGGAAGCGGTGGTCTGCGCGGTAGACGGCACGGCAACCGTCCGCGACAAGAAGGCCACCGATGGCCTCACCGAGATCGGGGCAACGCTGCTCGGGATCGAGCTGGCGGAAGTCCTGCTGGCCCGCGGCGCCGCCGGCATCGCAGACCTGGCAGCTTCCTGAGCCGCGGATTCCACACTTCATGGGACGGCACAACGACCGCAACCACACGGGCGGCCCAGCCGGCACGCGGGTGCCGGACGGCGCCCGTGTGCTGGTTGCCCGCAGCCCGGACCGGGCGGGGGAGCTCGTCACGGCCCTCCGTCGTGTGGGCGCCGAGCCCTTGCTGCTGCCCCTGATCGACTTCGAGCAGGCGAGTGACCAGCACTCCCTCGACGTCGCCTTCGACGCCCTGGGTGCCGGGGGCTACACGTGGCTCGTGATCAGCAGCGTGACCACCGTCCAGGCCCTTGAGGCGAAGGCGGCCGAACGCGGCGCCTCCCTCAGCAGCTGGCTGCCCGGCAGCCTCCTCGTGGCCACGATCGGCCCGGCGACCCGCAATTTCCTGGAATCCCGGGGCATCAGCGTCGATCTCGCCCCCACGGGCCAGCAGTCCGGAACCGGCCTGCTCGACATCTGGCCCGCCAACCAGGGCAGCGTGCTCCTGCCCCAGGCGGACATTGCCGACCCGCGGCTCCGCAAGGGCCTCGAGGCCCGCGGCGCCTCCGTCCAGGCCGTCACCGCCTACAACACGGTGGACTATCCGGCCGATCCGCGCCGGGCCCTGCCCGCCTTCCCTCCCGGGTCTGCGACGGCCCCACCGCAGACCCTGACACAGGGGAGCGGTCCGGCCGGGCAGGACGCACGGCCGCCCACCGTGCTCACCGTGGCCGAGGCAAAGGCGGAAATCGGTGCCGGCCGGCTGCACGCCGTTGTCGCAGCGTCGCCCAGCGCCGCCCGCCGCATCCACGCGGACCTCGCCCCGCTGGGCACCTGCCGGTTCGTCGCCATCGGACGTTCGACGGCGGCCGAGGCAGCCTCCCTCGGACTGGGCGTCGCCGCCGTCGCCCAGGAGCCGACGGCGTCTGGCTTGGTTGCCGCCGTCGTCCGGTCCCTGGATTATCAGCACTCTCCACCTCATCCGTCAGCCGCAGAGTCTTCAGCAAAGGACACCATATGAGCTTCCCGACCCACCGCCCACGCCGGCTCCGCACCACCCCGGCCATGCGCCGGCTGACCGCTGAACACCGGCTCTCGGCGTCGGAGCTCATCCTGCCGGCCTTCATCCGCGAAGGCCTGACTGAGCCAAATCCGATCGCTTCTATGCCCGGCGTGCAGCAGCACACCACCGATTCGCTCCGGCGTGCTGCGGCCGAGGCAGTGCAGTTGGGCGTCGGCGGCATCATGCTGTTCGGCGTCCCGGCGGTCCGGGACGCGCGCGGGACGGCGTCCTTGGACCCCGACGGTGTGCTGAACAAGGCCATCCGGGACGTCCGGGCCGAGGTGGGCGACGAACTCGTGGTCATGAGCGACGTGTGCCTCGATGAATTCACCGACCACGGCCACTGCGGCGTCCTGGACGCCAACGGCTACGTCGACAACGATGCGACCTTGGAAATCTACGGCCAGATGGCGGTCGCGCAGGCCGAAGCCGGCGCCCACGTCCTGGGCCCCTCGGGCATGATGGACGGCCAGGTCGCCGTGATCCGGCAGGCACTCGAGGACGCCGGGCACGCCAACACCGCCATCGTGGCGTACGCCGCGAAGTATGCCTCCGCCTTCTACGGCCCGTTCCGCGAGGCCGTCGACTCGCAGCTGACCGGTGACCGCCGCACGTACCAGATGGACGCCGCCAACCGCCGGGAGGCGATCCTCGAGGTGGACCTGGACCTGGCCGAAGGCGCCGACATGGTCATGGTGAAGCCGGCCATGAGCTATCTGGACATCCTCGCCGATGTGGCCGCCATGAGCCCGGTCCCCGTGGCCGCCTACCAGATTTCCGGCGAGTACTCGATGATCGAGGCCGCTGCCGCGAACGGCTGGATCGACCGCCGGGCGGCCATCACCGAGTCCGTCTTGGGCATCAAGCGCGCCGGCGCCAACATGGTGCTGACCTACTGGGCGAGCGAGCTTGCCGGCTGGCTGAAGGAATCCCGGTGAACGCGGCCCCCGAGCCCGGGAACACCGCACCCATTTCCACCCCCACGGCGCCGGTCGGGTCCGACCGTATCCTCCTCGGCCTGAACACCTTCGGCGACGTCGGCGTCTTCCCGGACGGCCATCCCGTCCCGCACGCCCAGGTACTGCGCCAGCTCCTGGAGCAGGCGGAACTCGCGGACGACGTCGGGCTGCACGCCTTCGCGGTGGGGGAGCACCACCGCCGCGACTTCGCGGTCTCCGCCCCGGAGGTATTCCTGGCCGCGGCCGCCGCCCGCACCAAGAACATCCGGCTCGGCTCCGCCGTGACAGTGCTCAGCTCCGATGACCCGATCCGGGTCTTCCAGCGCTTCGCCACCGTGGACGCCATCTCCGGCGGCCGGGCGGAAGTCATGCTCGGCCGCGGGTCCTTTATCGAATCCTTCCCGCTGTTCGGCCTCGACCTGGCCGACTACGAGGTCCTCTTCGAGGAGAAGCTCGAGCTCTTCGACAAGGTCCGGGCACAGAAACCGGTCCACTGGGAGGGCCGCACCCGGCCGGCCATCAACGGCCTGAGCGTCTATCCGCCGCTGGAACACCACCTTCTGCCGACCTGGATCGGCGTCGGCGGCACCCCCGAGTCGGTGCTGCGCTGCGCGGAGTACGGCTACCCGATCATCTTCGCGATCATCGGCGGCCAGCCGCGGTCCTTCGCGCCCCTGGCCAACCTCTACCGGGAGGCCATGGCCAAGTACGGGCACCCGATGCAGCAGATGGCGACGCATTCACCCGGCCACGTCGCCGCCACGGATGAGGAAGCCCGGGAGGAATTCTTCCCGCACTGGCTCGAGCAGCGGAACAGGATCGGTGCCGAACGCGGCTGGGGTCCGGCCAGCCGGGGCGAATTCGATGCGATGTGCACCCCCGAGGGAGCCCTCTATGTCGGCTCGCCCGAAACCGTGGCCGCGAAGATCGCCCTGCTCAAGAAGAACCTGGGCGTGGACCGCTTTGATCTCAAGTACAGCAACGGCACCCTGCCGCACCCGGCCATGATGCGCTCCATCGAACTGTTCGGCACCGAAGTGGCGCCCCGCGTGGCCGCGCTGCTGGCCGCGCACTGACCCGGCCGCGAACTGAAAGAATAGAAACCATGACTTCCAGCATGCCTCGCAACGAGGAACTCTTTGACCGCGCCCGCCAACTCATGCCGGGCGGCGTGAACTCACCCGTGCGCGCCTTCGGCTCCGTGGGCGGGACGCCGCGGTTCATGGTGTCCGCGAAGGGCGCCTACCTGACCGACGCAGACGGCGCCGACTACGTCGACCTCGTCTGCTCCTGGGGCCCGGCGCTGCTGGGACACGCCCACCCGGAGGTCCTCGCCGCCGTGCACGCCGCCGTCGACCGCGGGCTGTCCTTCGGCGCCTCCACGCCGGACGAGGCCAACCTCGCCGGCATCGTCAAGGAGCGCGTCCCGGCCGCCGAGCGCGTCCGGATGGTCTCCACCGGCACCGAGGCGACCATGACTGCCGTCCGGCTGGCCCGCGGCTTCACGGGGCGGAACCTGATCATCAAGTTCGCCGGCTGCTACCACGGCCACCTCGACGGCCTCCTGGCCGCCGCGGGCTCCGGCCTGGCGACCCTCGCGCTGCCCGGCTCGGCCGGCGTCACCGCCGCGACTGCCGCCGAAACCCTCGTGCTGCCCTACAACGACCTCGACGCCGTCGAAGCCGCCTTCGCCAAGCACGGCGACAGCATCGCCGCCGTCATCACCGAAGCCGCTCCCGCCAACATGGGTGTGGTGACCCCCGGCGACGGCTTCAACGCAGGCCTGTCCCGGATCACCCGTGAGCACGGTGCCCTGCTGATCCTCGACGAGGTCCTGACCGGCTTCCGCACCGGCTACTCCGGCTACTGGGGCCTGACCGGCGGGGCGGCCGACGCCGCCGAGCCGTGGGCCCCGGACCTGCTGACCTTCGGGAAGGTGATTGGCGGCGGCATGCCGACGGCGGCCCTCGGCGGACGCGCGGACGTCATGGACTACCTGGCGCCCGTGGGTCCCGTCTACCAGGCCGGAACACTGTCCGGTAACCCGGTGGCCATGGCCGCTGGCGTCGCGACCCTCACGCACGCCACCCCCGAGGTCTACTCGTTCGTGGACGCCCGCTCGCTCGAACTCTCCGCGGCGCTGTCCTCCGCGCTCGACGCGGCTGGCGTGGACCACTCCATCCAGCGTGCGGGCAACCTGTTCTCCGTGGCCTTCGGCACGGGCGCCCGCGGTGTCCACAACTACGACGACGCCCAGGGCCAGGACGTCTTCCGCTACGCCCCGTTCTTCCACTCCATGCTGGACTCGGGGGTCTACCTGCCCCCGTCGGTCTTCGAAGCATGGTTCCTCTCCGCCGCCCACGACGACACTGCGATGAACCGGATCTTCGACGCCCTGCCGGCGGCGGCGAAGGCGGCGGCCGGCGCCAAGCCGTAGCCTGCCCCCGGCGCCAAGTGCCCGGCGTCGGGCTTTATTGGCCGGCATCCTTAAACGACTGATGGCACCCGCAGCGGCGGGTGCCATCAGTCGTCAATGTTGACGCAGGTGAACTAGAGAACGTCCGCGAGGAACCCCTGCAGCCGTTCGGTCTCCGGGCTTGTGAAGATCTGTTCCGGCGGACCGGATTCGACCACCACGCCGGCGTCCATAAACGTGACCGTGTCCGAGACATTGCGGGAGAAGCCCATCTCGTGGGTCACCACCACCATGGTCATGCCGCCCTTGGCGAGGTCGGCCATCAGCGCCAGGACACCCTTGACGAGCTCCGGGTCCAGGGCCGAGGTGGCCTCGTCGAAGAACATCACCTCCGGCTTCATGGCCAGGGCGCGCGCAATGGCGACGCGCTGCTGCTGGCCACCGGAGAGGTTCGCGGGACGCGCGTCGGCCTTGTGCTTGAGCCCCACGAGATCGAGCTGTTCAAGCGCTTCGGCCTGGGCCTGCTCGGCCGGCAGCTTGCGCAGCTTCCGCAGGGCGAGCGAGACGTTGTCCACCACGGTCTTGTGCGGGAACAGGTTGAATTGCTGGAATACCATGCCGATCCGCTGGCGCAGCTCGTCAGGGTTGTCCTTCAGGACCGAGCGGCCGTCGAGCAGGATGTCGCCCTGGTCCGGTTCGATCAGGCGGTTCATGACCCGCAGCAGCGTCGACTTGCCCGATCCGGAGGGGCCGATCACCGAGGCGGTGGTGCCCTTCTCGACGTTCAGGTCGATGCCGCGGAGGACATGGTTCGAGCCGAAGGACAGGTGCAGGTTCTTGCCGGTCAGCGAACCGGAGGCAAACTCGCTCATGGCTGTGCTCCCTTCCCGATCAGGGCCGCGGCGTCGTCCGGCTGACGTTTCTCCGGACGGCCGGTGCGCAGGCGGTTGTCGATGTAGTTGACCAAGTGGGTGAGCGGAACGGTCAGGATGAGGTACATGAACGCCGCGGCAACCAGCGGCGACAGGTTCCCCGTGTTGGCGGCGGCGTCGTTACCGATCCGGAAGATCTCGCGCTGGCTGGCGATCAGGCCCAGCAGGTAGATCAGGGACGAGTCCTTGATCAGCGCGATGAACTGGTTGACCAAGGCCGGGAGCACGCGGCGGATGCCCTGCGGAATCACCACGAGGCGCATGGACGAGCCATAGCTGAAGCCCAGGGCGCGGGAGGCCTCCAACTGGCCCTTTTCCACGCTCTGGATGCCTGAGCGGAAGATCTCGCCGATGTAGGCCGCCGCCATGAGGGTCAGGGCGAAGATGGCGAGCGGGAACGGGTTGGTGGATCCGGTCGTGACGCGGATCACGGGTCCCAGCCCGAGGCCGATCAGGAGGATGATCACAATCGCCGGGACGCCGCGGAACACGTCCGTGTAGATCCGGGAGAGCCAACGCAACGCAGTGATGCGGGACGTGCCCATGACGGCCAGGACCATGCCCAGGATGCACCCGAGCACGCCCGCGGAACCCGCCAGGATCAGGGTGTTGGGCAGGCCGAACATAATCATGTTCGGTAGGACGGCTGCCATCGCCTCCCAGTCAAAGAAGGTCTTTACGAGCTGATCGAGTGCATCCATGGACTAGGACTTCGGAACGGTGACGGCCTTGGAGCCCGGGGACCACGTGGCCGGGGTCTCGCGGTCCGGGTACCATTCCTTGGTCAACCTGGACCAGGTGCCGTCGGCAATCACGGCGTCGAGGCCGGAGTTCAGCGCGTCGATGAGCGGCTGGTTTTCCTTGTTCACGGCGTACGCGGTGAAGTTCTGGGTGTTCACAACCGACTCGGCGATGACGGTGCCGTCGCCTTCCTTGACCTGGCCGGTGGCCTGCTGGGACGGAGCGACCCAGGCGTCAACCTGTCCGTTCTTCAAGTTGGCGTATGCGGTGTTGTAGTCCTCGAAGCGGACGGGCTCGATCTGGAGCGTGTTGGTGACGTAGTCATCCTGCACCGTGCCCTGGACCACGGCGATGCGGGTGTCCTTGGTCAGGTCCTTGAACCCCTTGATGTTGGAGTCCTTCTTGGCTACCACGGCCATGTAGCCGAAATCGTAACCGTTGGTGAAGCCAACGGTCTTGCGGCGGGCGTCGGTGGTGGAAATCGAGGAGGACCCGAGGTCGAACTGCTTGTTCTGGACCTGGGCGAGCAGCGACGCGAAGCCGGTCGACTTGAACTCCACCTTGAGGCCCAGCTTGTCCGCAATGGCGCGCAGGAGTTCGTTGTCGTAGCCGGTGAACTTGCCGGACTTGTCGATGTAGATGTTCGGCGGGGCGTCCGAAAGGGTGCCCACAGTCAGGGTTCCCTCACTCAGCAGGCCGAGCTTGGACTTGTCGATCTTGTCCAGGGGAGTGACGTCCTTGGTGGTGTATTTGTCCAAGGATTTCTGGTCGCTGCCCTGGAGGGCATCGGTCGATGACGCCGTTGACGGCGCCGATCCGCCGCCGCACGCTGCAAGGGAGACCGCCACGGCGATGGCCACGGGAACGGTTGTCAGCCACTTCAAGGCTTTGCTTTTCATCACGCAATCACTTTCGTCTGAAATTCAGTGGGTCGCGGGAGGCTCATCGGGGCCCCCGGCCGCTGGCTTGGGCGCCGGGTGGAGCAGACCACCGCGAAAGATAATTGTGTCATCCCACGTGGACGCTCATTCAATCCGAACGAATCGTGGCTGGCGCATGCGTTCTACGAAGTATCTTCAGGATCCGGCCTGATCGCCGGCGATCCTGGTAGCGCGTGCACGGAGAGGCGGAATCATCGGCGTCGGGGCTAGCGGCAGTTCGAAGCCCCAGGCGGTGTGAGCTCCGTCGCAATCACTGGAATTACGCGCCTTGGGGGTCTAGGTAAACGGTTCCACTGTCGAACGTTTCGTTTTAAGAAGTGCTCCCGCGCCGGTTTCCGGACGTCCAGGAGTCCCGAGTTTAGAGTCCGGAATTCAGATCCCGGCGTTCAGAAATCCTAAAAGTCGCCGCGGCTGGCGTCCTCAGGAGGCAGGACGGGCCAGTCACCTTCGATCACAGCGGCGGGCTTCGTCTTGCGGAGGTAGCTTTGGAAATCTGCGGCCTGGGCCGAGGCCCATTCGACCTGGAGCTGGTGCAGGTGGCTCGCCGGCATCCTGAGCTTGGGGAATTTTCCGGCCATGGCATCGAGCATGCGCAGGGTTGCCAAGGCGTCGGCGGCCGACGTGTGGGCGTTGTCCAGGCCGACGCCGTATTCCTCGCAGAGGGCGGTCAAGGTGCGCTTGCCCTTGCGGTACCGGTCCACCTGCTTGTTCATGATATAGGGGTCCAGGACGGGGAAGCGGCTCAACTGGGGGACGCCGTAGCGGGCCGATTCGGCCGCGAGCACGGTGAAGTCGTAGCTGGCGTTGAAGGCGATAACGGGCACGCCGTCGTCGAACAGCTCCTGCAGCACGGCGGCGAGTTCGCGCGTCACCTCCATTGCGGGGCGACCTTCGCGGCGGGCCTGCTCGGTGGTGACGCCGTGGATATCGCTGGCCTCGGTGGGAATCTCCACGCCGGGATCGGCGAGCCACTCGTGTTCCTTGATCACTCCGCCGGCGGAGTCCACCACGGTGACCGACGCCGTGACGATCCGCGCCGAGCGGGAGTTGCGGCCCGTCGTTTCAAGGTCGAAGGCGGCGCGGGGGAGGCTGTTCCAAGTGCTCATGCGTCAACGCTACCTGCTGCCTCCGACAGTTTTTGACCGCCGTGCCCGCGTGCCGTCCGGGCACCGTTCCGGAGTCTGGAACGGCTAGGCTGGATCGATGCGGACGGAGTATGTGGAGGCTGTGCTGGAGCTCGTGGCGATGATCCCGGCCGGCGCGGCAGTGGCCTATGGCGATGTTGCAGAACTCCTCGGCGCCGGCGGCCCGCGCCAGGTTGGCTCGGTCATGAGCCACCATGGCAGCAGCGTGCCCTGGTGGCGTGTCCTGAAGTCCAGCGGGGACGCGCCTCCCGGCCTCGAGCACGAGGCCTTGTCGCTGTATCTGCAGGAGGGGACGCCGCTGCTGGGCCGTTATGAGGACTTCCTCCGGACCGGCGAGGGCCGCTGGCGCGTTGACCTGGCGGCCGGCCGGTGGGCGCCCACCGACGCCGACTTCGACCGGATCGATGCCATTGCTGAGCGGCTCGAGCGGGAGTCGCATAAATTGTCGGTACCCGATGATGAAATGACTGTGTGAGTACCCCCAGCCACGGCCAGAATGTTGAACAGGCAGAATTCAAAGAGACACAGTTTGAACAGGCAGAGTTTCAACAGGCACGGTCTAAGGTGACAAAGTTTCCTTCTGCAGGGCTGCGCCTGTTGCCGCCCCGGACCCACCACAGCGCGGTCCCGTTGCTGTCGCCGGACCAGCTCGACGCCGTCGAGCTCCCGCCCGGTTCCGGGCCAGTCCTGGTGCCCGGAGCGCCCGGCACCGGAAAGTCGACGGTCCTCGTCGAGGCCGCCGTCCGCCGCACCCTGCGGGACGGCCTTGATCCGGAGCGGATGCTCATCCTGGCGCCCGGAAGACTCGCCGCGGATACGCTGCGCGACCGCTTCACGGCCCGCTTGAACCGGAGCCTCAGCACGACGCCGGCGCGGACCTGGGCGTCCTATGCCTTCGATCTGATCCGCCGTGCCAAGGCCGAAGGCCTCCTCCCGCTTCCGCGCCAGCCGAAGCTGCTCTCCGGTCCTGAACAGGACCTGATCATCAAGGAATTGCTGGAAGGCCATGCGTTGCCCGGCCTCGAGCTGCCGTGGCCGGAGGACCTGGGCGCGGCCCTGCAGACCCGCGGATTCCGGCAGGAAGTGCGCCAGCTCTTTGACCGGATTATTGAATCCGGGCGGACGGCCGAGGACCTCGTGGCGTTGGCCCGGCAGTGCAACCGGCCCGACTGGATTCCGGCGGCCGCACTGTACTCCGAGTACCGCGATGTCCTGGATTTGCGCATGCCCGAGGCCTTCGACCCGGCCGGCATCATCACTGCCGCACGCCAGATCTTCCAGGACTCACCGGATTTCCTCGCCGCCGAGCGCGACCGCTTGCAACTGATCCTCGTGGACGACATCCAGGAGGCGAACCCCGCGGTCTTCGAACTGCTGGCCGACATCGCCGCCGGCAAGGACGCCATCATCACTGCCTCGCCGGACACGGTGGTTCAGGGCTTCCGCGGGGCACGCCCCGACCTCGTGGCGGAGCTTCCCCGTCTCCTGGCCACTGACGGGGCGATCCTGGAACGGCCGCTGTGGATCGCACATCGGCACGCCCCGGCCGTGGCAGAGGCATGGCTGTCGGTGGCCGGGCGCATCTCCCGCAGGTCCGGCGGGCAGTCCGCACGAAGGCTCGAACAGCCAGAACAGGCCCCGACGCCGGCCAGGCCGCCGGTCCCGACGCCGGGATCTGCTGTCCCGACGCCGGACGGGCCGCCCCGCGCCGACAGCCGCCCGGGAACGGTCCAGGCCCACCTGCTGCCGTCGCCGGTCCACGAACTGCGGTACGTGGCGCAGCGGATCCTCGAGGCCCAGCTGAACGACGCCCGGGAACTCGGTGACATTGCCGTGATCGTGCGCAACGGCGGCCAGCTCAGCCAGCTGCAGCGGTACCTGGCCGGCCAGGGGATTCCGGTCCGGATTCCCGTCGCCGAATCCGCTGTCCGGGATGAGGTTGCGGTCCGTCCACTCTTGGATGCCTATGCGGTGGCCCTGGACCCCGCGGCGCTCACGCCCGAGTCGGCCGTGTCCTTGCTGACGTCGCGGATAGGCGGCGCCACCTCGATTGAGTTGCGGAGGCTGCGGCAGTCGCTGCGCCGGGAGGAACTCCTGGGCGGCGGCGGACGCACCAGCGACGCCCTCCTGGTCGAAGCTCTGCTGGAGCCGGGGGCGCTGGCGACGCTGGGCATCGAGGGGCACTCGGCCCGCCGGATCGCCCGGATGATCCGGGCGGGGCAGGACGCCGCCGAGGCCCCCGGAGGTAACGCCGAGACGGTGCTCTGGGCGCTCTGGCATTCCACCGGCCTGGCCTCCCGCTGGACCGAGGCCGCCCTCGCCGGCGGATCGGCCGGTGCCCGGGCCGACCGTGACCTCGATGCCATGATGGCGCTGTTCCATACCGCGGAACGCTTTGTCGACCAGCTGCCGGGCTCCGGCCCGGAGCAGTTCCTTGAATACCTGCTGAGCCAGGAACTGCCCATGGATACCTTGGCCGCGCGGGCGCAGCTGGAAGACGCGGTGGAGCTCATGACCCCTGCCAGCGCCGCCGGCCGGGAGTGGCCGGTGGTGATTGTGCCGGGAGTGCAGGAAGGCGTGTGGCCCAACACCCGGCTGCGCGGCGAGCTGCTCGGCAGCACCTTGTTCGCCGACGCCGTCGAACACGGGGTGGAGTATGCCCTGCGGTTGGATCCGCAGAGCCGGCTGCGCGAAATCCGCTATGACGAGCTCCGGAGCTTTTCTACCGCGGTGTCCCGCGCCCGGGAGGTGCTGATCTGTACGGCCGTGTCCTCGGAGGATGAGCAGCCGTCCTCGTTCCTGGACTATGTGGCGCCGCTGCAGCCGGGGCAGGACCGCCGGGGCTTTACCCCGGTCGAGCGTCCGCTGACCCTCAGGGCGCTGGTGGCGGAACTGCGCCAGTACGCCCAGCTCGACCCCAGGGCAGCCGAATCGGCCGAAGCCGCGGCCGTGTTGGGATCCCTGGCCACGGCTCAGCCGCCGGTTCCCGGCGCGCACCCCGCGAGCTGGTGGGGACTGGCCGGGTTGTCCTCGGAGGAACCGGTGGTTCCCCCGGGCGGTACCGTATTCGTGTCGCCGTCGAAGGTCGAAACCGTGCAGAAATCGCCGCTGGACTGGTTCGTCCAGGCTGCCGGCGGAGAAGCCGCGACGGATTTTGCCCGGAGCCTGGGAACGCTGGTGCACGCCATTGCGCAGGACCTTCCGGACGCCTCGGGCAGCGAATATGTCGCGGAACTCGTCCGGCGCTGGCCCACACTGGGGATGAAGGACAACTGGGAAGGCAAACTGGACTTCCAGCGTGCCGAGTCCATGGTCCGCAAGCTCGCCCAGTATGTCCTCGTGATGCGCAGCGAGGGCCGGAGCCTGATCGGCGTCGAACAGGACTTTGAGGTGAAGCTGCCGGACGTTCCGGCGGAGACCACCAGCGGACCCGGATCCGAGCCCGGCGACGGCGGGAGCATCGGGCCGGCGCGGCCCGCCGTGCTCCGCGGCCAGGTGGACAGGCTCGAGATCGACGCCGAGGGCCGGCTGGTGATTATCGACCTCAAGACCGGCAAACGCCAGCCCGGCAAGGCGGATCTGGACCGCCACCCGCAGCTCGGCGCCTATCAGGCCGCCGTTTTAGCCGGCGGCTTTGCGGGCCCCGACGACGGGCCGCCACCGCTGCCCGGCGGGGCCGTCCTGGCGCAGCTGGGCACCACAACCAAGAGCCCCGGCATCCAGGCCCAGGCCCCACTGGACCCGCAGGACAACTGGGCGCTGGAGATGGTCAGCGACGCCGCCCGCGTCATGTCCGGCAGTGTATTCCAGGCCCGTCACGATCCGTCCAAGGGAGGCCACGGCGGCCACGGCTGCCGGCTCCCCGAAGTGTGCCCGCTGTGTGTGCGGGGAAAGCAGGTTACTGAATGACCTCCGAGGCGCCGGCGACCGGCCTGGCCGGACCGGATCCGGCACCGCTTCCCCTCCCGGAGCCGCTTCCGGAGCCACGCTTCAGCCCGGAGGAGCTGTCTGGACTGCTGGGGGAGAACAACAGTCCCACTGCCGAACAGTCCCTGATCATTTCCTCGCCCCTCACACCGCGGCTCGTGATCGCCGGGGCAGGCTCGGGGAAGACTGCCACCATGGCGGACCGGGTGGTCTGGCTCGTTGCCAACGGCTGGGTCCGGCCGGAGGAAGTCCTCGGCGTCACCTTCACCCGCAAGGCCGCCGGTGAACTCGCCTCGCGGATCAGGGCCAAGCTGGCCGCGCTGGCGCGCATCGCGGCGGCCGACACCGGGAACACTCTCTTCCCGGCCGGGCTGCTGAGCACGGATGCGCTCGAACCCAAAGTCTCCACCTACCACTCGTACGCGAGCGGCATCGTGTCCGACTACGGCCTCCGCCTCGGCGTGGAACGCGACGTCGTGTTGCTCGGCGGCGCCCAGTCGTTCCAGCTCGCCAGCGAGGTGGTGGAAGCCTTTGACGGGGACTACGAACACTTCCGGTCCGCCAAGTCGACCTTGGTTAAGGCCGTGATCCAACTGGCAGGAGAGTGCGCGGAGCACCTGCAGGACCCGGCCCAGGTCCGTGGCTGGCTGCTGGAGCGGATCGCCGCGTTCGAGTCGCTGCCGTATGTCGCAGAGGCCAAGAAGAACCCCACCCAGGCCGCGGGCGAGCTCAGCGCGATGCTGCGCACCCGGGCCAGCGTCGCGGATATGGTGGGACGCTATTCCGCGGCGAAGCGCGCCCGCGGTGCCCTGGACTTCGGCGACCTCGTGGCCCTGGCGGCGCGGGTGGCCAGCGAGATTCCAATAGCCGCCCAAACGGAGCGCCAACGCTACAAGGTAGTGCTGCTCGACGAGTTCCAGGACACGTCGCACGCCCAGCTGGTGCTGTTCTCCCGGCTCTTCGGCGACGGCCATGCGGTCACCGCGGTGGGGGACCCGAACCAGTCCATCTACGGATTCCGGGGAGCGTCGGCCGGGCAGCTTTTCCACTTTGTCCGCGAATTCCCGATCCTCATCCACGGCGGAGGCACCGCCCACCGCACCGGCGCGGACCAGGGAGTCGGCGGGGACCAGGGAATCGGCGCAGACCAGGGAACAGCGGAGGACCTGCAAAGCGGTCCGGCCGGCCCGGCCCGGCGCTTCGCCGTGGCGCCGACGTCGTATTTGACCACCGCGTGGCGCAACGGGCGCAACATCCTGGCCACGGCCAACCTCATTTCGGCACCGCTGAGCAAGGCGGCGGCGAACCTCGGGGCCGCCGGGGCCCGGGAAACTGCCGATGCCGTCGAGGTGCCGCCGTTGCAGCCCAGCCCGGCCGCCGTCGAAGGCAGGGTCGTGATGGGACGCTTCGCCACGGACGAGGCCGAGGCCGCGGCGATCGCCGCAGACGTGCTGAAATTCCGGGTAACGGACTTCGATGCCCCGCAGTCCGCCGACCTGGTTCCGCCGGCCATGGCTGTACTCTGCCGGCGGCGGGCACAGATGGAATGCATTCGCCGCGAATTCGAAGTCCGGGGCATTCCCTATGAAATCGTCGGACTCGGCGGGTTGTTGGACACACCGGAAATCATCGATCTGGTCGCCACGCTCCGGGTGCTGGCCGACCCCGGCCGCTCGGACTCCCTCATGCGTCTGCTGGCGGGCGCGCGGTGGCGGATCGGCCCGGCCGACCTGATGGCCCTGCGGGACTGGTCCAGTTTCCTGGCCCGCCGTCGGGGCCGCCCCGGCGGCCTGGACGCCGACGGGGCCGGGGGTGGCGCCGCGGATACTGACGATGACGCAGTGATTGAAGGCGACATCACGGATTCGGCCAGCCTGGTCGAGGCCCTGGACTGGCTGCCCCGCGACGGCTGGACCTCGGCGCACGGCCGCAGGCTGAGCCCGGAGGCCCTCGGCCGGCTGCAGCGGCTCTCTGACGAGCTCAGGCAGTTGCGCAGCTACATGGGGGACGATCTCACCACGTTGCTGGGCGAGGTTGAACGGGCGATGCTCCTGGACATCGAAGTTGCGGCGCGGCCCGGGATCAGCATCCACCAGGCCCGCCGCAACCTGGACGCCTTCCAGGACGCAGCGGCGGGGTTCCTGCACACCTCCCAGCGGGTCGACGTCCTGGCGTTCCTCGCCTGGCTGGAAGCCGCGGCGGCCGAGGAAAATGGTCTCGATGCCGCCGCGCCGGAGGTGAACCATGAGGCTATACAGCTCCTGACCGTGCATGCCTCCAAGGGGTTGGAATGGGACGTCGTGTTCGTTCCCGGGCTCAATGCCGGGGCGTTCCCCAGCAGCAGGGACTCGCGGTGGAGCAGCGGCAGTGCGGCATTGCCGTGGCCGTTGCGCGGTGATCGCGCCGACCTGCCCCAATGGGACCTGGACCAGCCGGACCAGAAAGGCTGGCTCGACGCCGAGAAGGAGTTCAAGTCCGCCGTCCAGACGCACGGCGAAGCCGAGGAGCGGCGCCTGGCCTACGTGGCCTACACCCGTGCGAAACACGTGCTCTGGATTTCAAGTGCCGCGTGGGTGGGATCCCGGGCCGGCTTGGCTGAGATGTCCCCGTTTCTTTCCGGGCTGGAGGGCCTCACCGCGGAAGGCGCAGCCGAAATCCACCCGCTCTCCGTCAGCGAGGACGCGCTGCCGGACGAAAGCCCCTTGACCTCTGAACTCGAAGTCGCCGCCTGGCCCTACGATCCCCTGGAGGGGCCGCATGATCCACGGACGGGGAAACGGCTGCGTCTTGTCCCAGGCCGGCGCGCGGCCATGGAATCCGCCGCGGCCCGTGTCCTGCAGGCAATGGACGCCGGCCCGGACGGCCATGTGGTCAGTGATGCGGACACCGTCGCGGCTCTGTCGCACCCCGGCGGCGGACGGCGTCCGGTCCTGCGCGGTCCTGCGGCCGGATGGGCCAGGGAAGCGGCCACTTTGCTGGAACGCCGTTCCCGGCGCTCGGTAGTTCAGGACGTGCATTTGCCGGGCCATATCTCGGCGTCCACTCTGGTGGACCTGGAAGATGACGCAGGCTCCGTCGTGGCCCGCCTCCGCAGGCCGGTCCCGCGCGAACCGGGGATGTCGGCCCGCAAGGGCACGGCCTTCCACGCATGGGTGGAGGAATACTTCGGCGCCGCCGGGATGCTGGACCTGGGCGAGGCTGCCGGCGCTGACGACCACATTGACGAGGCCTACGGCCTGGATTCCATGGTGGAAACTTTCCGCCAGTCCGAGTGGGCGCACCGCGCTCCCGCCCATGTCGAGGTCCCGGTCGAGACACGGATTGGCGACGTCGTGGTCCGGGGCAGGATCGACGCCGTGTTCCGCGACGCCGACGGCGGCTGGGACCTTGTGGACTGGAAGACCGGTCGCCGCCCCTCGGCGGCCCAGCTGAAGGTAAAGGGAGTCCAGCTCGCCGTCTACCGCTTGGCCTGGGCCCGGCTCCAAGGTGTCCCGTTGGAGGATGTCCGGGCCGCGTTCTACTACGTGGCAGACAACCAGGTGGTCCGTCCGCACGACCTCGGGTCAGCGGAACAGCTTGAGGGAATCGTGGCAGCGGCGCTGGGCAGGACATCGCCGGCGCGGGGCGCCTAGCCGGTTTCTGCCTGCCGGAGCGCGCCTACCGGTGCGAGCCAGCCGGCAGGCGTCAGCCCTCAACTTGCAGGCGCCCTGACTGAACTGGCAGGCGGCGCCGGTTCTAGCGGGAGGTGGTGTCGACCACCGTGATGGCGGCGGTCGACGTGTTGTCGCCCGAGCCGGGCTTCGCGGCGGAGTCCGTCTGCACTGTGGAATCCAGCTGCGCGGCTGGATCCGCCCGGATGACGGCGATAGATTGTGTCGACGTGTCGTCGGTGGCGGGGACCCCGGCCTCAGCTTTTTCCCCGGTTTCACCGGCGTCGGCGTCCGGACGCTCGGCCTGTGGGGAATCGTTTTTGGTGACATCAGCCTCGGCGGCGGCGTCGGATGCGCGGGAGGGCTCGGTGATGTCGCCGGTGGATCCGGCGCCCGGCTCGGCGTCGGCGCTTGCCACTATGTTTCCGGCTGTGTCCTCAACGGTGCCCGTGTCGGCGACAGGCTGCGCGACAGCCGCCGGTGCGCCAGCCTCCGGCTCCCGCGGGATCGGCGTAACGTGCACAGCGGGTATGGCGCTGATTCCGGCTGAGGCAGCCCCGGCCGGGGCTGCGCCGGGTACCGGCTCCATGGGCAGCAGCGTGACCTTACTGACGGCGGGTGCCGTCCCGTTGCTCGGAAGTGCCGGAGCGGCCGGAGCCGCGGGCTCCGCCGTCGGCCCATCGGCATCGGCACCGGTAGCGCCTTGTTCCGCGCCGGCTTCGGGTGCCGCGACCGGTTGCGGCAGCGGTTCCACGCTGATGGGCTGGCCGCCGTGTTCCGCGACGTCGTCGGCCAGGGTGGCGAGCATGGACTCAGCCTCGTCGATCATGTCCTGGTTGCTGGCGGCCATGCCCTTGACCAGATACTGCGCCAGGGCGAATTCGGCGGACAGCGCAGCCCGCCGCAGCAGATGGGCATCGGGAACATCGCGCCGGTTGGAGGTGTAGTGATCCAAGACCGCGTTCACGAAGTCCTGTTCGTTGGAGGCGACCAGCCAGGCCATGTCATCGGCCGGGTCGCCGATGCGCAGGTCTGTCCAGCCCGTCACGGCGGTCACCCGGTCGCCGTCGACCAGCAGGTTGTCCTCGTGGAGGTCGCCGTGAACGACGCATGGATTGAAGCGCCAGAGGGAGACATCTTCCATGGCGTGTTCCCAGCGCCGCAGCAGCAGCGGCGGGATTTTTCCGGTCGTGGCGGCCTGGTCCAGTTCATTGAGGCGCCGCTGGCGGAATTCGTTGGGGGTGTAGCTGGGCAGATCGGCATTGCTCACAAGTGACCGCGGGAGGTCATGGATCGCAGCCAACGCTGCCCCGATTTCGCGGGCGACGGCGGGGGAGCCGCTGCTGAGGTCGTCCAAGGAGCGGGTGGCGCCGGCCAGGTGCGAGTAGACGAACGTGCTGAGCTGGCCCTGCCGGACAGTTCCCGCCACCGTGGGCATAAGGAACGGCAGTTCGGCCCGGATGCCGGGAGCGAAGGCCCGCAGAACCAGGAATTCGGTTTCGAGCCGGGCGCTTGCTTCGGCGTGCCGGGGGGAGCGGACGCGCCAACGCTTGCCCTCTGAGTCCAGCAGGAGGGCTGCGTCGAAGTCGGCCGGATCGTCGGGCGCGGAGCTGACGGCGGTCGGGGTCAGGCCGGGGACCGCCGCTGTGGCTACAGCTGCCAGTTCGATAGGTTTCCTTCTCACCCTTCCACGGTAGGTCGAGCGGCGCCCAAGACGGCGATGCACTCCGGCGAGTCTTGAGATCGGGCGTAAATGAGGGCAAAACTAGGGTTAAATCTGCGGCAAACGGCCTATCCCGCTCACGCCGTGGAGCACGCGGCGGCGGGGGTGGCAAATGTCAATTGTCTGCCCGAGTCAGTACGGTGGGTATATGAGTCTTGCGGAGTCACCGGCATCATCACAAGCATCGTCACAGGCATCAGGAAAAACCCCCTCCGGATCCTCGGCACCTGAAGGTGCAGTACCGCCGGTTCATCTGCCGGCAAACCACCTGATGGAGACGGTCCTTCCCGTGCGCCCGGCACTGATAGACCGCGGATCCGCGGCCCGGGTGAATCCCGGAATGCTGGCGGAGCTGGTCAGTTCAGGTTCGGCACAGGCCGTGGTGCTCTCCGGCCGGCAGGCCCTCGTCAGCGACAGCAGCCTTGTTCTGCTGAACGCGGCCGAGCTCGCCGGGCACCTGGCGAACACCCCGTATGCTCCGGAACACGTGATCTACCTCGGTTCGGCCCTGGCGGGTTCGGACCTCGACGCCGGCACCGAGCTCGTCCTCTTCGTTCTGCCGCTCCAGTTCGAAGTCCGGGCCGAGGAGTTCGAGGCCCATGTGGCCGGCATCCCCAGCGATGCCCAGTGGGCGGGCTTCCGCGATGTCGCGGCACGCTTGAACGCCACGGACACGGCGCTGTTCATCGAGGCCAGCGCCATCGCCAACTGGCACGCCACCCATACCCATTGCCCGCGCTGCGGCACCCCCACGCAGCCGGAGGCAGGCGGCTGGGTCCGGCGCTGCCCGGCGGATAACTCCGAGCACTTTCCCCGGACGGACCCGGCCATCATCGTGACCGTGGTGGGTCCCGACGGAAGACTGCTGCTGGGCGGAGGCGGTCCGCTCGACGCCCGGAACTATTCGACCCTCGCCGGCTTCGTCGAGCCGGGGGAGTCGCTGGAACAGGCAGTGCAGCGCGAGATCGGCGAGGAAGTCGGGGTCCGCGTCACCGCCTCCCAGTACCTCGGATCGCAGTCCTGGCCGTTCCCCGCCTCCCTGATGCTGGGTTTCACGGCCACCACGCCGGATACCGAAGCCCGGCCCGACGGCGTCGAGGTCACCAGGGCGCGCTGGTTTAGCCGGAGCGAACTGCAGGAGGCGGTCCTCAGCGGCGAGATCGTCATTTCCAGCAGGCTCTCCATCGCCCGGTCCCTGATTGAACACTGGTACGGCGGCGTCATTCAGGACGCCGCGGACAGCGCCTGACCCGGCCAGCCCCCATCCGCAGGACACCGACTACTGACTGAGCAGCAAGTGACCACAGAGAAGTTAAATTTCAGCACTATCCCCGGCGGAGAGCCGTCCGATGGCGCCACGCCCGGCGGAGCCACAGATGCCGCCGAACCGGACACCCGCTCGCTCGAGGAACGGATCCTCGGCGGCCTCGACGCCGAGCAGCGCGAGGTCGCCAGCACCCTCCAAGGGCCCATGTGCGTGCTGGCCGGCGCCGGCACCGGCAAAACCCGCGCCATCACGCACCGGATCGCCTACGGGGTCCACTCGGGGGTGTACAGCCCGCAGCGGCTCCTGGCCGTCACTTTTACGGCCCGGGCCGCCGCCGAGATGCGCAGCCGGCTCCGTGACCTCGGCGTCGGCAACGTGCAGGCCCGCACCTTTCACGCCGCGGCGCTGCGCCAGCTGCAGTTCTTCTGGCCGCAGGCGGTCGGCGGCACCTTGCCCAACCTGCTGGACCACAAGGCACAGATGATTGCCGAGGCCGCGAGGCGGCTCCGGCTCAGCACGGACCGTGCCTCCATCCGCGACCTCGCCTCCGAAATCGAGTGGGCCAAGGTTTCCATGCTGACCCCGGCCAACTATCTGGAAAATGCCCAGGGCCGCGGCACTCCGGGCGGCTTCGATCTGACGGCCGTGGCGCGGGTCTTCCAGTCCTATGAGGACGTCAAGACGGACCGCAACGTCATTGACTTCGAGGACGTGCTGCTGATCACGGTTGGCATCCTGCAGGAGGACCCGAAGGTGGCGGCGACCGTCCGGGAACAGTACCGGCACTTCGTCGTCGACGAGTATCAGGACGTCTCGCCGCTGCAGCAGCGGCTCCTGGAGCTGTGGCTCGGCGGACGTGACGAGCTCTGTGTGGTGGGTGACGCCAGCCAGACCATCTACTCCTTCACCGGCGCCTCCCCGAAGCACCTGCTCGGCTTCAAGACCATGTATCCCGAGGCCCACGTCGTCAAGCTGATCCGGGACTACCGGTCCACGCCCCAGGTTGTCAGGCTCGCCAACGACCTCCTCGGCGGCCGGCGCAGCGGTGGTCCCGTGGCGGACGCCGCCTGGGCCACCCCGCTGCAGCTCGTGGCGCAGCGGCCGGCAGGCCCCGCGCCGCGGTTCACCGAATGTTCGGATGACGAGGCGGAGGCCGCCACGGTTGCCGCGCGGGTCCGCGAACTCCTCGACGCCGGAACTCCGGCCAGCCAGGTCGCCGTACTCTTCCGCACCAACGGACAGTCTGAAGCCTACGAACAAGCGCTGGCCTCGGCCGGGATCGGGTACCAGCTACGCGGCGGTGAGCGGTTCTTCGCGCGTAAGGAGGTCCGGGACGCCATCCTGCAACTCCGGGCCGCCACCAGGGCCGTGGCCGAGACCGCCACACCCGAGCCGCTCGGCCAGCTTGTCCGCGACATCGTCGCCTCCCTGGGCTACACGGATGCGGCGCCGCACAGCGGCGGCGCCACCCGGGAGCGCTGGGAATCCCTGGCCGCCCTCGTCGCGCTGGCCGACGAACTCGTGATCAGCAGGGGCCCGCAGTTCGCGCTCCCGGACTTCGTCAACGAGCTCCAGGAACGGTCCCTGGCCCAGCATGCACCGACCGTCCAGGGCGTCACCCTGGCATCCCTGCACGCCGCCAAGGGCCTGGAATGGGACGCCGTGTTCCTGGTCGGGCTGAGCGAGGGACTCGTGCCGATCTCGTTCGCGGACACTCCGGAAGCGGTGGACGAGGAACGCCGGCTCCTGTATGTGGGCATCACCCGCGCCCGCGAACACCTGTTCCTGTCCTGGTCCACTGCCCGGACACCGGGCGGGCGCTCCAACCGCAAGCCCTCACGCTTCCTGGACGGCCTGCGCCCCGACTCGGTGGCCAGCTCCCAGCTCCGCGGCAAGGGGCCGGCACCGCGCCGGAAGGCGGCCGTCCCGGCGTCGTGCCGGGTCTGCGGCAGCATGCTCTCCAGCGGCGCCGAGCGCAAGGTGGGGCGCTGCAACCAGTGCCCACCCAGCTACGAGGAACAGACGTTCGACGCACTGAGGCAATGGCGGAAGGACGTGGCCCTCGAGGCGGACGTCCCGGCTTTTGTCGTGTTCACCGATGCCACCCTGACCGCCATCGCCGAGGCCCGCCCCGAATCGCTGGAACAGTTGGCCCAACTCGCCGGCATCGGTCCGTCCAAACTGGAGAAGTACGGTGAGGCCGTCCTGACGGTCCTGGCCGAAAGCACGGCGCTGTAATGTCCGGCGCAGTGACCCCAAGCGCCGGCAGCGGCCGTGCCGGCAAGCCCGGACGCGTTGGCAACCCCCGACCCGCGAGCTCAGCGGGCTCCGGCGCCGTTCCGGCGACCATACCGCTGGTGACCGCCGACGGCGCCCCCGTGCTTGTCCGTCGGTCCGCCCGCCGGCGCCGCACCGTCGCCGCGTTCTGGGAAGACGGCACCGCCGTCGTCGCCATCCCCGCGTCCTTCAGCAGGGCCCAGGAACGGGAATGGGTTCACCGCATGCTCGAAAAACTCCGGCTCCAAGGGGCCCGGGGTGCGAAGGGTTCCGGCCGGCGGCGCCCCCGCAGCGATGCCGACCTTGCCGCCCACGCCGCCGAGCTGTCGGCGAAGTACCTCGGCGGCAGGGCGGTGCCCTCCTCGGTCCGCTGGGTCACCAACCAGAATTCCCGATGGGGTTCGGCCACACCGTCGGAAGGAACCATCCGGCTCTCGGCGAAGCTCCAGCCCATGCCGCAGTGGGTCATCGACTATGTGCTGCTGCACGAACTCGCCCACCTCCTGGTGGCCGGCCACGATGCCGCATTCTGGCGGCTGCTGGCGGCGTACCCGGAGACGGAACGCGCCAAGGCCTTCCTGGACGGGGTCTCGTTCGCGACCTCACGCGGGCTGGCGCCGGGCGGCGGATACGACGAAGCCCCGGACGGAACCGAAATCCCGGCCGGGGCCCCTTAGCGATCGATTAGGCCTTCGGCTTGCCGCCGGCTTCCGGTCCACCATTGTCCGGTCCGCGGTCTTCCGGTCCGCGGTCCTGACGGTCGTCGTCGGCGGCCGCTTCCTGGCCGGACGCGTCGGGCTCCGCTGTGCCTTCTGACTGCCCAGCGTCGTCGGACTTTGCAGAATCCGCAGCGCCCTCGGACTTTGCGTCGCCCTCCGACTCCGCAGCGCCCTCTGACTTTGCCTCACCCTCGGTGTCCGTGGCGTCGGTGCCGGCGGGCTCGTCGAAACCGCCGTTGAGCAGCTTCTGCAGGGCATCATCCACTTCGCTGTCGCTGGCTTCTGCGAGTTTCCGGCGTTCGCTGAAGCCCTGCGGATCCTCCAAGTCCTCTGCCGTGGGCAGCAGGTCGGGGTGGTGCCAGACGGCGTCGCGGCCCTCCATGCCGCGCTCGGCCTTGAGCAAAGCCCAGAGCGTGGCGGCCTCGCGGAGCCGGCGCGGTCGCAGTTCCAGGCCCACGAGGGAGGAGAACGCGTGCTCCGCGGGACCGCCGGTGGCCCGGCGGCGCCGGACGGTTTCACGCAGCGCAGCGGCGGAGGGCAGCAGCTTCTCGGTCGCTCCCCAGGTGAGTTCGTCCACCCAGCCCTCCACCAGGGCAAGGGCAGTTTCCAGCTTTTCGAGGGCCTGCTCCTGGGCGGGCGTGCGCTGCGGCATGAAGACACCCTGCGAGAGCGCCTCCTGGATGCCCTCGGGGTTGCTGGGATCGATCTCCCGGGCGAGTTCTTCGATCTTGGACGTGTCGATGTGGATACCGCGGGCGTACGCCTCGATCGCGCCGAGCAGGTGTCCGCGCAGCCAGGGGACCTGGACGAAGAGGCGGGCGTGCGCCGCCTCGCGCACGGCGAGGAACAGGCGGATGTCGTTCTCCGGCAGGCTGAGGCCCTCGCCGAACTTCGCCACGTTAGCCGGCAGCAGCGCCATTTCGAGGTCTGCCAGGGGCACGCCGATGTCCGTCGAGCTGACCACCTCGGCCGAGAGCGCGCCGATCGCCTGGCCAAGCTGCATGCCGAAGATCGCCCCGCCCATGTTCTGGATCATCGAGGAGGCGCCGCCCATCATGGACTTCATTTCCTCGGGCATCTGCTCGGTCATGGCGGCGGAGAGCGCATTGGCAATACTGTTGGCCACCGGCTCCGTCAGCCGCTTCCACGTCCCAAGGGTTTCCTCGACCCACTCGGCACGGGACCACGCCCGGCCGATCAGTCCCGTGGCCGGTAGCCCGGTGACCTGGTCGAGCCAGAGTTCGGCCAGCCGGAGGGCCTCATCGACCTCACGCGACTGGTGAGCGGTGACCGACGGGTCGGATCCGCTGGCCGCCACCCGCCGGGCGTTCTCATGCGCCAGCTGCCAGTTCACGGGCCCTTCCGAAGGGGCGCTCATCATCGCCTGCACCTGGGAGAACATCTGGGCCAGGAGGTTTGGGTCGTCCGGGAGACCGGCGGCCTTGGCGAGTTCGGCGGGGTCGATGTTGCCCATGCCCTGGCCGCCCATCAGGTTCTTGAGCATTTCGGCCAATGGATCCTTGGGTTCCTCGTCGCCATTGGACGGATTGAGTGGGTTGGAGGTCATGATCCCGCCGATCGTCGGTGTGGCTGCTTCTCAACTTCACGGTACCCCTGTGCAAGAGCGGCTGTCTGCCGAAACCACGCCACGTTCGCTGTAGGCAAAGAGCGCTCCGGGGTGCCGAGCGCGTAGGCTTGGAAGTTGGAATATTTGCACGCCGCAGCCTCGGGTTAGGCTGCGGCCCTGGTGCGTGGACGCGGTGCCGTCGCAGGCTTGTCCTGTCGGGGCCGCCGCCCCTCGTGCCGGCACGGAGAGGTCGTTCAATGACAGTCACCCAAGGTGAGCAGCCCGCCAGCGACCCAGCGGCCGGCCCTGTCCGGGGCAGAAGGGCACGCCTGGCAGGCACTGGCGTGCGACGCAAGCGCACCAACCGGTCATCAGCCATGCTGGTCTCGGGGCTGCTGGCCGCGGCCCTGGGCATCGCTGCGGTGAGCCTGCCGGTGCCCTACGTGATCGAGTCTCCCGGACCCACCTTCAACACCATCGGCCAGGACAACGGCAAGCCGGTCATCAGCGTCAGCGGCCACGAGACGTTTCCCGCTAAGGGCAGCCTGGACCTCACCACTGTCTACGTCGACGGCGGTCCCAACGGTCCGGTCAGCGTCGTCGAGGCGTTTTCGGCATGGCTCAACGGGACCAAAGCTGTCTACCCCCAGGAGTTGCTGTTCCCGAGCGGCGTGACCAAGGAACAGTCCCAGCAGGAGAGCGCGACGGCGATGACCACCTCCCAGGAGAACGCCGTCGCCGCGGCACTGAAGGATCTGGAAATTCCGTTCGGACAGAAAATGCAGGTGGCCGGCCTCCCGGACGACTCCGCCTCGAAGGGACTGCTGCAGGCAGGGGACGTTCTGGTCTCCATCAATGACAAGCCCATCACGGCCCTCGGCGTCGTCCAGGCGGAACTGGCCGCCGGCAACGGCAAACCCGTCAAGGTCATCGTGGAACGCGCCGGCGCCCGGGTGCCTGTCACCATCACTCCGGCCAAAAACAGCGCGGGCCGCTACATCCTCGGCGTCTTGCTGCAGTACAAGTTCACCTTCCCGTTCAACGTCACTATCTCGCTCGACAAAGTCGGCGGCCCCAGCGCGGGCATGATGTTCGCACTTGGCATCATCGACACCGTCACCCCGGGCGACCTCACCGGCGGCAAGCACATCGCCGGAACCGGAACCATCGCTCCGGACGGTGCCGTGGGACCCATCGGCGGGATCGCACAAAAAATGCAGGGTGCGCGGTCCGGCGGGGCCACGTTGTTCCTGGCCCCGGCAGCCAACTGCGACGACGTCCTGGGCCACATCCCAGACGGACTGCAAGTGGTCCGGGTCGAGAACCTCACCGAGGCCCGCAAAGCGGTGGAACTGGCCGCGTCAGGCGGCGACACATCAGGCCTACCGGTATGCACTAGCAACTAGACTGACCGCGGAACTAAGCGGCGGCCCCACTCGTGGCATTAGTGACGGCCGCCGCCGTCCCTCGGGCACCCTTCCGCAGGGCCCTGACGGAACGGCAGCGGTGACCGTTAGAATGCATCAACCCTGCAATACCGGCATTTAGTCGCCCGACTGAGTCACAGCAGCGACCGATAACTAAAAACCAGCAGTAGACGACCAGCTATGAGGTACCGAGTTTGTCCCGTCCCGCCAGCACTGTCCCGCCCGGAAGACCCCAGACACGACGCGGCGCCCTGACGCCGACGCTGATCATCGTGGCCCTGATCGTGGTCGGATTCATCTTCTTCGCCAATGTCTGGACGGATGTCCTCTGGTACCAGCAGCTGGGCTTCTTCGAAGTGTTCCTGACCGAGAACCTGGCCAGGATCGCGATCTTCATGACCGGTTTCGCCATCATGTTTACCGCCGTCTTCTTCGCCATCCGGATCGCTTACCATGCACGGCCGGTGTACGCCCCCGACTCGGAAATCCGGGACAACCTGAACCGCTACCAGGCCCAGCTCGAACCCGTCCGACGCGTCGTGATGGTGGGGATTCCAATCCTCTTTGGCCTGTTCGCCGGCAGCGCCGCCGCCAGCCAGTGGCAGAAAGTGCTCCTCTTCCTCAACCAGGAGCCCTTCGGCCAGAATGATCCGCAGTTCGGCCTGGACATCAGCTTCTACCTCATGACCCTTCCGTTCCTCGGCTTCGTCACCGGGTTCCTCATCAGCGTCACCGTGGTCGCTGGCCTCGCCGGCATCCTCACGCACTACCTCTACGGAAGCATCCGGATCATGGAACGCGGGATCTTCACCAGCCGCGCCGCCCAGATCCACCTGGCTGTCACGGGCGCTGCCTTCCTGCTGCTGATGGGCATCAACTTCTGGCTGGACCGCTATTCCACCGTGCAAAACAACGGCGGGCGCTGGGCCGGTGCGTTGTATACGGACGTGAACGCCGTCATTCCGACCAAGGCCATCCTGGCCGTGGCCGCCGCGATCGTCGCCGTGCTGTTCATCGTCGCCGCGGTGATCGGCAAGTGGCGCCTGCCCGTGATCGGCACCGCCATGCTCATCATCACGGCCATCCTGGCCGGCGGCGTCTACCCCTGGGTCATCCAGCAGTTCCAGGTCCGGCCCTCGGAGCAGACGCTGGAGAACCAATTCATCAAGCGGAACATCGCCATGACCCGCGCCGCCTACGGCCTGGATAAGGTCCAGGAAAAGCGGTACAACGCCACCACCGCCGCCACCTCCGGTGCGCTGGCCCCCGATGCGCAGACCACTGCCAACATCCGTCTGCTCGATCCGAACCTGATCTCGGATGCGTTCTCGCAGCTTGAACAGTACCGGCCCTATTACCAGTTCCCCAGCGCCCTGAACGTGGACCGCTACGAGATCGACGGCAAGATCCAGGACACGGTCATCGCCGTCCGTGAACTCAACCCGGACGGGCTGGCCACCAACCAGCAGTCATGGCTGAACCGGCACGTGGTCTACACACACGGCTATGGCGTCGTCGCGGCCAAGGGCAACAAGTTCACCGTGGACGGCAAGCCGGACTTCCTGCAGTCAGGGATCCCGTCCACCGGCGCGCTCGGCAACGATTCGACCTATCAGCCCCGCGTCTACTTCGGCCAGGACTCGCCCGACTACTCGATCGTGGGCGCCCCGTCCGGTGCCCCGCACCGCGAGCAGGACCGGCCCGCGGCCAAGGAAGGCGACGGCGAAACGCAGTACACCTTCACCGGCAACGGCGGCCCGAACGTCGGCAGCTTCTTCAACAAGATCCTCTACGCGATCAAGTTCCAGTCCTCGGACCTGCTGCTCTCCGACGGCGTGAACGCCGAGTCCCAGATCCTCTACGACCGCAACCCACGCGACCGCGTTGAAAAGGTTGCGCCCTATCTGACCGTGGACGGCAATCCCTATCCCGCCGTCGTCGACGGCAGGGTGAAATGGATCGTGGACGGGTACACCACCAGCCCGTACTTCCCGTACTCGCAGCAGGAACAGCTCTCCGCGGCGACGGCCGACTCACAGACCGCCGCGAACCGGACGGTGGCCCTGCCGAACAGCTCGGTAAACTACATCCGCAACTCGGTCAAGGCCACTGTGGATGCCTATGACGGCTCCGTGACCCTCTACGCCTGGGACGACCAGGACCCGGTCCTGAAGGCCTGGCAGAAGGTCTTCCCCACATCGGTGAAGCCCTATACCGAAATGTCCGGTGCCCTCATGAGCCATGTGCGGTACCCGGAAGACCTGTTCAAGGTCCAGCGCGAGCTCCTCGGCCGCTACCACGTGACCAACCCGGACAGCTTCTACACCAACATTGACGCCTGGTCCGTTCCCAACGACCCCACCGTCAAGGACGAGGTCAAGCAGCCGCCGTACTACATGTCACTGAAGATGCCCGACCAGGACAAGCCGGCATTCCAGCTGACCTCGTCCTTCATCCCGCAGGTGGTCAACGGCAACGCCCGCAACGTGCTCTACGGCTTCCTGGCCGCGGACTCCGACGCCGGCAACAAGAAGGGCGTCAAGGCGGACAGCTACGGACAGCTCAGGCTCCTGCAGATCCCGCCGGAGACCCAGGTCCCTGGCCCCGGCCAGGCGCAGAACAAGTTCAACTCCGACCCCACCGTTTCCCAGGCCCTCAACCTGCTGCGCCAGGGTGCGTCGGCGGTGCTCAACGGCAACCTGCTGACCTTGCCGGTCGGCGGCGGCATGGCGTATGTGCAGCCCGTCTATCTGCGGTCTACCGGCGAAACCTCGTACCCGACGCTGCAGCGGGTCCTGGTGGCGTTCGGCGACAAGATCGGGTTCGCGCCCACGCTGGACGAGGCACTGAACCAGCTGTTCGGCGGAAATTCGGGGGCCGCGGCAGGGGACAAGTCGAACAAGGGACAAACGCCCGCCGCACCGTCCCCTGGGGGTACACCGGCAGCGCCTGGCCCCACCGACGCGAAGGCTGAACTGAAGGCCGCCCTGGACGAGGCCAACGCCGCGATCAAGGCCGGCCAGGACGCGCTCGCCAAGGGCGACTTCGCGACCTATGGCGACCAGCAGAAGAAGCTGGCTGCTGCCTTGCAGAAGGCGCTCGAGGCCGAAGCGAAGCTGGAAGCCCCGGCCGCCCCGGCGGGCACCGCCTCGCCGTCGGCCACACCGTCGGCGACGGCGGGCGGCTAACGCGTCGGTAGCAACTGACGCGGCGCTAGCAACCAACGCGGCGCCCAGCACACGCTGTGTGCGGTCCACAGGCCGGGCTTGCCCCTCTACAGAGAGGCGAGCCCGGCCTGTGGCGTAGACGGGCCCGCTCCGGTCTGCCCGGCTCTGGCCGCGGAGGTGTCCCGTTGGACCAGGGCGGAACCCGCTGAGCGCGAGATGCACATCACGCCACCTCGATTTGGCCTCAAGTTCACCGGCAGGTAGAGTTGATCTTGCGACGCGGGGTGGAGCAGTTCGGTAGCTCGCTGGGCTCATAACCCAGAGGTCACAGGTTCAAATCCTGTCCCCGCAACTGGAGAAAAGGTCCGGAACACTGGAAACAGTGTTCCGGACCTTTCGCTTTAAGCGCCGCAGGGAGGCCCCGGGAAATCGGAACCTGGTTATAGGACAAAACTTGTGTAAATGCCGGTGTTTCAGGGGTGCTCTGCTGTGAGCCTGGGCTACCGGGCTACTGGGCTACTGGGCTTGGGCACCCCTGGTCTCACCCGGCGGATGCGGCCGGGGGCACATTGACACGGACACGCCGCGGACACCGGATCCGGGGGCCGGAATCGTGTCCAAAGGCGCTCCGGACGGTGAGCGGCGGTGTCTGGAGCTCCCTTGGATGCGGGGTGGAGTGACCGGGGCTTGGGCACGTGGTCGGGGCGGTCCGGAAACTAGGGTAGAGTTGATCAAGCGACGCGGGGTGGAGCAGTTCGGTAGCTCGCTGGGCTCATAACCCAGAGGTCACAGGTTCAAATCCTGTCCCCGCAACCAAAGAACACCAGCAGTACACAGAAAGGCCCGGATCTGATGATCCGGGCCTTTCTGTTTTCCCCGTGGACGGCTTCCCCCGTGGACGGCTTCCCCCGAGGGCGGCTTCCGCCGCGGACGGCTACGGCCGAGGGCTGCTACCGCTGGGAGGGGCGCAACCCCGGACCGATCTAGCCGGCGCGCTCGGCCGGCCTCAGGGCCGCCCGTCAGCCGTCCTTGAGCCGCTGGTAGGTCGCCAGCGCACGCGCCCGGGACTCGGCAAGGTCCACGATGGGTGCGGGGTAGCCGGTGGCGGCGCCGCTGGCTTTCCAGGGCTCGTGGACGGTTTTGTCGTCCAGCGCCGCGAGCTCTGGAATGTACCCGCGCAGGTATCGTCCTGCGGCGTCGAACTTCTTGCTCTGCGTGACGGGGTTGAAGATGCGGAAATACGGCGAGGCGTCGGCTCCTGATCCCGCGACCCACTGCCAATTGGCCGGGTTGCTCGCGGCGTCGGCGTCCACGAGGGTGTCCCAGAACCAAGCCTCGCCCAGCCGCCAGTCGGCCAGCAGGTTCTTCACCAGGAAGGACGCCGCGGCCATCCGCACCCGGTTGTGCATCCACCCCGTCTGCCAGAGCTGGCGCATGCCCGCGTCCACCATCGGGTAGCCGGTGCGGCCCTGCTGCCAGGCTTCCAGCTCGGCGCCCGATGCCGGCTGCCACTCGAAGCGGTCGAACTCCGGCCGGTAATTCCGCGTCGCCAGGTCCGGATTCTCGTAGAGAAGCTGCCAGCAGAATTCCCGCCAGCCAAGTTCGGAACGGAAGATCCCGACGTCGGCCGGCGCCCCCGGCGTAAAGCTCTCCCGCAGCGTGTGCCAGATCCGGAAGGGACTGATTTCGCCAAAACGCAGATGCGGGGAGAGCCGGCTGGTACCTTCGACGCCGGGGACGTCGCGGCCGGTGCCGTATTCTGATGCCGGCCCGTCCACGAAATCCATGAGACGGCTGTAGGCGCCGGCTTCACCCGGTGTCCAGGTGCCCGCCAGCCCGGAGCTCCAGTCGGGATGCCGGGGGAGCAGGCCCCAGCTCTCGAGCGTTTCGCTTTCCGGCAGGCTGCCGCTGCGAGTGCGTGCGGGGGCCGGCAGCTGGTCCGGGGCCTCCAGGGGCCGTCGAGGCTCGGTGCCGGCCAGGCAGGCCTTCCAGAACGGCGTGAAGACCTTGTAGGGACCATCGCTGCCGGTCCGCACGGTCCATGGTTCGAACATGAGGTTTGCCTGGAAGCTCGTGGCGCTGATGCCGTGCTCGGTGGCCCAGCTCTTCAGGCCGGCGTCGACCGTGCGTTCGGGCCCGCCGTAGCGGCGGTTCCACAGCAGCGTGTCGGCCGATGTTTCCACCGCGAGGTCCTGGATGACCCGGGCGGCAGGGCCGCGGCGGAGCACCAGCCGCGAGCCGGTAGCCTCCAACGCGGCGGCCAGCTCGGCCAGGGAATGGTGGAGCCACCACTTCACCGCTCCGCCCAGGGGCCGGATGCAGGGAGACTCCTCATCCAGGACATAGACGACGGTCAGGGGTGTGTGCAGGGCGGCGGCCTCCGCGAGTGCCGGATTGTCATCCAGCCGGAGGTCGTCACGAAGCCAGACAAGGGTCGCAGACATGGATCCACGGTACACGCGCGGCGGGCGGCACCGCCGCCGGTACGGTGCAACGAGGTGCACAACGAGGTGCACAACGAGGTGCACAACGAAGGGTACAACAAGGGCCGGGCTCCGGCGGGCGAACCTGAGGTGTCAGGCTCACCCGCCGGAGTCCGGCCCTGGGTACGGAACGGGTGTTGGTCAGAGCTTGTCGAAGTCGGCCTCGTCCACCGTGGATTCGGACTCAGCGTTCTTGTCGCCGGTGCCGATGGCCGCGGGGGAGCCGCCGGACTTCAACGCTGCCAGCCGGGCTTCGATCTCTGTCTGCTCGCCCAGATCCTCCAGCGAATTGAACTGGGCGTCCAGGCTCGAGGCAGCGAGCTCCTGCTGGCCGCGGACCTTGGCTTCTTCGCGGCGGATCTTCTGTTCGAAGCGTCCCACCTCGGAGGTGGGGTCCATGATGTTGATGCTCTTGAGGGCGTCGTGGACCTGGCTCTGGGCCGCCACGGTCTTGGACCGGGCCACCAGCTCATTGCGCTTGCTGGTCAGTTCGTTGAGCTTGCCCTTCATCTGGTCAAGGCCCTGCTTGAGCTTGTCCACTACCTCGGTCTGGGACGCGATGCTGGGCTCGGCGGCCCTGGCCTCGTTCTCGGAGCCCATCTGGCGCTGCAACGCAACCTTGGCCAGGTTGTCGAACTTCTCCGCATCGCCGACGTCGCCCTTGGCGCGGTATTCGTCAGCCTTGCGCGACGCGGCGAGGGCCTTCTTGCCCCAGTCCTGGGCGTTGCGGACATCCTCGTTGTAGTCGTCCTGGAGCATGCGCAGGTTGCCGATGGTCTGGGCCACGGCGGACTCGGCCTCCGCGATGTTGTTCGTGTAGTCGCGGACCATCTGGTCCAGCATTTTCTGCGGATCCTCGGCCTGGTCCAGCAACGAGTTGATGTTTGCCTTCGCCAGCTGCGCCATGCGGCCGAAAATGGACTGCTTAACCATGGTGTTACCTTTCGTCCTGCTCCGTTGTCTCACTGATTCCAGTGATCGATGTGTGTCGCATGTATCCGCTGTCCGGTCCGTTGCGGCCGGAGCGTGGTCTTTACCGTTCCCGTCCTTGCTTCCCGACGCTGTGTCCCGTGCGGGGGAGGCTGCAGCTAGAAACTGCCGGAGTCGCCGCCGCCGAAGTCTCCTCCGCCGCCAAAGTCGCCGCCGCCACCCCAGCCGCCGCCGGAATCGTCGCCGCCCCAGCTGCCTCCGCCGCCGCCCCAGCCTCCGCCGCCTCCGCCGTGGAGGATTGAGTTGATGAGGATTCCGCCGAGGATCGCGCCGCCGAGGCCGCCTCCGCCGCTACCGCCGAACATCCCGCCACGGCCGTAGCCTTGGTTGGCGTAGCCGCCGAACTGGTCAACATCGGACTGGGCCAGCTGCGCGGCCTGCGCCGCCAGTGCGTGGGCCTGCTGCGCGTACTGCAGCGCTGTGACCGGGTCCGTGCGGGAGATGGAGAGCGCATAGTCCAGGTTCCGCTGGGCTTCCGCCAGGCGTGTGCGGGCATCGGTGCCCACGCCTCCGCGGCGGGCGGTGATGTAGTCCGACGTCGCACTGATCTGGGCCTGGGCCGACATGATGCTCTGCTGCAGCGAGGCCTGGGCGCGGCGCGCCTGTTCCTGTTGGTCGCGGATTCCGCCCAGGGACTGGTCCAGGGTCTGGTGCGCTGTTTCGACGCGTTCCAGCGTGGCGATGGGATCGAACTTGCCGCCCTGAATTTCCGCCTTGACCTGCGCGAGCGCCGCTTCCACGGCGGCCACCGGACCGGACAGTTCAGGATGGGCGCCGGACTGGAGCATCGCTTTCGCCTGCGCCAGGTCCTGGGCGGTGTCGGCGACGGCGGATTCCAGGCCGCTGCGTGCCTCGTCAAGGTTGCCAGCCACCTTGGTGATGGCGCCAATCAGCACGTTCGTCTGGTGCAGGCTTTCCTCGGCCGCCCGCACGGCCACCGCGGCAAGGCTGTTCTCGCCCGCCGCGAGCTTTTCCTGCGCCGCGGTCGAGGCGTTCTGGACGAATTCGAGGCGTTCCTTGGCCTGGTTGATATTGTCCGCAACCTGGACCAAGGCGCTCTCGGCGTACTTGGCGCGAAGATCCGTCAGCGACTGTTCGGCGCTGGCAATCTTTGCCTCGGCATCAGCTGCGCCGGCGCTGACGGCGGCGAGGGCCTGCGGTGCGTTCTTTTCCAGCTCGCGGAGGGAATCGAAGTCCGCCTTTTGCTCCTGCAGCGAGGCCAGGGCGGCCTCGGAGCGGCGGATGATTTCGCCGAGCCAGCTCCGTTGCTGCTCCTCGGTGTCGGGGATGTGGTCGTCGAGCTGCTGCTGCAGCTTGAACGACTCCGTCATGTGGCCCTTGGCCTCCTGCAGCGCCTTGGTGAAATTACCCACCGCGGAGTCACCATATTGGGCCTGGGCGAATCCCAGTTCCTGCTCGCTGGACTTGATGGCGTCATCGGCCTCGATCAACAGCGAATCGCTCTTCCGGCGCAGCTCCACCACGCTGAGGCCCGCCAGCGGATCCGCCTCCGCACCCTGGGCCCCGGAGGAGGCCCCGGCACCCTGACCGGCCTTCTTCCGGCGGTTGCGGAAATACAGGTAGGCTCCGCCACCTGCCACGGCAACGGCGCCGACCCCCACCAGGACGGCGCTGCCGGCCCCTTCGCCGGACGGCACTGTGCCGCTGCCGCCGCCCGCCGCGTCGCCCACCGCGGCAGCGGTATCAATGGCCGCCTGCGCGAAGTCGCGCTTGCCGCCGGCCAGGTTCGGCACAATGGCGTTCTGGGTGATGTTGGACGTTTTGGAGTAGATGGCGCTGGCCGAGCTGGGGGAGAAGTAGTACTTCCCGTCGTCGGACATGGTCAGAATGACGTCGGCCTTGCCCATGCCCTTGTTGGTCGCGACGGTCCGGGCCCATTGCGCTGGGTCGGCCGGATTCTCGAACGTCTTTGCCGTGACGACGTAGAGGTTGTACTTGTGGTCCTTCAGGAGCTTCTGGATGGCGTCCTGGACTTCGGCCTTGCGGCCGCCGAGCACGTTCGCGCTGTCCACAATGTTCTGCCCGGACGGAATGGTCACCGGATCTTCGGCCAGGGCTGGAGCGGCGGGGAGCGCCAGCAATCCAGCGACGCCAAGAACGGCGAGGAAACGATTCAACTTAGACCGCATGTGCAACCCTTCAGCACTTCTGGGACCGGTTCGGTCGAACCAGCCGTCACAGAATGCAGCAGCGCCCCCACGCAGATGTAAAGCGCCGCAGGTCGCTGTGGCATTTCCATTTGATTCTATGGTGCACCCAAATGGCAGTCCACCTAGGGGAATATGCCACCAGCGAAACGCGCCTAAACTGGGAAATACAGGCCCGGAGGCCGCAAACCATCCGTTCAGGAACCTCCCAGCAAATGTCCGCTCTAGTGTCAGCCTGAGCGTCCATAGTTATAGGCAGACGAGGATGAAAGGAAGTCTCATGACTGAGAACCCAGTGCCGGGTGCGTCACCGGAGCCGACACAACAGAACCGGGAACCGGCGGGGCAGCGGGCGGGCTCGCCGGAGCAGACGCATGCCGTAAACGCGCCTGAGGCGGCACCCGGAAACCCGGCACCCTCACAGCCAGCAGCGGGAAGCCCAGCGTCCGGAAGCTCTGCGCCCGAGAACCCCACCCTCCGGCTGGACCGCGCCGAGGACGGAGCACCACGTCCGGTGTACCAGCAGCAGCCCTCGGCCGGGGACACCCAGCAGTTCGGCACTCCCGCCCAGCACACCAGCCAGTACGGCGGGTTCTCCCAGGCCGGTCAGGGCCAGGGCCAACCGGCCCAGCCCTCCCACCTGCCCTATGGCCAGTCCCAGTACGGCGGCCCTTACGGTGCCAACCCCGGCGGCCAGCCGGCGTCGGGTCCGTCCTATGGATCCGGCCCGGGCTACGCGAACAACCCGGCGCACGCCCCTAAGCGCAAGGCGGCGTTTGGTGTCCCGACCCTCGTGGCCAGCATCGTGGCGGCCGGCCTGATCGGCGGCGGCGTGGTCGCTGGCAGCAACGCGCTGCTGCTGGACCGTTCCCCCACTGCCGCCACGAGCGGCACCACCCAGGCGGGTCCGGTGATCGTCAACAACAGGGACGCCGTCAACGCCATCACCGCCGCCGCCCTCAAGGCTTCCCCCAGCGTGGTGACCATCAAGGCAACCAGCGGCAGCGACGGCGGCACCGGCAGCGGGATCATCCTCGATGCCGAGGGCCACGTGCTGACCAACACCCACGTGGTCACTCTCGACGGCAAAACCGCGAACGCCACCGTGGAGGTCCGGACGAGTGACGGCAAGGTCTACTCGGCGAAGATCGTCGGTACCGACCCTCTGTCCGATCTCGCCGTGATCAAGATCGACAACCCCTCGGGACTGGTCCCGGCAACGCTGGGTGACTCGGGCAAGCTGAACGTCGGCGATACCGCCGTCGCCATCGGCTCGCCGCTGGGACTCACCGGCACAGTCACGGACGGCATCGTCTCGACCCTGAACCGGACCATCAGCGTGGCGTCCTCGGCCGCACCGAAGGACGGCGCGGATAACTCCCAGGGCGGGGACCAGGGCTTCCAGTTCGCGCCTCCGGGCGGTGGCGAGACCCCGAACACCGCGGATCAGGGGTCCATCTCGATCAACGTCATCCAGACAGACGCGGCCATTAACCCTGGCAACTCCGGTGGCGCCCTGGTGAACACCAAGGGTGAAGTCATCGGCGTGAACGTCGCGATCGCCTCCGCCGGCGGCGACTCGGCCACTGGAAGCAGCAGCGGCAACATTGGCGTGGGCTTCAGCATCCCCATCAACAACGCCAAGCGCGTGGCCCAGGAGATCATCAGCGGCGGCAAAGCCACACATGGGCAGTTCGGCGTCAGCGTGAAGCCCAAGGCCGCCGGTTCGTCCTCCTCCGGGTTCTCGGTGGGCGCCGAGGTCGCAACTGTCGAGTCCGGATCGGCCGCTGACAAGGCCGGCCTCAAAGTCGGCGACGTCGTGACGAAGTTCCAGAACCTGGCCATCAGCGATCCCAACCAGCTGACCGCGGCAGTGCGCGAACAGCCCGCCGGGTCCACAGTGAAGGTGACGGTCCTGCGCGGCGGCCAGCTGAAGGACTTCGACGTGACCCTCGGCGCTGCAGCCGAGCAGTAATAAGCACAGCAGTAATAAGCACAGCAGTAGTTAGGAGGCCGGGCGGCACCAATCGGTGCGGCCCGGCCTTTCCGTGCCAAACCTTTCCGTGCCAAACCTTTCTGTGCCCAGCCCATTGGTGCCCGGCTCATGCCGAAGATTCCGGGGTCCGGGCCGGGCGCTGACACAGGCGTTAACCGAGGCCGTGCTGCCGGCCGGCTATATGGTTAGCTAGGAACAGCCCGGCTACCGGGTGTTCCGTGGCCATGACCCCGCCAGGGGCGGCTGTCCACCCGCATGGAAGGCTGCTGTAGACACAGTGGAAGAAACTCTAAAAATCATTGTGCTGGTCAAGCACGTCCCGGATGCACAGTTCGACCGGCACCTCACCGGTGAGGGCAACACCGTGGACCGCTCCGAGAGCATCCTGTCCGAACTGGATGAATATGCCCTGGAGGCTGCCCTGCAGCTGAGCGAGGCCCGCGGCGGGGAAGCGGCCGGCAACAAGGTCATCGCCCTGAGCATGGGACCGGCCGGGGCCGTCAACGCGGTCAAGAAATCCCTCCAGATCGGCGCCTCTGAAGGCGTGCACCTCAGCGACGAGGCCCTTGCCGGATCCGATGCAGCAGCCACCTCGCTGGCACTGGCCGCCGCGATCCGCCACCTGGGCGCGGACGCCCCGGCGGACCTCATCCTCACCGGCATGGCCTCCACAGACGGCGAGACCTCGCTGGTCCCGGCACAGCTCGCCGAACGTCTGGGGCTCCCGCAGGTAACTTTTGCCGCGTCGCTGGAGCTCGACGCCGGCAAGCTCACCGCCCGCCGCGACGGCGACACCCACGCGGACACCATTGAGACCGAACTGCCGGCCGTCGTTTCCGTCACCGACCAGATCAATGATCCGCGGTACCCGAACTTCAAGGGCATCATGGCGGCGAAGAAGAAAACCATCACCACCTTGAGCCTTGCCGACATCGGCGTCGACCCGGCCCAGGTGGGCAAGGCAGGTTCCTGGACCGCCGTCGAGACCGCAGAGATCCGCCCGCCGCGCACGGCCGGCACCATCATCACCGACGAAGGCGACGCCGGCATCCAGCTGGTTGAGTTCCTGGCTGCCCAGAAGCTGCTCTAAAGGGGATTATCCGAACATGGCAAAAGTACTCGTTTTCATCGACAACCCCGGCCAGGCGCTGAAGAAGTCGAGCCTGGAACTGCTCACGATCGCCCGCTCCCTCGGCGAACCGGCCGTCGCCTTCAATGGCGAACTGCACGATGACGCCGCTGCGGCCCTTGCTGCGTACGGCGTCCAGGCACTCTACCGCCCGTCTGCGGCCGACCTCGACGACTATCTTGTGGGCCCCAAGGCGTCCTACCTGGCCGCCGCGGTCCAGACTTCCGGTGCCACCGTGGTCCTGACCGAGAACTCGGCCGAGGGCAAAGAAATCGCCGCCCGACTCAGCGTCAAGCTCGGCGCCGGTGTCATCACCGACGTCGTGGCCGTGGACCCCGACGGTACAGCGCACAAGTCCGTGCTGGCCGGCTCCTACACCACCACTGCGAGGGCCACCACGCCCGTGGCTGTTCTCACCGTCAAGCCCAACAGCATCACGCCCGAGCCTGCCGTCACCGGCACGGCACCGGAGGCCGTGACGATCGAGGTCCCTGAGACGGCCACCGCGGCCTCCGCCCGTGTCACGGCACGCAGTGAAAAGCCCGAAAGTGGGCGCCCCGACCTGACCGAGGCGCGGATAGTCGTGGCCGGCGGCCGTGGTGTGGACGGCAACTTTGGTCCGCTGGAGGAGCTCGCCGACGCCCTGGGTGCGGCCATCGGCGCCTCGCGGGCCGCCACGGACGCCGGCTGGATCGGCCACGACGCGCAGATCGGCCAGACCGGCAAGACCGTCTCGCCGCAGCTCTACATCTCCGCGGGCATTTCCGGAGCCATCCAGCAGAAGGCCGGCATGCAGACCGCCAAGGTGATCGTGGCCGTGAACAAGGACGCCGAATCGCCGGTTTTCGAGATCGCGGACTTCGGCGTTGTGGGTGACCTCTTCCAGGTTCTGCCGCAGGCAACCGCCGAAATCAAGAAGCGCAAAGGCTGACTGCATGAGCACCAACGCCGTTCCGGCGCAGAGCCCGTTCGACCCGGAGTCCTCCCGGATCGAGCGGGTGCTTTGTTTCACCGCCCACCCGGACGACATCGATTTCGGCGCCGCCGGCACAGTCGCCGCATGGACCGCCGCAGGAGTGCAGGTCAGCTACTGCATCATGACCGACGGCGACGCCGGCGGCTTTGATCCGGCGCAGCGCGAGGAAATAGTACGGCTGCGCGTGGCGGAGCAGCAGCGTGCCGCCGCCCTGGTCGGCGTCACGGACATCCATTACCTGCACCAGCGTGACGGCTACCTCGAACCCTCGCATGAGGTGATGCGCGAGGTGGTGCGCCTGATCCGGCAGCTCCGGCCCGACGTCGTCGTGTCCATGCATCCGGAACGGAACTGGAACCGGATCCAGAAGAGCCACCCGGACCACCTGGCCGTGGGGGAGGCCGTGACCCGTGCCGTGTATCCCGCGCTGGAAAACCCCTTCGCGTACCCGGAACTGGCCGAGTCCGGGCTCGAGGCCTACAAATTGCCATGGCTGTGGCTTTTCGCCGGGCCGGAAGAGCGCGAAAACCACTTCGTGGACGTCACCGAGCACGTGGACAGCAAGCTTGCCGCCATCCACATCCACGTCAGCCAGCACCCCGACGTCGACGCCATGGAGCGCACCGTCCGCGGCCTCATGCTCGGCACCGGGACCCGGGCCGGACTTCCCGCCGGACGCAGTGCCGAGGCCTTCCATGTCGTAACAGTCAACGGCCAGGGGACCATCGCCGGCTTCTAGTGTTGCTGCAGCACTACCTCTGCCATATGCTGGCCTCTGTTTAAATCATATTTATTTGATGGAAGGCAGACTTTGATGGCGAAGACTGCGCAACACCCCGTTCTTGTAATCATGGGCGTCTCCGGTTCCGGCAAATCAACTGTGGCGGGGCTTCTGGCCGGCAGGCTGGGCTGGGATCTTGCCGAGGGCGACGACCTTCACCCGGAAGCAAACGTGGCGAAGATGCACGCAGGAGAGCCGCTGACCGACGAGGATCGGTGGCCCTGGCTCGAAAGCATCGCCGACTGGATCCGGTCCCACACCGAAGCCGGAAACCCCGGCGTCGTGACGTGTTCGGCACTGAAGAAGCGCTACCGGGACATCCTGCGCGGCGAAGGGGTGGTGTTCGTGTTCCTCGAGGGATCACGGGACAAGATCTCCGACCGGCTGGCCTCCCGCCACGGGCACTTCATGCCCCCGGCCCTGCTGGAGTCCCAGTTCGACGCGCTCGAAGCGCCCACCCCGGACGAAAACTTCATTTCCCTGTCCGTCTCCGCAACGCCGGCGGAAGAAGCACAGGAAATCATCACCCGACTTCATCTCGACGCTGCCGACGCCAGGCCCTGAGCCTTCCGCGTTCCGCCGCCACCAAGGAATTTTTTTGTGAAACCACTGATAGCAACGCAGCTTCCGGCTGCCGTTGAGGCCGGCACCGGCATCAACACCCAACTACTCATCATCGCGGGCCTGGGCATCGCCCTGCTCGTGGTGCTGATCGCCAAATTCAAGTTCCACCCCTTCCTGGCCCTGATTCTGGGGTCCGGTTTCGTCGGCCTCGCCGCCGGTGTGGAACCGGCCAAGGTGATTGCCAACTTCGAGGACGGTGTGGGCGGCGTCCTGAAGGAAGTCGGCCTCCTCGTCGCGCTCGGCGCGATGCTGGGCAAGCTGCTCGCCGACTCCGGCGGCGCCAACCGGGTGGTCGACACCCTCCTGGCCAAGGCCACCGGAAACAAGCTGGTCTGGTCCATCACGCTGGTCGCCGTGATCATCGGCCTGCCGATGTTCTTTGAGATCGGGCTCGTCCTGCTGCTGCCGGTGATCGTCCTGGTCACGCAGCGCTCCAAGATGCCGCTGATGCGCATCGCCATCCCCGCGCTGGCCGGCCTGTCCGTGCTGCACGGGCTGGTGCCGCCTCACCCGGGGCCGCTGATCGCGATCAGCGCCGTCAAGGCGGAACTGGGCACCACCCTGGCCCTCGGCATCCTCGTTGCCATTCCCACGGTGATTATCTGCGGCCCGCTCTTCTCCCGCCTGGCAGCCCGGTGGGTGCCTGTGGGCGCCCCCGCCGTCGCCGGCGGCGTCGACACCGTGCATGGCGCGGACATGGAGGGCGTCAAGCGCCCGCCGAGCTTCCTCGTGACCCTGTTGACCATCCTCTTCCCGGTAGTGCTCATGCTGCTCAGGGCCGTCGTGGACATCATCTGGCCTGACCCTTTGACGGCCCCGGCCATACGGATGTTCTTCGACTTCGTCGGCCAGCCGCTGGTCGCCATGACCCTGGCGGTCCTGCTGGCCATGGTGACCTTTGGCTACGCGGTGGGCCTCAGCGGCGCCAAGATCACGAGCAGGATCAGTGCCAGCCTCGGCCCGATCGCGGGGATCCTCCTCATCGTCGGCGCCGGCGGCGGCTTCAAGCAGACGCTGATTGGTGCCGGTGTGGGTGACGCCGTGAAGACCTGGGCCGAGGGGACCAACATGTCCGTCCTGGTGCTCGGCTTCATCGTGGCCGTGGCCCTGCGCCTGGCGACAGGCTCGGCCACCGTCGCGACGGTGACGGCCGCCGGCATCGTGGCACCGCTTGCCAGTTCGCTGACGCCGACGCACGCCGCACTGCTGGCCCTCGCGATCGGCGCCGGCTCGCTGTTCTTCTCGCACGTGAACGACGCCGGCTTCTGGCTCGTCAAGGAGCTGTTCGGACTGACGGTGGGCCAGACGTTCAAGACCTGGTCCGTCATGGAAACGCTGATCTCCGTGGTGAGCTTCGGCCTGGTCATGCTGCTCTCGCTGGTCATTTAGCCGGTCAGGAAGTCAGCCGGACACCACGTCAGGCGCACCAAACGCAGAAAGCCGCCCGGGCCTTGAGTCCTTCTACGGAAGGAGCCAAGGCCCGGGCGGCTTTCTGTATTCCGGGCGGCCTGTGTTTGGCGGCCCGTGTGCAGCGAGAGCCTGTCCCGTGCGAGCGTCTAGGCGTTCAGTGGTGCAGCGGCGACGGTCGGCAGGGTTGGTTTCGCGGATCCGCCTGCAGGTTCCACGGTGATGCCCAGGGCGGCGGCGGAGCCGATGCCCTTGACCACCGCTGGCTTGGACAGGGCTTCCGCGTCCATGAGGCCCTGCGAGACCGGGGCCGAGCCGTCCTTCGGGATCAGCCACATCTGGTAGACCTTGCCCGCGGGCGGAGCCGGGACGCCGTTCATCTTGACGACGGCGGCGTCCCTGGACGGGGAAATCGACACGGTGGCCGTACCGCCGCCGTTGACGTCCACGGTGGCCTGGCGGACGTCGCTGGCCTGCAGCACCTGGTTCAGCGGATCGTTCTGGTTTGCCACATAGGCGCCCACCCCAACGCCGCCCAGGGCGATCACGGCGGCAGCGGCGACGCCGACAAGCCAGTTCCGCATGCCCTGCGGGCGGCGGCGTTCTTCCCTGCGCTTGCGGGCCGCGCCGAGCTCGTCGGTGGCGGCCACTCCGGAGCTGTCGCGTACCGGGTGCGGCATCACTGCCGCCGTCTGCGGACCCGTGCCGGGGAGGGGCACTGCAGCGGGGGACGGCTGTGCCGTCTGCGCCGGCAGCGATGACATGATCCGGTCCAGCAGCCCGGGCGGAGGTTCTTCCTCGGCAGTGAAGCTGGTGGTCAGGGTTTCCCGGGCCTGCCGGACGCGTTCATTGAAGGCATCCCGGTCGGCTGCCGGTGCGGAAGCGAGGAACTGCTCGATCGCGGCGCGTTCGGCGTCGTCCACCGCGTTGAGGGCGTAGACCTCGGCAAGGTCCACGACGCGGCCGGAAGCCAGGTCGGTGGCGATCTCGGCAGTGAAGCCGCCGGGGAGGCGGTTGTCGTTCTCATGTGGGTTCATGTCGGTCAATTCAGCTCACCCCCAAGCAGGTCTTCAGTCGGATCAGTCCATCGCGGATGCGGGACTTGATGGTAGGAACCGCGGCATTGAGCCGCTCGGCCACCTCCCGGTAAGTGAGGCCGCCGTAGTATGCCAGCCGCACGGACTCTTGCTGCGTATCGGTCAGCGTCGCCAAGCACCGGACCACTGCCTCGGCCTCGAGCCGGCTGCCGACTTCGTCCGAGACGGAATCGTGGTCGATCTCCTGGCTGCTGGCACCGTATTTGGCTTCGCGGTCAGTGGCGGACTGCGAGGACCGGACCTTGTCCACGGCGCGGCGGTGCGAGATGGTCATGAGCCAGGCCAGCGGACTGCCGGCCGCGGGATTGAACTTGGCCGCGTGCTGCCAGACCTGCAGGAAGACTTCCTGGGTGGTGTCCTCGCTGAGTTCGGTATCGATCAGGACCCGGCGTGCCATGCCGAAGACGCGCCGGGAGGTGAGGTTGTAAAATTCCGCGAACGCCGCCTGGTCGCCCTGCGCAATCAGTTCCAGCAGGCTGCCGAGCCGGCCATTGATGTCGGCTGAGGTACCCGCGGGAGCGGCGGCCTCGGGGTTCGGGGCATTCGGAGTATCCATCACTCCCAAGCATAAGCCGCCTGTCGGCGGACGCGGGCCAGGAGCGGCGGCATGGGGCGAGGGGCCTGCCCCTGCCGCATGGGCAGGGGGTCTATCCAGTTGCACTGTTCTCACCCGCCTTTTCTCGCTCCCTTCAGTGTCTCCCACAACGCTGGGTCGGCGGTTTCGTGTGCCCGCCTTCAGAAGTGATTCGGCGCAGCCCGGAATCCGGATGGGCGCGACGTGCGGGATTCTTTGCCGCGGGCCCCCGAGGGGGCAGCCGCCGGTCCGGCCGGCGGTAGGCGGCGGGCCGGCTACAGCTTGGCCCCTGCGAACCCGTTCTGGCGCCAGGCCTCATAGACGGCGATGGACGCCGCGTTGGCCAGGTTCAGCGACCGGAGGGAGGGAAGCATCGGCAGGCGGACGCGGGACGTCACCCGGGGACTGTGCTTGAGTTCCTCGGGCAAACCCACGGATTCAGGACCAAACAGCAAGACGTCGCCGGCGCGGTATTGGATGTCTGTGTAGGTGGTTTCGCCGTCGGAGGTGAAGGCAAATACCCGTTCCGGCTCCAGCGCCGCCCAGGCTGCATCTATGTCCGGGTGGACGGTCACGACGGCGAGGTCGTGGTAGTCAAGGCCGGCCCGCCGGAGCTTGGCGTCGGAAAAATCAAAGCCCAGGGGCTCCACCAGGTGCAGCTCGGCGCCCGTGATGGCTGCCAGCCTGATGGCGTTTCCCGTATTGCCGGGAATTTCGGGGGTGTGGAAGAGGATGCGGAACACCTTTCCATCCTAGCGAGCCGCCGGCGTCGGGCGCGCCGCGGGCGGTCAGCCCCGGAGACGCCGGGGAGGAACCGGGGCGAATCTAGTGCATTCCGCCCAGCAGCCGGGCCAGCACAGGCACGTTGACGGTGTTGGGGGCTGGTCCCGAGCCGAGGAACTGCTTGAGGCCGCGGGCCAGGCCCGCGGCGTTGACTACTTCGACAAGCCCCGAATTTTCCCCGTACCCGCTACCCTGGCCGCCGGGTGCGCGGCGGTGCCGGTCGATGACCGGTTGGTGCAGATTGCCGTCCGTGCTGTGGATAACAATCCAGCCGGTGACATTGAGCTCGGGAAAAATATCCTGCATCCGGCGCACGATATGGGCCAGTTGGGGCGGGGCGACGGAGCGGTTGCCGTGTGTCAAGGTGCTGCCGTTCCACGCATAGGCGCCCGGCGGCAGCAGCATCGACCCGATGATTGCGAGCCGGTACCCGGCAAGGACTGCGTGGTCGATGTGGCTGTTGTCCGCGGGGGACTGCAGCCCGTTGACGAGGCGCGCGGCCGGAATGGTGGTCAGGATCTGCCTGCTGATGAGCTGCACAGTGCGCATCTCGCGTTGGATCCTGGCCTCGGCGCCGAAGATCCCGCGCTTGCGGGGCATGCCGTGCACCTGCTGCCGGGCCACACCGGCAGGGATCAGCGGCACCGCCGTCCCGTCGCCAAACTGTTCGAACGGGGGAACATAGACAGGTGGGTCGGCAGCTGTATTCCGCGGCGTGTTCGGCCGGCGGACGTTGGCTGAGGCCCGGCTGCCGGCGGCCGGGGCATCGAAGTGGGCGCCCTCGTCGCCGGGAGTGGAATATGCGCTCCCGTAGGAGCGGTCATAGTCCGCGCGGCGCTTTGCGTCGATGAGTATCTCGTACGCGAGGGTGACACGTCGGAACGCGGCAGGGTCGCCTCCGTGGTCCGGGTGGGCGAGCCGGGCGGCCTTGCGGTACGCCACTTTGATGTCCTTCTCCGTCGCCGTCATGGGGATCCCTAGGACCTGGTAATGCGAGCTGCTGCCCTGCGTCAAACAGAGATCCTTTTCATCGATGGTGCTGGCGTTGAGAAATGCCGGGCCGTTCGTGGGCGCCCGGCAGGCCCAGTTTAACCGGCTGAGAGAACAACGAGTGCGCGTACCGGGATGGTTCCCCGCGCCGCAGGCCCGCGCAGCCGGGGCTAAGAACAGGGATGGTCCAGATGCCCCTCCTTTGGACGGGCACCTGGACCTGTTTGCTGTTACCCGGTTGTCCCGGACCGGACCGGGGCGGCCGTGTTCCGGCTTAGCGGCCTGGTGTGGCGGCGGGCGCGGCCTTGTGCGGGGACAGCCTGTTCAGTGCCAGGGCGCCCACGAGCAGCCCGAAGTCACGCAGTGCGACGTCGTAGAAGCCGCCGAGCACGATCAGGTTGATGATGATGCCCAGCAGCCAGGCGGCCACCAGCGCCGATCCGAAGCGCGGGCGCAGCGCCACCGTGACGCCGGCGATGATTTCCACTACGCCAACGATGTACATGATGGTCTGGGCCGGAAGCGGGATTACCGAGGTGGCCACGGGGGCCAGGTACATGGTCCAGTCGGTCAGCAGATTCGTGAACTTGTCGAGGCCGAACAGGATCGGCGCAACCGTAAAGACGGTCCGCAACAAGAGGAAGGCCTGGCGGTGCGGGTCCGCCGCCAGCTGCTGTGCGGGAGTGGCGAGGGATGGGGAAACTTTCATGGCGTGCTCCTTCTAAAAATGGATAACTCGATTTTAGAACGCGGCCCAGGAATTAAGCAATGATTCTTGTTTTTAGAGATATTCTTGGTTCATGACCAAACTTCCCTGGAACCGCCGGCTTGCGGCGGTCGCGTCCTTGGACGACGAGAACCGCAGGATGCTGTTTGACTACGTGGCCTCAGCTGCAGACGCCGTCGGCCGGGACGACGCCGCCCGGGCTTTGGGTCTGGCGCGGAGCACAGCCTCGTTCCATCTGGACCGTCTCGTGAAAGATGGGCTGCTGGTGGTGGAGTTCCGCAAGCTTGGAGGGCGGGAGGGCCCCGGTTCCGGCCGGCCCGCCAAGCTGTACCGGGCCGCCGTGGACGAGGTGGGGGCCTCCGTCCCGGACCGCCACTACGATCTGGCCGCGGAGTTGCTGGTCTCCGCGATCGAGGCCGCCACCAGCGACGGCGGATCGCCGCGGGAGGCCCTGCTCCGGGCCGCCCGCGCCAAGGGTCAGTCCGCGGTCGAGTCGGTAGCGCGTGCAGCCGGGCCCGAGCCGGCGGGGGCCACTGGCGTCGGGGATGCGGAAACCGCCGGCGGTCCCGCTGGCGACGGCCTGCTCGCGGACTTCTTGACGGGACAAGGCTACTGCCCGGCGGACGACGGCGCCGGGGGACTGGTGCTGATGAACTGCCCGTTCCATCGCCTGGCTGCCGGGCACACCGACGTGGTCTGTGCCATGAACGGGGCCTTCCTGGGCGGGGTCTCCGCGGCCCTGGGGATCGACCCTGGACGGATCGAAGCGCTCGCCATCGAAGATCTCAGGGCGCAGGGGGGCGCGCAGCCCGGGCAGTGCTGTGCCCGCATCCTGCCAGCCTGACTGTCCGGCTTGCCTGTATGAAGGCCCTGCCTGCCTGTGTTGCCGCGCTCTAGGGCCGGAGTGCCAGCATGTGTGACCCGGCATCTGGCGTCGCGGCTACCGGCCCCGCGCGCCCGCCGAAGAGGTGGCCGGGGCCCCGCGCCTGGGCCGGCCCTTGAGCCCGGTCAGCAGGACACCGGCGACCACCATGAGGCCGCCCACGATCTGCACGGGAGTGAGCGGTGTCCCCAGCAGCACTGTGATGATCGCCGTAAAGACAACCATCAGGTTGAGGTAGTTGCCCGCAGTCCCCGGCGGGGTGGTCTTCAGCGCCAGGTTCCACAGGAGGTAGGAACAAAGGGAGGGGAAGACGGCGATGTACGCCAGTGACCAGCCTTCGGCCGCGGTGTCCGGAAACTGCACGTGCATCGCGAGGGCCAACGGCGCCAGCGTCACGGTCGCGAACACCACCTGTACGGCGGTGGCCGAGATGGCCGGCACCTTCAGCCGGCGGGCAATGATCGTGTAGAAACCCCAGACGATGATCGCACCGATCATCAAGAGCTCGCCCGTGTTGATGGCGAAGCTGAATATGCGTGCCAGCTCACCCTGGGTCAGGACGAGCAGCACCCCCAGCAGGCCGAGACTGATGCCGAGCCAGCCCAGCCGGGTGGTCCTCTCACCGAGCAGGACAATCGCCATGACCACAATCAGGGCCGGGTTGGCGGCCGTAATGAGGGAGGCGTTCAGCGCGGACGTGTATCCGAGCGCGCTGTAGAGCAGCAGCGTGTAGCCGCTCATGCCCAGGACGCTCAGCAGGAGGAGGACGGGCCAGCGGCGCAGGACAGCGCGCCAGTCCGGCTTCTCAACGAAATGGGCCAGCAGCAGCAGCGGCACGGCGGCCAGGGTCCAGCGCCAGAAGGTCAGCTCCAGCGGGGTCATTGAGGCGACGGCGGCCTGCCCGACGACGTAATTGCCGGACCAGAACAAGGTGGCCAGCACAAGGTAGAGGGAGGCTTTCACCGCCCGAATCTACACCAGTCCAGTGCCCTGCCCGGTGCCTGCGCCCGTCGGCGCCGCAGCTGGGCAGCCGCGGCCGCAGGTAGAATTGGGCTGTGCCCGTCTACCTCGATCATGCCGCCACAACCACCCTCGCCCCGGAGGCGCTGGCTGCACTGACGCGCGAGCTGGCCCGGACGGGCAACCCCTCCTCGCTGCATGGATCGGGCCGTCGTGCCCGGCGCTCGGTGGAGGATGCGAGGGAGGTGCTGGCGAAGGCCGCCGGCGCCCATCCCTCGGAAGTGATCTTTACCTCCGGCGGGACCGAGGCGGACAACCTTGCGGTCAAGGGACTGTACTGGGCCCGCCGTGCCGAGGACCCGTCGCGTACCCGCATCCTGTGTTCCGCCGTCGAACACCATGCTGTGCTGGACACTGTCGAATGGCTCGAACGGCATGAGGGCGCCGAAGTCTGCTGGCTCCCGGTAGACGCCGCGGGCCTCGTGGACCTGGCCGTGCTTGAGGCCGAACTGTCCCGGGACCCGGCGTCGATCGCCCTGGTGAGCGTCATGTGGGCCAACAACGAGGTCGGCACCATCGAGCCCGTCGCCCGGGTGGTGGAGCTGGCCCACGCCGCCGGCGTGCCCGTCCACTCCGACGCTGTCCAGGCCTTCGGTTCCATCCCCGTAGACTTCCGCGGGACGGGCCTGGACGCCATGTCCGTCTCCGGGCACAAGATCGGCGGACCGGTCGGCGTCGGCGCGCTCATCCTGGGCCGGGCGGTGAAGCTGACCCCGGTCCAGCATGGCGGCGGGCAGGAACGCGACGTCCGCTCCGGGACCCTGGATACTGCCTCGATTGCCGCTTTTGCCGCGGCCGCCGAGGCCGTCGCCGCGAAGCTCCCCGAGGAGGCCGCCAGGATCGCGGCCCTTCGGGACCGGCTGATCGAGGGCGTCCAGGAGGCCGTCCCCGAGGCCGTACTCCGGGGCGCCCCGGGCCCCGGCCGGTTGCCGGGCAACGCGCACTTCACCTTCCGGGGCTGCGAGGGCGACTCGCTGTTGTTCCTGCTGGACCTCGCCGGGGTCGAATCCTCCACCGGCTCCGCCTGCACTGCAGGTGTTCCGCGGCCCTCTCATGTGCTGCTGGCCATGGGCCTGGACGAGGACACGGCCAGGGGTGCGCAGCGTTTTACTTTGGGTCATTCCTCCACCGACGCCGACGTCGATGCCCTGCTCGCCGCGCTCCCGGGCGCCTACGCGCGGGCCCGCCAGGCCGGCATGGCCGGACATGAATCCAGCATCCAGACCGCCGGTACGGTCGCCCGTGAATCCGCCCGTCAGGCTTCCGGCGGGCGCTGATCCAGGAGCTGATCCAGTGGTACCGAGGAAGCGGCAAGCAGGTCCGGGCTCACGGCGGTCCGTGCGCCGATGAGCGCCTTGATCGCCTTCTGCGGCTTGGCGGCGCGGGGCCAGTTGACGTTCATCCCGGCGATCACCTGGCCGCCCCGCTGCCAGAAGGCAATGAACTCCTTGTCCGCAAGCGAACCGCGGATGACCGGTGGCCCCGCGACGAGCGTCGGGAAGCCCGAGTACTCCATGCTGACGTCGTACTGGTCGGTGTAGAAGTACGGGATGGTGTCCAGCGCGGCGTCGAGGCCGAGCATCGCCTTGGCGGCCACCTTGCCGCCGTTGAGGGCATTGGACCAGTGCTCGCTGCGGTGGTGCTCCCCGGTGAACGGCTGCAGGGCATTGGCGACGTCGCCGGCGGCGAAGACCCCGGGTGCCGAGGTCCGCAGCGACGCGTCGGTGAGGATGCCGTTCCGGATCCCGATGCCGGCCGCCTCGGCCAGGCCGAGCTCCGGCACCACCCCCACGGCGATGACCACGAGGTCGGCGGGCAGGACGACGCCTGCGTCGGTGACCACCCCGGTCACCCGTCCCGACCGCCCCTGGATCTCGGCAGCGGTTGCCGGAAGCCGGAACCGCACACCGTGGGCCTCGTGCAGTTCACGGAAGAAGCCGCCCAGATCCGGGCCGATCGCCGCGCCCAGCGGCACCTCCGCCCGGCCCAGCACGGTGACGGTGTTTCCGAAGGTGCTGGCGGCGGCGGCCAGTTCCATCCCGATCCAGCCGGAGCCGATCATGACCACATTCAGCCCGCCGTCGGCCAGGCGGGCGTGCAGGCGCCGGCTGTCCTCCACTGTCCGGAACGTGCCGACACCGTCGAGCCCGCTGCCGGGCAGGGGGATGGTCCGGGGCCGCGCCCCCGTGGCGAGCAGCAGGGAGGCGTACTCCAGCCGTTCGCCGCCGTCCAGAACCACGGCCCGGCCGGCCGGGTCCAGTTCCGTGACCCTTACGCCGAGCCTAAGGTCGACGTCGTTCGCGCCGTACCAGTCCTCGGGCGCCACGGGCAGGGCGTCGTCGCCGGCCTTGCCCAGCAAGTACTCCTTGGACAGCGGCGGGCGCAAGTACGGCTGGTGGGACTCGGCGGCCACCAGCACCACGGGGCCGGCGAATCCCTCCGCCCGCAAAGTTTTGGCCGCCGTGCCACCGGCCAGTCCGCCGCCCACGATCAGGATGTCTTCAACAGCCATGTCCGCTCGATTCCCGGGTCTGCTCAATTCCCATGCCCGCGCGCTTCCGATTCTAAAACCGCTTGTCTTGACGCTAGAAGCCGGAAGCGGCCCCGTCAAGGCCTTTTGGGGAGGATTCGGCGTGGCGATAGAATGGCATGGCAGGCATTGTGCTATTTCCGCGGTTGCAGTGAGGTAATGCAGCAGTGAACAGCAGCCCCGGTGCCTGCGACACCCTGAACCCTAAAGAAAGCCAGTATGCGAGTTCTTGCAGCCATGAGCGGCGGCGTTGATTCCGCCGTTGCCGCCGCCCGCGCCGTCGAGGCGGGGCACGACGTCGTCGGCGTCCACCTCGCGCTGTCCCGGATGCCGGGTACCCTGCGAACCGGCAGCCGCGGCTGTTGCACGATCGAGGACTCCCGTGACGCCTGGCGTGCCTGCGATATCCTCGGGATCCCGTACTACGTCTGGGACTTTTCCGAGCGGTTCAAGGAAGATGTGGTCCAGGACTTCATCGATGAATACGCCGCCGGCCGCACCCCCAATCCGTGCATGCGCTGCAACGAGCGGATCAAGTTCGCCGCCCTGCTGGAGAAGGCTATTGCCCTGGGCTTCGATGCCGTGTGCACCGGCCACTACGCCAAGGTCATCACCGACTCCGACGGCAACCCCGAGCTGCACCGCGCTGCGGACTGGGCCAAGGACCAGAGTTATGTGCTGGGCGTGCTGACCCACGAGCAGCTCAAGCACTCGATGTTCCCGCTCGCGGAGACGCCGTCCAAGGCCGAGGTCCGCGCGGAGGCTGAGCGCCGGGGCCTATCGGTGGCCAACAAGCCCGACAGCCATGACATCTGCTTCATCCCCGACGGCGACACCGCGGGCTGGCTCGCCGAGAAGATCGAAATGACCACGGGTGACATCGTGGACGAATCCGGTGCGAAGGTCGGCGAGCACCCGGGGGCCAACGCGTTCACCGTGGGCCAGCGCCGGGGGCTAAAGCTTGGCACCCCGGCCGCGGACGGCAAGCCGCGGTTCGTGCTGGAGATCCGGCCCAAGGAAAACAAGGTGGTGGTGGGTCCGGAGGCGCTGCTCGCCATCGACGAAATCCGCGGCATCAAGGTCTCCTGGGCGGGGCTGCCCATCGCCGAGGTGGCCACTTGCGAGGAGTTCGACTGCTACGCCCAGGTCCGTGCCCACGGCGACCCTGTCCCGGCCCGCGCGCACATGGCGGGGGACGAGCTGGTGGTCACCCTCACCGAGCCGTTGCGCGGAGTGGCCCCCGGCCAGACTGTGGTGCTTTACCAGGGCAGCCGCGTGCTGGGCCAGGCCACGATCGATGCCGCGCGCTCACTGCAGCGGGCCGCGCTCTAGACGCCCGCCGCACCGACTCCTACGAAGGGCTCCGCCATGCGGCGGGGCCCTTCGTCGTATGCCGCACGGCAGCTGTGCCCGTGACTCTGCCGAAGATCCGGGCGGAATCCTGAAGAAAATGAGAGAAACCTTCGAATCGTGTAAATTTTGTGTCTCAACTCACAAAATGCAACGATTCACCGAATGGTTGTCTGGTTGAATCTAGGAATCAGCAAAGCGTGCCGCCCGACGAGTCACTCGTTTCACTTCGGGCTGCGCTAGAACGCATCGAACAGAAAGTTCACAGATGGCAATGAACAAAAAGGCCTTGCAGAGCGTTATCGCGCTCGCCGGGGTTTCCGCCTTTGCACTGACGGCCTGCACGGGACCGTCCGGCGGCGCTGGCGGGTCATCAGCCGCCGCAAGCGGTCCAGTCGCCTACGGCACCACGGACAAGGTCACTGCTTTGGACCCGGCGGGCTCGTACGACAACGGTTCGTTCATGGTGATGAACCAGATCTACTCCTTCCTGCTCAACTCGAAGCCAGGCAGCGCCGATCCGGTTCCGGACCTGGCCGAATCCGCGTCCTTCACTTCGCCGACTGAATACACGGTCAAGCTCAAGCCGGGACTGAAGTGGGCCAACGGTCACACACTCGACTCCAAGGACGTCAAGTTCTCCTTCGACCGGCAGACCAAGATCAACGATCCTGCTGGCCCCGCCAGCCTGCTGGCAAACGTGGAAGGCGTCACCGCCCCCGATGCCAACACCGTTGTCTTCAAGCTGAAGCTGGCCAACGACCAGACCTTCGCGCAGATCCTCAGCAGCCCTGCCGCGCCGATCGTGGACGATGAAGTCTTCCCGGCCGACAAGCTGCTTGACGACGACTCGATCGTCAAGGCAAAGGCCTTCTACGGCCAGTACACGATCGACACGTACAAGAAGAACGAGCTGATCAGCTTCAAGGCCTTCCCTGATTACCAGGGAGTCCTCGGCAAGCCGGCCAACGACGCCGCCACGATCAAGTACTACGCCGACCCCACCAACATGAAGCTGGACATCCAGCAGGGCAACATCGACGTGGCAAACCGCAGCCTGAGCGCCACGGACATCGATGACCTGAAGAAGGACTCCAAGGTCAAGGTCAACGTTGGCCCCGGCGGCGAAATCCGCTACATCACGTTCAACTTCGACACCATGCCGTTCGGTGCCAAGGCTGCCGACGCCGATCCGGCCAAGGCCACCGCGGTCCGCCACGCCATCGCGAACCTCGTTGACCGCCAGGCCATCGCGGACCAGGTCTACAAGGGCACCTACCTGCCCCTGTACTCCAACGTTCCCAACGGTTTCCTCGGCGCCAACGAGTCGTTCAAGGACGCCTACGGCGACGCCGGCAAGCCCAGCCTGGACAAGGCCAAGAAGGTCCTGGCCGACGCCGGAGTGACGACGCCCGTGTCGATGAACCTGCAGTACAACCCGGACCACTACGGCAAGTCCTCCGGCGATGAATACGCCATGATCAAGGACCAGCTGGAGAAGTCCGGTTTGTTCAAGGTCAACCTGCAGTCCACCGAATGGGTCACGTACAGCAAGGCAAGCCGGGCCGATGAATACCCGCTGTTCCAGTTTGGCTGGTTCCCGGATTTCAGCGACGCCGACAACTACCTGACCCCGTTCTTCCCGGAGGGCGGCTTCCTGAAGAACCACTACAACAACCCCACCGTCAACGCTCTGATCAGCAAGCAGCTCACCACCGTCGACAAGACTGAGCGCGAGTCCACGATCAAGGATGCGCAGAATGCCCTCGCCAAGGACATCTCCACGCTTCCGTTGCTCCAGGGCGCGCAGGTTGCCATTTCCGGCAGCGGTGTCAAGGGTGTGGATACCACTCTCGATGCCTCCTTCAAGTTCCGTTTGGGAACTCTTTCCAAGTAAGGCTGCATCTTTGCGGTTCTGACCGGCCTGCGAGGCGGGGCGCCCTCGAGGCGCCCCGCCTTTGCCGGTCATTGCCGCACCTTGCATTTCACGCCGGCCGGCCCATGGCCGCGAAAGCACAAGCTTAGGTACCAATGACAACTTTTGTAGAGGCGCCGCCAAGCGACGCCGACGGACTGCTTCCGTCCAAGAAAAAATCCTCGGGTGGGGGCCTGGGGACCTACATCCTGGTCAGGGCCTTCCTGATCATTCCGACCATTTTCATTCTCGTGACTCTGGTCTTCTTCCTGATGCGGGTCATTGGCGACCCCATCACCGCCGCCCAGGGCGGCCGGCTTCCCCCGGAGGCGCTGGCGCAGCGCATCCACGAAGCCGGCTACGACCGTCCGATTTTCGTGCAGTACTTTGAATACATTGGCCAGTTGGCGACCGGCAACTTCGGCACCACCATCACCGACCGCCGCCCGGTCGTCGAAATGGTCTTGACCTTTGGCGTGGCCACGCTGGAACTGGCCATCAACGCCCTCATCGTGGCGCTGCTGGTCGGTATCCCGCTCGGGCTCATCTCCGCCTACAAGCGCGACAAGGCACCCGACGCCTTCCTGCGGTTCTTCGCCATCCTCTGCTACGCCACCCCGGTGTTCTTCGCCGGCCTGCTGATGAAACTGACGTTCTCCGTGGGGCTCGGCTGGTTCCCCGTCGCGGGCCGGGCCTCCACCAGGACCGAACTGGCCATGGGAAGCCTGGCCGCACCGACCGGGATCTACTGGCTGGATGCGCTGCGCAGCGGCAACATGGCTGCATTCGGCGACGTCGCGTCCCATTCAGTCCTCCCCGCAGTAACCCTCGGGTTGCTGACGGCAGGGGTCTTCCTGCGGCTGGTCCGGACCAACGTCATCGGCACCCTCGGCAAGGACTATGTTGAGGCCGGAAGGTCCCGCGGCGTCAGCAATTACCGGCTCGTGACCAAGCATGCCTACAAGCCTGCCCTGATTCCGATCATCACGGTCATGGGGCTCCAGATTGCCCTCCTGCTGGGAGGTGCCGTCCTCACGGAGTCAACGTTCGAGTGGAAGGGCCTCGGCTACCAGCTGGTGCAATACCTGAACGCCCGCGACTTCGTCGCTGTCCAGGGCATCGTTGTGCTGCTGGCGGTCATCGTTGCCGTCACGAACTTCATCGTGGACGTCGTCGCAGCCCTGATCGACCCGCGAGTGAGGTACTAGCCATGAATGCAACCACAGTAAGCGGGCGCAAGCAGCCCCTCATCTACCGCCTGCCGGTAATTTCGCATTTCCGGACCAGCGTCGGGCTCCAGCGCGGCATGCTCGTCACCGGCTTGGTGCTTTCCGTCGTTTTCTTGCTCACGGCAGTGTTTGCGCCGTGGATCGCGCCCTACGGCTTTGCCCAGCTCAGTGACGCCGCGGGTCCCTTCCCGGCACAGCAGCCTCCCAGCCCGGCCCACATCTGGGGCACCACGGTGAGTGGCTATGACGTCTATTCCCGCGTGCTCTGGGGCGCCCAGACGGCCGCGGTGGTCATCATCGTCGCCGTGGCCATGTCGATCTTCCTCGGCGTGGCCCTCGGCCTCCTCAGCGGCTACTTCGGCGGCTGGCTGGACCGGATGCTGGTGGTCATCGCCGACGCGATCTACGCCTTCCCGTCACTCCTGCTCGCCATCGTGATGTCAATCGTCATTAGCCACGGCCAGTCCAGTTTCTGGGGAGGAATCGTTGCCTGCTCCATCTCCATCTCCGTGGTGTTCGTCCCGCAGTACTTCCGCGTGATCCGTGCCGAGACCATCCGGCTGAAGGCGGAGCCGTATGTCGAGTCAGCCAAGGTGGTGGGCGCCTCCAGCGTCCGCATCATGGGCCGCCACATCTTCAAGAACGCAACCCGCACGCTGCCGCTGATTTTTACGCTGAATGCGTCCGAGGCGATCCTGACCTTGGCTGGGCTTGGCTTCTTGGGCTTCGGCATCGAGCCGTCATCCGCAGCCGAGTGGGGCTACGACCTGAACAAGGCCATCGCCGACGCCTCCTCCGGCATCTGGTGGACGGGCATCTACCCCGGTACGGCGATCGTCCTGACCGTCCTTGGGCTGACCCTGGTCGGTGAGAGCATCAACGACCTCAACGATCCCCGCCTCCGCGGCCGCAAGAAGGCTGCCTCGGGCAAGGGCGGACCCGACTCAACCGCCGGTGCCCAGGCCGCACTCGAAGCAGAATCGAGAGTTCTATGACCATCAACATCGACAAGCCCGGCCCGGTCGCAGGGCCGGTCCTGGACATCGACAGCCTCAAGGTCACGTTCGCCACTGATGCCGGGGACGTGTACGCCGTGAAGGACGTCAGCCTCAAGGTCAACCCCGGCGAGGTCGTGGCCATCGTTGGCGAATCGGGATCCGGCAAGACCGTGACGGCCAAGACCATCCTGGGGCTCCTTCCGGAGACTGCCATCAGCCAGGGCGCGGTCCTGATCAACGGCAACAACGTCATCAGCGTCAGCGAGGCCAAGCTGCGGGAGATCCGGGGCCGCGACGTCGCCATGGTGTTCCAGGAACCCTCCACAGCCCTTAACCCGGTCTTCACCGTGGGCTGGCAGATTGCCGAAGGCATCCGGGCGCACGCCGGCACGAATGGCAAAAAGATCTCCGCCAAGGACGCCAAGGCGCGGGCCGTCGAAGCCCTCCGCAAAGTGGGGATTCCGGAGCCGGATACCCGGGTCAACTACTACCCGCACCAGTTTTCGGGGGGCCAGAAGCAGCGCGTCGTCATTGCCGCCGCGTTGGCCCTGAACCCCGGGCTCATCGTGGCTGACGAGCCGACCACCGCCCTGGACGTCACCGTCCAGGCGGAGATCCTGGAACTGCTGCGGGACCTGCGCGATAAGTACGGGACGTCCATCGTGCTGATCACGCACAACATGGGCGTTGTCGCCGACCTCGCCGACCGGGTAGTGGTGATGTACCAGGGCGACGTCGTGGAGGAGGCATCCTCACGGGTGCTGTTCGCGGAGCCCAAGGAGGACTACACCAAGAAGCTCCTTGCCGCCGTCCCGCACCTTGGCCGCAACTCCGCGTCCGAAGGCATGGTGGAACGCGCCCACCAGGGCGGCAAAGTGCTGGTCGAAGCCAAAAACCTGACCATCGAGTACCCGGGACGGCTGGGCACCCCGGCCTTCAAGGCGGTCGACGGCGTCAGCTTCACTGTGTCCGAAGGCGAAGTCTTCGGCCTCGTGGGGGAGTCGGGGTCCGGCAAGACCACCATTGGCCGGGCCATCGCCGGGCTCAACCGGACCACGGGCGGCAGCCTCAAGGTGCTGGGTTACGAAATGCTGAACTACAAGGAACGCACCTTCAAGCCGCTCCGCAAGGAGATCGGCTTCGTGTTCCAGGACCCGGCGGCCTCGTTCAACCCGCAGCTGACCATTGGCGACTGCGTGGCGGAGCCGCTGATCATCCACTCCAACCCGTCCGCGGCCGAGGCGCGCAAGCGGGTCGGTGAGCTGCTCGAGTCAGTGCAGCTGCCGGCGTCGTACGCTGACCGGTTCCCGCACGAACTCTCCGGCGGGCAGCGCCAGCGTGCCTCCCTGGCGCGGGCGCTCATCCTGAACCCGAAGCTGCTCATCGCCGATGAGCCGACCTCAGCCCTGGACGTGTCCGTGCAGGCTGTGGTGCTCGAACTGTTCAAGGAGATCCAGCAGGAGTTCGGCTTCGCGGCCCTGTTCATCAGCCATGACCTCGCCGTGGTGGACATGCTCTCCCACTGGGTGGGCGTGCTCTACAAGGGCAAGATGGTAGAGCAGGGCCTCGGCAACCAGGTGATGGGCAACCCGCAGCACGGCTACACAAAGAAACTCATCGCGTCCTTGCCCGTTCCGGATCCCGACGAGCAGGCCAGGCGCCGCGAGGCGTTCAAGGCCGTGCTCCACAGCTAACGGCTAACGGCCCGGTCCGATTCAGCGCGGGGCCGGGCTCGTGCCGAGCCACTGCTAACTGGGCATGCTCACCGTTCGACACGAACGGGGGGCATGCCCATTTGGCGGGCCGGCTTCATCTGACCCGGCGGGCGCCTGCAATGGCGCTTAACAGCGGGAGGCATTAGCTGCCGTGCCCATAGACTGGGTCAATGACCGAGCAGAACCTCAATCTTCCTGAAACCGATTCCTACGACCCGGCGGCAAGCTCCCTGGCCGGTTCCGTGGATCCCGCGGTAATGGCGGAGCTGTTGTCGATCCGCTCCAGCATCGACAACATCGATGCCACCCTCGTCTTCCTCCTCGCCGAACGCTTCAAGGCAACCCAGAAGGTCGGCTTCCTCAAAGCCGCGCACAAGCTCCCCGCCGGGGACCCGGGCCGCGAAACGGCGCAGATCGCCCGGCTGCGGCACCTCGCTTCCGAGGCCCACCTTGATCCCGCCTTCGCGGAGAAATTCCTGAACTTCATCATCGGGGAGGTCATCCGCCACCACGAGGCCATCGCCGAAGACCACCAGGCCGCCCAGGCCTCCGGCTCCGCGAACGCCAACCGCGCCGCAGACGCCTAGCCATGGCCGGAACAGACTCGGCCGCACCCGGCCAAGTGACCGCGACGGGCCTTGGCCCATGGCCCGGCGAGGACCCGGCCGAGGCCGCCCGCATCATCCGCGGTGAATTGGGCAGCCCGCACCTGCCGTTCCTTGCCGAACTGCCCGAGCGCGGCGTCGGCTCCGACGCCGTGGGCCGGACCGCCTCTTTGCTCGTGGAACTCGCCATCGACGTCCAGCCGCATGGATGGCGGCTCGTCGACCGCCCGGGCAAGGACCTGCAGCGGGCCAAATCGGCCCTGTCCACCGACATCAACATCCTGGCGGACGTTATCGGGGCCGAGGAAGCGCCGTCGGAAGATATCAAAATCCAGCTGCGCGGGCCGCTCAGCCTTGCCGCCGGCCTGCACCTGCACAACGGGGAGCGGGCCCTGCTCGACTACGGCGCCCGCCGGGACATCGCGGCCTCGCTCGCAGCGGGCGTGGAAGGCTACCTCAAGCGGGTGGCAGAGGCTGCCCCCGGAGCCCGGATCGTGGTCCAGATCGATGAACCTGAAATTGCCTCGGTACTGGCCGGCACCATTCCCACCGCCAGCGGCTACCGGACCCTGCGCTCGGTGTCGGGCCGGGAAGTCACCGAGTCCTGGCAATTGGTGATCGACGCGCTCCGGGCCGCAGGCGCTGTCGAAACCGTAGTGGCCGTCTCCGAGGTCGAGGCGCCCTTCGAGCGGATCCTGGCGGCAGGCGCGGACGGAATCGCCGTGCCGCTGCGGGCCCTGACCTCGCGGCAGTGGGAACAGCTCGCGGGCGCGGTGGAGGCAGGCAAGCGGCTTTGGGCCGGCGCGCTGGACGTTGCCGAGCCCGCCGCGACGCTGCCAAGGGTTGCCGACGTCGTGGAAAACGTGTGGCGCCCGTGGCGGCAGCTGGGTCTTCCCGCGTCCACGCTGGGGGCGCTGCGGGTCACGCCGTCGGAGGGTCTGGCACGGCACTCTCCGGCCGCGGCGACGGCGGTCCTGACCCGGCTGACCCAGGTGGCGGACGGCCTCAACCAGCTCGCCCTCGGCTAGAGCAGCCGCTGGGACTGCCGCGGCTGCCGGCGTCGGGACTTAGACCCTGCTCTCCCAGCCGTCCGGACGGGCGTACCCGGGAAGGTAGCCCGGCGTCGCTACAGCGCCGGGGTAGGGCTCGAGCCGGTAGTCGAAATGGCCGGCATACACCAGCACCAGGCCGAGTTGGGGCTGGATCACCTTGACTTGGATCCGGTGCCGCCCGCCGTCCTGCGGCTCCCACCACTGCTCGGCGTAGGCCTTTGCGTCGAGGGCGTCCGGCAGCGGTATCCGGAGAGGTCCCAGAAACAGCCGGGACGCCTCGGACACACCGCGGAGCCGGCCCTCCGGCGTGACGCTGAGATTGAGGTCGGTGGCGAGCCGCCGGAACCTGCCCACGTAGTCCACCAGCCCCTGCCGGGGCCCGGAGTCGTCGAAACTGGTGGTGTCGTGGAACAGCCGGGTGGTTCCGGGGAAGAAGATTTCCCGCCGGGCCGTCAGGCTTGACCTGCCGAACGGGTCCAGGTGGGCGTGGTTCTCGATCCGGAAGCGGATGCCCTCGCCGTATTCGGGGAAGAAGGCCTTCTCGCCGGTGGTGAGCCGGAGCAGGGGACGCAGCCACGCCTGCCGGCAGCCGACGACGTCGAAGACCCCCTCGCCGACGCCGTAGTGGCCGGAACCCGGTGCCAAGGCGAAGTATTCTTGAAGTTCCGGCTGCAACCGGTCAAAGTCGCGGCCCAGGGCACGCTCGTAGATGGGGGTGTTCACGGGTTCCTCCTGCGGTCCGGGCCGGTTCACGGGGCCTGTCCACAGCATGCAGGACAACGCGGCAATTGTCACAGCGGCCTGTGCAGCGGCGGGGCTCCGGCGGCGGTGGCAGGCGCGTCTGCGCCATGCCGTTGGGCCGCCCGATACGACAAAGCCAATTCAATGGGGGAATATATAACTATGAAGGCACGCATTCTGGTAGTGGATGATGACGAGGCGCTCGCCGAGATGATCGGTATTGTGCTGCGCAATGACGGATTCGAACCCGTCTTCTGCGCGGACGGCGGGCAGGCGCTGGACGTGTTCCGCGCCTCCAAACCGGACCTCGTCCTGCTCGACCTCATGCTTCCGGGAATGGACGGCATTGAGGTCTGCCGCCAGGTCCGTGCCGAGTCCGACGTCCCCATCGTGATGCTCACCGCCAAGTCGGATACTTCCGACGTCGTCCGCGGTCTCGAGTCCGGGGCCGATGACTATGTGCCCAAGCCGTTCAAGCCCGCCGAGCTCGTCGCCCGGGTCCGGGCCCGGCTCCGTCCGGGTGACCAGAAAGCCCCGGAAACCCTGCGGATCGCGGACGTCACGATCGACGTGGCCGGCCACCTGGTCAGCCGGGGCAACGACCGGATCTCCTTGACGCCGCTGGAGTTCGACCTCCTGGTCGCACTCGCCCGCAAGCCGTGGCAGGTGTTCACGCGCGAGCTGCTCCTGGAACAGGTCTGGGGCTACCGGCACGCTGCCGACACACGGCTGGTCAATGTCCATGTCCAGCGGCTGAGGTCCAAGATTGAACGTGACCCCGAAGCCCCCGAAGTTGTATTGACGGTCCGTGGTGTCGGCTATAAAGCAGGTTCCTGAGCCTGGGGACCGCGGTGCCCGGCAGGCCATAGCCACCGACACCGCGCCCGACACGACGCAGGCCATAGCCACCGAGACTGCGCCGGACACGGCGCCTGATAGGGCGCCGGCGGAGTCATCCGCCGTGTCAACCGCAAAGTCAATGGCAGAGCACTCCGTACCGCGCGGGCCCGGAAAGCGGCCGGCCGACGGCGCGCCGGGCCTTTGGCGCGGATACGCCTTCCGGACCCGGTTGTGGGCAAAACGCGCGAGGATCGTTGGCGTCCGGGTGGCGCGGCTGGTCCGCACAGGGATGCAGCGTCTCTTGCCCGGCATCCGGTACCTGCTGCGGGCGGTGCACCGGAAGTGGCGGCGTTCGCTGCAGTTCCGCACCGTCCTGACCACGCTGCTTCTGGCCATCGGTTCGTTCGCGGTGGTAGGCGCTTACCTGTCCAACCAGATCGCCAACAACCTGTTCCAGGAACGGCTCGCCCAGGCCGAATCCGAGACGCGCTACAACGTCAAGCAGGTCCAGGACACGTTCGACGGCGCCCAGGTCACCGACCAGTCCAGCGTCATCACGCTGGTCTACGACACCCTGAACGCGGTCGAAGGCCGCGGATCCGTGATCCAGCGGCGCTACGTCTTCGAGGCAATGCCGGAGCAGACCAAGCCGCGCAACCGTTGGGTTGAATCCCGGGCCTCTGACCAACTCACCATCGGCGTCATCCCTCCGGACCTGCGCAAGGCTGTGCAGGACTCGGGCAAGGACCAGTACTGGGCGTCCACGCAGTTCCCCGTGGGGACCGAGGACCGGCCCGGCATCGCCGTCGGCAACAAGGTGACCTTCAACGGCACCGTCTACGAGCTCTACCTCATCTATGACCTCAACACGGCGCAGAAGACGCTGGACGAGATCCAGAATGTCCTGCTGGCCGGCGGTGCCCTGCTGGTGCTCATGATCGGCGGCGTCGCCTGGTATGTCACCCGCAACGTGGTCAGCCCGGTCAGCCATGCCGCCGTCGTCTCGGAGAAGCTCGCGGCCGGCCAGCTGCAGGAGCGCATGGTGGTCAAAGGCGAGGACGAGGTCGCCCGGCTTGGTGCCTCGTTCAACCACATGGCTGCAAGCCTGCAGGAACAAATCACCCAGCTGGCCACGCTCTCACAAATGCAGCAGCGGTTCGTCTCGGATGTTTCCCACGAGCTCCGCACTCCGCTCACCACCGTGCGCATGGCCGCGGAAGTGCTCTATGACGCCCGCGAGGACTTCGATCCCATCAACAAGCGGTCCGCAGAGCTGCTCTACAACCAGGTGGAACGCTTCCAGTCGCTCCTGGCGGACCTGCTGGAAATCTCCCGCTTTGACGCCGGCGCAGCCACCCTCGACGCCGAACCCACGGACATTGTGCAGCTCGTGGCTCACGTGATTGAGGGCGTGTCGCCGGTCGCCGCCGAATACGGGTCCGCCGTCACCCTCAACGCCCCGGCCGGCAGCGTCATTGTCGACATGGACGACCGCAGGATCGATCGAATCCTGCGCAACCTGATCCTGAACGCCCTCGAACATGGCGAAGGCCGGCCGGTGAACGTCTCCGTGGCCGCCAGCGACACCGCGGTCGCCGTGGCCGTACGGGATCACGGCATCGGCATGACGCCGGCTGAGGCGGCGCGCGTCTTCGACCGGTTCTGGCGCGCCGATCCAGCCCGTGCCCGCACCACCGGCGGCAGCGGACTGGGACTGTCCATCGCCGCCGAGGACACGAAGCTCCACGACGGCTGGCTGCAGGCCTGGGGGAGCAAGGGCCACGGGTCCAACTTCCTCCTGACCCTTCCGCTGCGCCGGGACGAGCCGATCACCAAGTCCCCGCTCCAGCTTGAGCCGGTCAACGTCGGACTCCCAGTGGCAGGCAGCCAGCGGACGGTGGTCCTGCTGGACCCGCCGCGGACCGGGCAAGCGCCGGCCAGCGCGTCCGGGGCCCGCGGGACCATGGCCGACGGTTTCACCGACGACTTCACTGAGGACTTTGCTGGGGACACTACTGGCGGCGGCGGCACCGTCGGCGAGGCAACTGCGGCGGGCGGCTCGGCCGGCCACCGGGAAACCGGGATGGAGGGCAGGGCATGAGTGGGGTACCGGGCAAGTTCAGCCGCGTGGGGGCCGCACTGCTGGCACTCGTCCTGCTCCTGCTGACCTCCTGCGCCCAGATTCCGCGCTCGGGGCCGGTGGGCAAGAGCACCGACGAGAGCGCGGGAAACCCCAACGCCCCGGTCTTCTTCCCGGCTGCACCGCGTCCCGGCGCAGGACCCGAAGCAGTGATCGAGGACTTCTACCTGGCTGGCAGCGGCTACGAGGACGACTACGCCGTGGCCCGGCAGTACCTCACCCAGGCCTCATCGGTGACGTGGAAGCCGGACCAGCGGGCGCTCGTCTTCCGGAAGGCCGCCGTGGTGGCCACCGGCGTCGAAAACGTCTTCAACTACCAGCTCGACGTCGCGTATTCGGTGGACGCCGACGGGGTGGCCACGCAGCTTCCGGAGGGCACTACCGAAAACATCCCGGTCACCCTGACCCAGGTGGATGGGGAGTGGCGAATCTCCGATCTTCCGGACGGCACGGCCATTCCGGAAGAGACCTTCAAGGTCATCTACGGTGCCTACCCGATCTACTTCTACGACCCCACCTTCACGTATGCCGTGCCCGATGTCCGGTGGTTCATCCGGAAGAAGACGGTCAAGGCCATGACGAGCGCCCTCTTGGGCGGCCCCGCTCCCTACCTCAAGGGCGCCGTCGTCAGCGCGTTCCCGTCGGGCATCAAGCTGGCCCGCGAGTCCGTGCCCGTGGTCTCCGGAGCCGCCCAGGTGGATCTCACCGCCAAGGACCTGGTCGACGCCTCCAACGAGGACCGGCTAAGGATGCAGACGCAGCTGGCCCTGACGTTCCGCAGCCAGCCGGATGTCATCAATGTCGAGCTCCGGGCCAATCAGGATCTGGTGCGCGTCGAGGACAACGGCACGGTCCTGCCTCCGGTCCGGGACGAAAGCGTCCCCGCCTACCAGATAGCCGTCAGCAACCATGACCTGGTCCGGTACGAGAACAACAGGCTGTCACCGCTGCCGGACATCCGGTCCGTCGCGGCCCTGTCACCGCGGGCGCCGGCGGAGTCGATCGAGTCGCAGGCCGCCGCGTTCCTCAACGCCGCCCGCACCACGATGTACTCGATCGTTCCGGGCCAGCCCGCCAGGGCACTGACCACGCGGGCTACGTTGTCCCGGCCTTCGTTCGGCCGCTACGACTGGGTCTGGACCGCCGGCCCGGGTGCCGGCGGCGCCACCGAAGTGGTGGCCTACCGGCCGGTCGGTGTGGCGGAGAAAGCCAGCGTACCCACCGTGACCCTGTCGCCGGCATGGCTGGCCGGCCGGACCGTCAAGGAGTTCCGGATCTCCCGGGACGGCACACGTGCCCTTGTCATTTCGGAGCAGAAAGGCAAGAGCAAGGTCCAGATCACCGGGATCATCCGGAACGCGGACGGCACCCCGAGGGATCTGACCCCGCCCCTGACCCTCCTGACGCCGCGGAATCCGGACCAGGGAGTCTGGGTGGATGACACCACGGTGGCGGTCATGAAGGCTTCCGCCAGCGATGCCGTCACGCCCGAGTTGTTGTCCTTGGGCTCGGCGCAGCCGCAGCAGCTGGCGCCGTGGCCCGGGCTGACGGCCCTCAGCGCAGGCAACGGGACATCCGAGATCTACGGCCAGTCCGCCGAAGGAATCTTCCAGCGGCTGGGCAACGGGTGGTCACCGCAGCTCAAGGGCCCCACCGACCCGTCCTTCCCGGGCTGACCCCGTCCTTTGCGGGCTGACCCCGTCCTTTGCGGGCGGACCCCCGGGCCATCGGCGACGCCGGTGCGTCCGTCTGGGCGGGGTTCTATCCGTCATCGCCGGTGAGCGTCCGGGCCGGCGTGGGCGCCGGAGACGTGTTCCACATAGCGGCCCGTCCACCTAGCTGGTTGTCCACATAGCCGCCCGTGGGGCAGCCACCGAGGGCGCCCCCGGTGCAGGATCGAGGAATGAACAGCCACACGGATCAGTACGCCAGCCCGGCGCAGCCGGCCGCGGATCCGGACCTCGCCCCGGCCGCAGCGTCAGCGGCGCGACACCGCGGCAGCTACGCGCGGCCCCTGGCGAGACTCTGCGAGCTGACGGCCGAGTCCGCCGCAGAGGTGCTCGCCCTGGCCCTTCCGGTTGACTGCGCCTGCTGCGGGGCGGTGGACTTGGCGCTCTGCGGCGCGTGCGCCCGGAAGCTCCGCCTGCTGACACTGAGGCCGTTCCGTGCGGAGGCCCACGCACCTGCCCTGATGGACATGGACGGGTCCGTGCTGCTGCCCGTGGTGGCCGCCGGGGCCTACCGGGCCGAGCTCGCGCAGTGCCTGCTGGCCTTCAAAAGCCACGGGCAGGCCCGGCTGGGCGCCGAGCTTGCCAGGGCCCTGGCGCGGGCCCTTCACGCCGCGGCCGGGCCGGCACGGGGACTAGTCCTGGTCCCCGTGCCCACGAGCGCCGCCGCGTTCCGCAAGAGGGGTTTCAGTCCCGTCCACCTCCTGCTCCGTCGGCTCGCCAGCAGCGATGCGCTCCCAGGGTTCACCGTTGCGGACGCTTTGCGGAAAACCGTGCCGTCCGCGCGGAGCCGCATGCCCCCGTCGTTGCCACTGTTGGACCGGTTGCGGGCCGGCCCGCACGAGGACCTCTACCTCTCCGGCGGGCAGAAGGGACTGGGCCGGGGTGGCCGCGCCCGGCGCGTCCGCGGATCCATGCGGGCCAGGTCCGGCCCATGGGCTGCTCGAGTGGAAGGACGTCCCTGCATCATCGTCGACGACGTGCTGACCACCGGTGCCACCCTGGCGGAGGCGGCCCGTGCGCTTCGGGCCGCTGGGGCCGTAGTCGCTGGCGCCGTGGTGGTGGCCGCGACACGCCCGCCGGCCACCACCGACGTCGACGCCGCCAGCCCCGCGGCCGCGCGGGGGAACGGCGGGACCCAAAAAAATAAACCGTAAAAGGATGAATAACAGGTGTCTATGAACTAACGTCGAATATGGGTACCAAGAACAGATGTACCTGTCGATAGCGGCTCGGAAAGGGGCTCGACTGTCAGTCAGATCGGCCCCGGGAAGTACCGCCGTCGTGTCACCGAAGTCATTTGGAGGGCACCATGGAGTTCATGATCAGCGGACGCAACTTGACGGTCTCAGACCGGTTCCGCGAGTATGCCGACGACAAGATCTCAAAGATCGCGTCGTTGGGAGACAAGGTCCAGAGGGTAGACGCGAAGGTCACCAAAGAGACCAAAGCCCGCCAGACCGCCGAATCGCTCACGGTTGAGTTGACAGTCCTGGGGCGCGGCCCAGTAATCCGCGCGGAAGCGAGTGCCGCCGACAAGTTCGCTGCGTTCGATCTCGCTTACAACAAGCTTCTTGAACGCCTGCGCAGGGCTAGGGACCGCAGAAAGGTCCATCACGGCCGTCACACCCCGAAGTCCGTCACCGAGGCAACAGCAGCCTTGGAGCCGGCCAGCCCCAGCGAACCTCTTTACGTGGAGGCGGCGCAGCAGCAGGAGACCCAAATGCCGGCGGCAGCGAAGTCGCCGTACGATGTCGAGAACGATATTCCGGCCGGCGATTCGCCCGTGCTGATCCGCCGGAAGGTATTCCCCGCGGCCCAGCTCACGCTCGATGACGCCGTCGACAACATGGAACTTGTGGGTCACGACTTCTACCTTTTCGTGGACAAGGAAACCAAGGCGCCGTCGGTCGTATACCGCCGTGACGGCTGGACCTATGGGGTCATCTCCCTGGACCAGACGTGCGAACCCGGACATTCGACTCTGGAAGAGAAAATCCTGGCCTACCGTTCAGAGGATGAGGCCGCCAGCGCATAAGCTGGTGCAGACTTTTTCCGACGAAGGGACTAACGTGCAAGCATCGCTGAGCCTGGCACAGGCACGGCGGATCGCGTTGGCAGCCCAGGGATTGGACAAGGAACGGCCCGCCGGACCCGTGAGCGCACGGGCGGTGGGCCGTACCTTTGCCCGGCTGCACCTGGTTCAGATCGACTCCGTTAATGTGGTCTCCCGCAGCCACTTCCTGCCGTTCTTTTCGCGGCTCGGCAACTACGACCGCGACATCCTCCAACGCATGGCGGGGACCCACCCGCGCCGGATGATGGAGTACTGGGCCCACGAAGCCTCCTACATCCGGCCGGACCACTTCTACGACCTCGTGCAGTGGCAGAGCCGCAAATGGGTGGGCGCGCACAGCATGGACCCCGAACTGCGCAACGGGGTGGCGGCCAAGGTGCTGGAAACCCTGGCCGCCGGGAAACCGATGACCGCCGCCGAACTGACAGCCCGGCTCGGCCACGTGGAGGATCCGCAGCGGGAGAACTGGGGCTGGAACTGGAACGCCGTCAAAAGGGTGCTGGAACACCTCTTCGAGGAGGGACTTGTCTCGGCATCCTCGCGGACCGAATCCTTCGAACGGCGCTACACCCTCACTTCCAAGGTGCTCCCCGGACCGGGCGGGGAATCGCCGGCACCCGAACCGGACGCGGCCGCCGCGATGGACCGGCTGATCGACGCCGCGGCCCAGGCCCACGGTATTGGGACCGTGCGGTGCTTCGCGGACTATTTCCGGACACCGCAGAAAGCAGCCGCGGTGGCAGTCCAGAACCTCGTGGACAGCGGCCGGCTGGAACCGGTCACGGTGGCCGGCTGGGACCGGCCCCTGTACCGTCACGCGGAGGCGAAACTTCCGCGCTCCGCCAGCGGCCGGGCACTCCTGAGCCCCTTCGACTCCTTGGTGTTCGAACGCCGCCGGCTCGAGGAACTCTTCGGGTTCCACTTCCGGATCGAGATCTACACGCCAGAGCCGAAGCGGAGGTACGGCTACTACGTGCTGCCGTTCCTGCTCCGTGACGGGATCGTTGCCCGCGTGGACCTCAAAGCGGACCGGGCCGGCGGCCGGCTCCTGGCAAGGGCCGCCCATGCGGAAGCCGGCGCCCCGGGGGACACCGCCGTCGAACTCGCCGCGGAACTGCAGCTCATGGCAGAGTGGCTGGGACTGGACGGGGTAGTTGTCTCGCCAACGGGGAACCTCGCGCCGGCGCTCGCCGAAGCCGTGGCTGCCCAGCAATCGCACTATCCGCTGTGAGGGAACAGGCGCCACCGGCCCTGCGTCTCTCCCGTAGACTAAACACGCCAGAATTCGGCAGCTTGAGACTGGGAGCAACTTCACGTGGCAACACTTATCGAAAAACTTCTCCGCACGGGTGACAAAAAAACCCTGAGGCAACTGCGGAACTATGCCGATTCCATTAATGCCCTGGAGAGCTCCTTCCAGACCTTCACGGATGCCGAGCTCCGTGAGGAAACCGACCGTCTGCGCGAACGCCACCAGGCAGGCGAGAAGCTGGACGATCTGCTGCCCGAAGCCTTCGCCGCCGTCCGCGAAGCTTCCTCCCGTACCCTCGGCATGCGCCACTTCGATGTCCAGCTCATGGGCGGCGCAGCCCTGCATCTGGGCAACATCGCCGAAATGAAAACCGGTGAAGGCAAGACCCTGGTGGCCACCGCTCCGGCCTACCTCAACGCCCTCGCCGGCAACGGCGTCCACGTCATCACCGTGAACGACTACCTCGCCGAATACCAGTCCGACCTCATGGGCCGCGTCTACCGCTTCCTCGGCCTGAGCAGCGGCTGCATCCTGTCAAACCAGGATCCTGCGCTGCGCCGCGAGCAGTACGCCGCGGACATCACCTACGGCACCAACAACGAATTCGGCTTCGACTACCTGCGCGACAACATGGCGTGGGACAAGTCCGAACTCGTCCAGCGCGGCCACCACTTCGCCATCGTCGACGAAGTGGACTCCATCCTCATCGACGAGGCCCGCACCCCGCTCATCATCTCCGGCCCGGCCCAGGGCGACACCAACCGCTGGTACAGCGAATTCGCCAAGGTGGTCACGCGCCTGCACGCCGAGACCGACTACGAGGTCGACGAGAAGAAGCGCACCGTCGGTGTCCTCGAGGCCGGCATTGAAAAGGTCGAGGACTACCTCGGCATCCACAACCTTTACGAGTCCGCCAACACCCCCCTGATCGGCTTCCTGAACAACGCCATCAAGGCCAAGGAACTGTTCAAGCGCGACAAGGACTACGTCATCCTCGACGGCGAGGTGCTGATCGTCGATGAGCACACCGGCCGTATCCTCGCCGGCCGCCGCTACAACGAGGGCATGCACCAGGCCATCGAAGCCAAGGAAGGCGTCGAGATCAAGGCCGAGAACCAGACGCTCGCCACCGTCACGCTGCAGAACTACTTCCGCATGTACGGCAAGCTCGCCGGCATGACCGGCACGGCCGAGACCGAGGCCGCCGAGTTCATGAGCACCTACAAGCTCGGCGTCGTTGCCATCCCCACCAATCGCGACATGACCCGGATCGACCAGGCCGACCTCGTCTACAAGAACGAGGCCGTCAAGTTCGACGCCGTAGTCAAGGACATCGCCGAACGCCACGAAAAGGGCCAGCCCGTCCTCGTCGGCACCACCAGCGTCGAGAAGAGCGAATACCTCTCCCAGCTGCTGGCCAAGGAAGGCGTCCGGCACGAGGTCCTGAACGCCAAGAACCACGCCCGGGAAGCCTCCATCGTCGCCCAGGCCGGCCGCAAGGGCGCCGTCACCGTCGCGACCAACATGGCCGGCCGCGGTACCGACATCATGCTCGGCGGCAACGCCGAGTTCACCGCCGTCGCCGAACTGGCCAAGCGGGGCCTCGACCCGGAGGAAAACTCCGAGGAGTACGAGGCCGCATGGCCCGAGGCGTTCGAGTCAGCCAAGCAGGCCGTCAAGGACGAGCACGAAGAAGTCCTGAACCTGGGCGGACTCTACGTGCTCGGCACCGAACGGCACGAGTCCCGCCGCATCGACAACCAGCTCCGCGGCCGTTCCGGACGCCAGGGTGACCCGGGCGAGTCCCGGTTCTACCTCTCGCTGACTGATGATCTGATGCGCCTGTTCAACTCCGGCGCGGCCGAGCGGCTCATGAACAGCTCGGTGCCGGACGACGTTGCCCTCGAATCCAAGCTCGTCTCGCGCGCCATCGCCTCGGCCCAGGGCCAGGTGGAAGGCCGCAACGCCGAACAGCGCAAGAACGTGCTGAAGTACGACGACGTCCTGAACCGCCAGCGCGAAGCAATCTACGGTGACCGGCGCCGCATCCTCGAAGGCGATGACCTGCACGAGAAGGTCCAGTACTTCCTGGAAGACACCATCAACGCCTCCATCGACCAGGCCACGGCCGAGGGCACCGGCGATGACTGGGACTTCAACCTCCTGTGGTCCAATCTCAAGACCCTCTACCCTGTGAGCTTCACCCCCCGCGACGTCATTGACGAGGCCGGCGGCAAGTCCCGGGTCACCGTCGACTTCCTCCGCGAAGAAATCCTCTCCGATGCCCGTCTGGTCTACCAGGCCAGGGAACAGGCGATCGGCTCTGAGAGCATGCGCGAACTGGAGCGCCGGGTGGTTCTGTCGGTCATCGGGCGGAAATGGCAGGAACACCTCTACGAGATGGATTACCTCAAGGAGGGCATCGGGCTGCGGGCCATGGCCCAGCGCGACCCCCTGGTGGAGTACCAGCGCGAAGGCTTCATCATGTTCCAGGCCATGATGGAGGCGATCCGTGAGGAGAGCGTCGGCTTCCTGTTCAACCTCGACGTCGAAGTGACGCCGGCCGAAGATGTTGTGGTGGCGGACGCCGAGGGCCAGCACACCGAACACCACGAACCGCAGATCCGTGCCGCCGGGCTCGAGGCCCCCGAGAAGCCCGCGCAGCTGCAGTACACCGCCCCAGGCGAGGACGGTGCGGCCCAGACCCGGATCGAGGCGAAGGGCACCGGACGCTCGGGAAACCCGGCCAAGGCCGCGGCGCAGGACATCGGCCGCCGCACAGCGAAGAAGAAGCGTCGCTAGGCACCACGCCAACGCACGGGAGGACCGGAGCAATCGCTCCGGTCCTCCCGTGTTTACGCCTCCTTTCCCTGACAGGCCGGGCCGGTTTCCTGCCCCTTCCTGCCTGTTTCTGCTCGTACCTGCTTGCGGCCCGCTTCTGTCTAAGGCCCCGCGGTTCAGCCGATCTCCAGGACCGTGACGCGCCAGGCCGCTGTGCCGCGCTCCAGCCGCAGCGCGACCGCGCGGACCCGTGACTCCTCGACCACAACCGCGCTGGCTTCGTAGACGTCATCCGAAACGCGGCAGGCACGGACGGACCGGACTGACGGGTTGCGGTGCAGCCGGCCCGCCGTTGGCGAGCTGCCGGAGGCAACCCGGCGGGTCAGTGCGGCACGGTGCTGCAGTGCCGCCAGGCAACGCGGGTCCAGTCGGCGGGAGAGCTGCTGCGCGGGCCGCGTGCCTGCCAACACTTCGATGGCCGCCTGCACTGTGCTGCGGGAAATCGCACAAATCTCGCGGGCCTCGTCAACAACGCGCAGCGGCGGCGGGACCGCGGCGGTCTTCGCGGCCGGTGTTGCCGTGCCGGACACAACCCGGAGGGCGGGGGAGCGCGGGGCTGGGGTCGCCGCGGCTGAGCGGATCCCGGTGACTGCATTCATGACGGTTCCTTTGCTGATGGCTGATGGCTGATGACTGATGGGTGGTGCGTGCGGGGTGCTGGCGGGGCTGGTGCTGGCTGACTTCCTGTTGTCTGAACTTCCGCCGGGTCCCGGCTGCGGCCCTGTCTGGCCGTGGTTCTGACGGACCCTAGTGCGGCGGTCGCTAGGTTGGTGGCGGGAGGACGAGGACCTGTCCGGGCCGCAGGAAGTGCGGGTTGGTTCCGATGGTGCCGCGGTTCCCCGCATACAGCCGGGGCCACTCTCTGGCGATGTCGGCGTCGGACGCGAACGGCCCCAGCGTCGCCGCGGCGATGCTCCATAGCGAATCACCGGACCGGACCGTGACCTCTCGGCGGACGCCTGGTGTGTTCTGCGCGCGCGCGTGGCGTGCGGCCAGGGGGCCGGCATCCACGATCGGGCTCACGGGCTTCCAGCGCGGATCGACCGCGGAACCGGCGGCCGGATCTTGCGGCCCCGGCGCCGGGGCCTGCCCGGGCGAAGGCGTCCACGATGCCGACACTGCTGCCTGGCCGTGCCGGCCCGGACCGGGCCCCTCGTGCGCAGTCGCCGCGGAGGCCAGCGGCGCTGTCAGCAGCTGCAGGCCGACGGCACCGAGAACCAGCCGGCGCATGAACGCCGGACTGAACCGGCCCGTGGCGGCCGCCGCGCGGGTCCTGCCAAGGCGGGCAAGCAGCGCTGCCGCGACGGCGATGGCGAGGGACATCACCCACCAGGTGATAACGATCAGCCCCGCGGTGTTTGCCACGATCCCCAGCTGGTCCTCGAAGGAAAGTGACTGCCGGCGTGCCGAGCCTGACTGCCAGCGCCGGACGAGGAAACCTCCCGTAGTCGCGAGGAAGATCCCCAGCAGCAGGATGGCAGTGGCCATGGCCGCGTCGGTCCGAACCGTCTGCCTGGGTGAGGGCTGGGTCCGGGGTTGCTGTGCCGCTGTCCCGTCCATGGCTATTCCTCCGTTCGCCCACAATGCTGTTTGATGCCGTTTGATGTTATTTGATGGTGTTTAAGCCCGTTGAATGAAGTCTGGGCCCGCAGGTCTCGGTTTGTCTAGAGGTAGTCCGGGGCCTGTGGATAGCCGCCTCCCGTGCATCGGCGGCGCTCGTGGATTGACCCGTGCGGGAGGCGCGCCTACGCTGGCGCCATGCGGTGGGACGCCCTGTTTGAGGACATGGAGGCGCAGCTGGCGGCGCGCCAGCGGCTGGATTTTGAGGCCGAAATAGCGGAGCGTGCACTGGTGGATTCTGCGGGCATAGATCTCGCGGACCGGCTCCGCGGATCCCTCGGGCTTGGCATCCGCGTGCGCCTGTCCTCAGGGCAGGCGTTCGAGGGGGTGCTCAGCCATGCGGGCAGCGAAGCCCTGGTCCTTGATGAGCCCCAGCACCAGGTACTGATTCCTTATGCCGCGGCCGCTCAGTATCTGGGCCTTTCGAGGGTGGCGGTCTCCGAACCGTCAACCGTCCGCCGGCGGCTGGGATTGGGCAGCGCCCTGCGGGGACTCGCCAGGAATCGGGCGCGGGTGTCGATACTTCTCACGCACGGGAGGGCAGAGACCGCGCTCCACGGCGTCATTGACACCGTCGGCCGGGATTTCCTTGATCTGCTCATGGCGCCTGAGGGCGAGGACTGGCGTCCAGCCAGCGTGCGGCAGGTCGTGTCTATTCCTTTTCGCGCCCTCGCTGGCATCAGATCCGTTGGGGCCCCGGGAGGCTAGTCAGAACGCCAAGATCAACGTTCTGCAGATTTCGACTTAGCCTCTTCGATCATGCGGCTGGCCTCGGCGTAGCGTTCCTGGATGTACTGCTCGAGCATCTTCTCCTCGACACGCCACTGACCGCGCCCGCCCACCTGGATCGCCTTGAGTTCGCCGCTGCGAACCAGCGCGTAGGCGGCCGGTGAGTTGATCTGGAGCTGCTCGGCAACGTCAGCGAGAGTCAGGAATCGGGGCATGAGTCCATTTTGCCACCGTTGATGCCGACTGGTGCGGTTATCCACAGTTTGCGGCTGTTTGGCCCTGGATCTTCCACCGGGGCGGTCCGGGCGCAACAATAGGGGTGCCCGGCATACCGGGAAGGGACGGCGACGACAGGGGGAGCGGACGCATGAGTGGAAGCGCGGCAGCCGAAGGGGCCCGTTTGAAAAAACCGTCCTGGAAAGACCCCCGGCTCCTCGTCGGAATCCTGCTCGTCCTGGCATCCGTGGTGGGGGTGGTATCGCTGGTCGGTGCCGCGGACCAGACAACCGAAGCGTACGCGGCGCGCGAGCCGATCGCCGTCGGCGAGACGCTGACCGTCGACAAGCTGCACCGGGTCAAGGTAAGGCTCGGCGAGGTGGAACAGCACTACCTGACCCCGGAGGCCGGCCTGGACGCCGGCCTCGTGGCTGTGCAAAGAATCGGCAAGGACCAACTGCTGCCGCGCGAGAGTGTCGGCCAGCTCGATGGGCTGGACCGCAGGCCCGTCGCCGTCACGGTTGAGGAAACCCTTCCCGCCCAAGCCGTGGCGGGCTCTCGCGTGGACGTCTGGGTGGCCTTGCCGGATACCCGCAACGGCTTCAGCGAACCCACGCTGCTCCTCGCCGGCGCCGAAATTGCCCAGATCACCTCGGGCAGCACTGCCCTTGGGTCCTCCCGGTCGATGGTGGTCATGGTGCTCGTCCCGGACGCTCAGATGCCGAAGCTGCTGGGAGCCCAGGCCAACAAGGCAAAGATCGCGGTCGTCTGGAACCCGGGCGGAGCCGCGAGATGAGCATTCCCGTGGTGACGGTGGGGGACTCCCGCGATGACCTGGTGGGCGGACTGGAGCGTCTGCACGGACCTGTGTCCGTCGTCCGGCGGTGCGGCGAGCTGGCGGAACTGCTGGCCGCCTGCCAGAGCGGGCTGGCCCGCGCCGCTGTTGTCGCGGCGGGCAGCGAAGAGCTGACGGCGTCGCTGGTGGACCGTCTGTCCGCCGTCGGCGTCGTCGTGATCGCCCTGACTGACAATCCGGAGGAATCGGCCCGCCTGCGGACCATTGGCGTGGCAGCGGAAGCCCGCGCTGTTGACGCCGCCGCCCTTGCGGCGCGGATTTCCGCGGCCGTGGCGCAGCTCAGTGGCGCCGGACACCGGCCGCGGCTCGCTGGGTCCGACGACGCTTCCTCCGTGGCTGTCACGGCCGGTGGGCACGTGCTTCGGCCTTCCGGGGTGCCTTCAGTCACCCCAGCCCCTGCCGCGAGGGGCCGGATCATTGCGGTCTGGGGGCCGGCTGGCGCGCCGGGCCGGACCCTGGTGGCCGCCAACATCGCGGGGGAGCTGGCCGCGGAAGGGCAATCGGTGCTGCTGGTCGACGCCGACAGCTACGGTGCCAGCGTGGCCGCCCTCCTGGGTCTGCTCGACGAGGCTGCCGGGCTGGCCCAGGCCTGCCGGCTGGCAGACCAGGGACTCCTCGACGCCGATGCCCTGCTCAGGATCACCACGACGGTGGCGACCAAGGCCGGGACGTTTCGCGTGCTCACCGGGATCACACGGGCGGACCGCTGGACGGAACTGCGCGCCGCGGCGCTCACGCTGGTGCTGGAGCGGGCCCGGGAGATCGCAGATGTCACTGTGGTGGACACCGGCTTCTGCCTCGAAGCAGATGACGAGCTTGGCTTTGACAGCGGCGCGCCGCGCCGCAACGCCGCGACCCTGAGAAGCCTGGAGTTGGCCGACACGGTCTTTGCCGTCGGGGCGGCCGACTCCATCGGCGTGCCGAGGCTGGTCCGCGGCCTGGCCGAGCTCCAGGCGGCCATACCGCAGGCAGCGCCCCAAGTGGTCATGAACAAAGTCAGGACCTCCGCCGTTGGAAGGTCGCCCGAACGCCAACTTCGTGCTGCGTGGGAGCGGTACGGTCCCTCGGTGCCGTTGACGGCGTTCCTACCGTCCGACCCCGCAGCGAGCGACGCCGCCCTGCTGGCCGGGGCGCTTTTGCTCGAATCCGCGCCCGAATCCGAGCTGCGGCATGCGGTCGCCGCATTGGTTTGTGCACCTGCCCAGCGAAACAAGAAATCCTTTGTATTTTCTTCCACAGCAGAGCGTCGGGCAAAGGGCTAGGGTCAACATAAGGGCCGCAAAGAGGCGGCTGTGAACTTCTTTTATGGAGGCGTTTCGATGTCGTCTGGGTCCAGCGTGGAGGATCAGCCCGTTTCGATCGGGAGTAGCGAAAGCTATCTCGGGGATTACTACGAGCACCTCGCGGAGGAGGATCTCCGGGCCTACCCCCAGGAGGTCCTGACGGCAAGGGCGGATACCCACCGCCAGATCGCGGCGACGCGGAGGCCAGGCACCGCGAACATCGCCCTCCGTGACGAGGCCGATTGCAGCGTCCTGTACATCGTCACCGATGACATGCCCTTCCTCGTGGACTCCGTCAACGCCGAACTGGTCCGTCAGAACGCGCCCATCCACCTCGTACTGCACCCGCTGTTCGTGGTGACCCGCAACCGCGAGACCGGCAACCTGGTCAAGGTGGCGCGTGTACCCTCCCACCTGGGCATCTCCAGCGGCGACACGGCGGCCATGCCGAACCTCTCCCACCTGATCGCCGAGGGCGACAACGCCTCGCACATGGAATCCTGGATCGCCGTCGAAATCGACCTTGTCGACGAGAGCAAGCGCGCCGACCTGGTCAAGGGAGTCACCCGCGTGCTCGGCGACGTCCGCGCCGCCGTCGAAGACTGGCCAAAGATGCGCACGAAGGCCCTTGAGATCTCCGCGGACTTGGACAGGGTGGCCAACCGGGCGCAGATTGCCGAGCTCCGCCAGGCCCAGGACTTGCTCCGCTGGCTCGATGACGGAAACTTCACTTTCCTCGGCTACCGCGAATATGACCTCGTGAACGTATCCGGTGAGGATGTTTTGGAACTGCGCGAGGAAAGCGGCCTCGGCCTGCTCCGCGCCGGCGCGGACAGCCGCCAGGTCCAGCACCTCACCGAGGCCGGCAGGAAGAAGGCACGCGAGAAGCGGGCCCTCGTGATCACCAAGGCGAACTCGCGCTCCACCGTGCACCGCCCGGCGTACCTGGACTACATCGGCGTCAAGAGCTTCGACGCCGCCGGCAACGTCAACGGGGAGCGCCGCTTCATCGGCCTCTTCGCCACGACCGCCTACGCCGGTTCCGTCCGTGATATCCCCGTGGTCCGGGAAAAAGTGGCCGCTGTCCTCCACGACGCCGGTTTCCCGCCGGACTCGCACTCGGGCAAGGACCTGCTGGGCATCCTCGAGACTTACCCGCGCGATGAGATGTTCCAGATCGAAATCCCGGACCTCGCCGCCATCGCCACCGGCATCCAGCGCCTGCAGGAACGCCGCCGTACGCGGCTCTTCCTCCGACCCGACATTTACGGCCGGTTCATGTCCGCCGTCGTCTACCTGCCGCGCGACCGCTACACCACGAACGTCCGCCTGCGCATTGAGCAGGAGCTGCGGGAGACTTTCAACGCCGTGTCCATCGACTACGAGGCGCGCATGACGGAGTCCGCCCTGGCCCGCCTCTTCTTCCGGATCCGGCTGCCCAAGGACGCCGATGTCAGCAACGTCAACAGCGACGAGCTGGAGAAGCGCCTGGTCCGGGCAGCCCGCTCGTGGGGCGAAGGCATTTCCGAAGTCCTGCGTGCCCGCGGCGACGGCGGGGGCGCGGGCGCCAAGGAGAACGGCGCCAAGGAACTGGCAGCCATCTGGGCAGAAGCGTTTCCCGCCAGCTACCGCGTGGACTACGAGATCGAAGACGCGCTCCAGGACATCGACCGCTTCGAAAAGTACGGTGCCGCGGCCGAACGGGCCGGCGAGGCAGTCAAGGAGCAGCCCGGCGTCCACGTCTACCTGCCCGCAGGCGCCGGCGCCACGCTCGAAGAGGACGCCCGCGTCAAGCTCTACATGCTGGAGCCGAAGAGCCTGAGCCAGATCCTGCCGTACTTCCATAACCTCGGCCTCGAGGTCCTGGACGAGCGACCGTTCGAAATCGAGACCGCGGATCAGCGGGACTTCTTCCTCTACGACCTCGGTCTCAAGTACCCCGCCGGCGTCGATCCCCAGGCCACCGGCCAGCTGCTGGCCGAGTCCTTCGGCGCTGCCGTGACCGGCGCCGTGGAGTCCGACAGCTTCGACCGGCTGGTGCTGCGGGAGGGCATGCACTGGCGTCAGGTGGTCGTGCTGCGCGCTTATGCCAAATACATGCGGCAAATGGGCAACACCAACTCCTTTGGATTCCTGGCGGACACCCTGCTGGCGAACCCGGAGGTCACACGGGGACTCAGTGCCCTGTTCACGGCACGCTTCGACCCGGCACTCAGCGACACGGAGCGCGTGCTCAGGGAGGTCGAGGTCCTCGCCGGACTGGATGCAGCGATCGAGCAGGTCGCGACCCTCGACGCCGACCGGCTGCTGCGCACGTTCAAGAACCTCATCGAGGCCACACTCCGGACAAACTATTACCAGAACAAGCCCCACCTGAGCTTCAAGCTGGATCCGTCCCGCATAGCGGGCCTGCCGTTCCCGCGGCCCATGTTCGAGATCTGGGTCTACTCGCCCCGGGTCGAGGGCGTGCACCTGCGCTTCGGCAAGGTGGCCCGCGGCGGTCTGCGCTGGTCGGACCGGCGCGAGGACTTCCGCACCGAAATCCTGGGCCTCGTGAAGGCCCAGACCGTCAAGAACGCCGTCATCGTCCCGACGGGCGCTAAGGGCGGCTTCTACGCCAAGCAGCTCCCGGACCCCGCAGCCGACCGCAGCGCCTGGATGGCCGAGGGCATCGAGAGCTACAAGACGTTCATCCGGGGACTCCTGGACATCACAGACAACCTGATCGTGACAGCCGACGGCGAAACCGTCAGGCCGCCGGCCGACGTCGTGCGCCATGACGACGACGACTCCTACCTGGTGGTCGCGGCCGACAAGGGCACGGCGTCCTTCTCCGACATCGCCAACGGGCTGGCCGGCGAATACGGCTTCTGGCTCGGCGACGCCTTCGCCTCGGGCGGCTCCGTCGGCTATGACCACAAGGCCATGGGTATCACCGCCCGCGGCGCCTGGGAATCGGTCAAGCGCCACTTCAGCGAGCTGGACCTCGACACCCAAGCCGAGCCCTTCACCGTGGTGGGCGTCGGCGACATGTCCGGTGACGTGTTCGGCAACGGCATGCTGCTCTCCAAGCACATCCGCCTGCTGGCAGCCTTCGATCACCGGCACATCTTCCTCGACCCCACCCCGGACGAGGCAACGTCCTACGCCGAGCGGCAGCGGCTCTTCGAACTGCCCCGGTCCTCCTGGGACGACTACAACAAGTCGCTCATCAGCGAAGGCGGCGGCGTCTTTGCCCGGCAGGCCAAGTCGATCCCCGTGTCCGCACAGGTCCGCGCCGCCCTCGGCCTCCCGGAGGGCACCACGGAACTGAGCCCGCCGGAGCTCCTGCGCGCCATCCTCCTCGCCCCGGCGGACCTGCTCTACAACGGCGGCATCGGGACCTACGTCAAGGCCAGCACCGAAACGAATGCCGAGGTTGGCGACAAGGCCAACGACGCCATCCGCGTGGACGGCCGCGAACTGCGGGTCAAGGTGGTCGGTGAGGGCGGAAACCTGGGGATGACCCAGCGCGGACGCATCGAGGCCGCGCTGCAGGGCGTCATCCTCAACACGGACGCGATCGACAACTCGGCCGGTGTGGACTGCTCGGACCACGAGGTGAACATCAAGATCTTCGTGGACCGGATGGTCGCGGCGGGCAAGCTTGAGCCCGCCGAGCGTGCGGACTTCCTGGCCTCGATGACCGACGAGGTCGGCCGGCTGGTGCTCGAGGACAACATCGACCAGAACATCCTGCTCCTCAACGACCGGATGCGGGTCTCCGAATGGAGCCCCAGCTATGAACGGCTCATGGACTGGCTGGAAAAGTCGGCCGACCTCAAGCGGGACCTGGAGGCGCTGCCCACCACGGCCGCGCTGCAGGAGCGCCTGGAACAAGGCCAAGGGCTGACCTCGCCGGAACTTTCGGTCCTGGCCGCCTACGCCAAGATCGAACTCGCCAGCGCACTGCGCGACAGCGACCTCGCCGATGATCCGTGGTTCCGCACGACGCTGCGGAACTACTTCCCGGAGCAGCTGCGGGAGAGGTTCGACGCCGAACTGGACACCCACCCGCTGCGCCGCGAGATCATCGCCACCGTGGTTGCCAACGACATGATCAACCTCGGCGGCATCACCTTCGCGTTCCGCGCCATGGAGGAGACGTCGGCCACGGAAGCGGCCCTCGCCAAGGCGTTCGTGGCGCTCCGGGAGGTCTACGAGCTGGACATCATGGTCAAGGAACTCAACGAACTGCCGGCGTCGTTCCCGACCGAACACTGGAGCACCGTCCACCTGGACATCAGGCGGCTGCTGGACCGCGCCGTCCGGTGGCTCCTGGGCCAGGGCTCCGCGTCCCGTCCCATCGCCGAGATCGTGGCCGAATTCAAGCCGCTTATGGATCCCATGCGGGCCCGGCTGCTGGATTACCTCCGGGGCGACGACCGCGCCCGCGTGGCCGAATGGCTGGAGAAGGCGCGCAGCTGGGACCTTCCGGAGGACCTGGCACACCGCTGGGCGGAACTGTTCGAGAGCTTCGTGCTCCTGGATATCGCCAAGATCGTCCATGGCAGCAAGGAGTCGGTGGCCGATATTGCCCACGTGTACTACACGGTCTTCAACCGTTTCCATGCAGATTCCCTCCTCGAGCGCATCACCAAGCTGCCGAGGGCGGACCGCTGGCAGGCACTGGCCCGGGCAGCACTGCGCGATGACCTCTACTCCACCGTCTCGGACATGACGACGGCGGTGCTGGAGAGCACTCCGGCCGGGACTCCGGCTGAAGAGCGGCTGGCGGCCTGGGAGGGCCAGAACGCGGAGCAGCTGGGCCGTGCGAAGTCCATGTTTGACGAGGTCAATGCGCTCGAGGCCGATGACATGGCCTCACTGTCGGTAGCATTGAGGCTCTTGAGGTCAATCGTCCGACGCTAAGGGCTGCCGTCCCTGGTGTCGCAAATGGAGGTGCTGTGGCAATCTTTACGGACCCAATCAGGGAACATGCTGATTTTGGCCCGGGGGACGCCGAATGGCTGCACCTCCTGGTCGGCGACTGGCAGATGGTCGCCGACCTCGCGTTCGCCGACCTCGCCCTGTGGTTTCCGCATCCTGAGTTCGGCTACGTGGCACTCGCCCACGTCCGCCCCTCCACCACGCACACGGTATTCCATGCCGACTTCGTGGGGGAGGGGATCAGGTCGGACCTGCAGCCGCTGGTGGACAAGGCGTGGGAGAGCCGCGCGATCGAGCGCTCCAACGAGACCAACTGGAGCAGCGATATGGCGCTGCGGGTCGAGGCGGTCCCCATGGTCCGCAACGGCCGCACCCTGGCCATCGTGACGTCCCACATGGACCTTTCCAGTTCACGGATGCCCTCCCGGCTCGAGCTCACCTACCGGCAGTGCGCCTACGATCTGCTGCGCATGGGAACGCTGGGGCTGTGGCCGGACTTCGCGTCGCCCACAGGCTCGCGCCGCGGCGCTCCGCGTGTGGGGGATGGCCTGATCAGGCTCGACGCCGAGGGGATCGTGCAGTACGCCAGCCCCAACGGGGTCTCCGCGTTCCGCCGCCTCGGCGACGGCGAGTCCCTCGAGGGCCGGTCCCTTGCCGAGGTGACGGCGGGACTTTTGCGGGACCGGCGCATGGTCGATGAAACACTGCCGCTGGTGGTCACGGGCCGCATGCCGTGGCGCAGCGAAATCGAGTCACGCGGGGTCAGTCTTTCGCTGCGTGCGATCCCGCTGCGCGACGAGCAGCAGCGGTTCGGTGCCCTGGTCCTGTGCCGGGACGTCTCGGAGCTGCGTCGCCGGGAGATGGAACTGGTCACGAAGGACGCCACCATCCGCGAGATCCATCACCGCGTGAAGAACAACCTGCAGACCGTCGCGGCCCTTTTGCGGATGCAGTCGCGGCGCATGGTCAGCGACGAGGCGAAACAGGGGCTCGAGCAGGCGATGCGGCGGGTGGCGACCATTGCCCTGGTGCATGAGACGCTCTCGCAGGGCCTGACCCAGAGCGTTGATTTTGACGAACTCATCGGCCGCCAGTTCCGCCTCTCGGCCGAGGTCGCCTCGCCCTCGCAGCAGGTCAAGACCCAGCGGTCGGGCCTCTTCGGGGACCTGCCGAGCGACTTCGCCACCCCGCTGGCCCTCGTCATCAACGAACTGGTCACGAACGCCGTCGAGCACGGGCTGGAGGGGCGGACCGGTACTGTCTGGCTGCTCGCCGACCGCTCGGAGACCGAGGACGGGGATGAACTTCTCACCGTGACGGTGGAGGACGACGGCGTCGGGTTGCCGGACACGCCGTATGTCGAGGGTCTTGGCCTGCAGATTGTCCGCACACTGGTCACCAGTGAACTTGGCGGCACTATCCATTGGCAGGCCAGGGACGGCGGGGGAACCGCCGTCCAGATTGTCCTAAGCCTCTCGACCCGCTGACGATGCGTTGGCGGCTTAAACGGGCAATGGCCGCGGACCTGTGGGTCCGCGGCCATTGCTGCAGGGGTCGTGCGGTAGCTGCCGGCACTGTAGCTGCCGGTGCTTGGGCAGCAGAATCAGGAAGCGCGCCGTGCCCGTGCAGCGCGGCGCTTCAGGGCGCGGCGCTCGTCCTCGCTCATACCGCCCCACACTCCAGCGTCCTGGCCGGACTCCAAAGCCCACTGCAGGCAGGTGTCCACAACGGGGCAGCGGCGGCAAACACTTTTCGCTTCCTCGATCTGCAGGAGGGCAGGGCCCGTGTTTCCAACGGGGAAGAACAGCTCCGGGTCCTTGTCAAGGCAGGCTGCGCGGTTACGCCAATCCATGCTGATCAGTCACTCCATTCCTGGGAACTCGTTAAATGCCTTTGTGAATTTATTCACTAGAGGCTTCATAAGAAAAGGGCCCATTTGGGGCCCCCTCGGTCATCTGGATTAAGCGTGTCATGTTAACGCTGTGTAAACAAGGGGTAATAGAGGGCGAGATGCCCAGAGACCGTGAGCGATGCATCACATTCAGTGGCGGCGTCCTCACATCTAGACGACTATGTCCGGTAGTGTGCCAGTGTGTCAAGGCCCCCTGTGAACCCTGAAGACCCCAATGAAAATCCCCGCGAAGCCCCCAATGAAATCCCCAGCGAAAACCCCGCTGAAAATCCCCGCGGGAATGACGGCGAGCATCCCGGCGAAAACTCGCTCCGGAATCCGGACCGAGCCGCGGCCGGAAACCCTGTGAGGCCAAAGGGGATTATTGTCATCGCCGTCGTCGTCGCACTGGAGGCCGCAGCGCTGCTCGTGGCCGGCGGCTGGTACGGGATGCAGCTCCTGACCGGAGCGCCGGTGCTCTCCTTCTGGGGCGCCGTCTTCACGCTTTGCCTGTTGCTGGCGTTCTCCGCATGGCTCTTTGCCGTGGCACGCTTCCTGCTCCGAGGATTCCGTTGGCCGCGGGCCGGTGCCCTGGTGGCCCAGCTCTTCGTGCTGACCATTGGCTTCCCGACCCTGACCGGTGGCTATCCGGTGGCCGGACTGGCCATGCTGATCCCCGCCGTGACGGCCATCGTGCTCTTGTTCGACAAGCGGGTCATAGCGTTCGCCTCACGGGCCGCCGGAGCCCCGCCCGCCCTGTAAAGGGCCGTCCCGAGCGGCATGCTGTGCGGGGGAGTTCGCGGGGGAGGTCCGGAAACGCCCGCCGGCAGCCCGGACCGGAGCGGGCTGGGCGGCAGGGCCCAGTTGACCAGGAGAGCAGGGCGCCGCCAGCTGGACCGGCGTCGCACGGCCTTCGGATATGACGACGGCGCGCCCCGGAGGAGGACTGTGCTCCGCTTCGAACCGGACACCGAACAGTTCTCCGTCCATGAGCCCCCGCGGGCAAATCAGGACCGCCCGCCCCTGGCTGCGTGCGATGGCGGCCAGATCCACCCGTAGCCCAAAGGCCGGGCCGAATCCCGCGGTGAGGACCACCCTCCAGCCAAGACTGTGCAGGGCCGCCAGGGCACTGTTGGCTTCGGGCGCGAGCCGGTCAGCGTCGTCTGCGAGCGCTATCGCTGTCCGGTCCAGGGTGCCCGCGAGCGCGCTGGCGTGGAGCTCGGACCAGTACCGGCCGGGATCCGTTCCCGGCCGCGGCGAGAGCCAGGCAAAGGTTGGGTTCAGTCCCGGGAGCGCAGCCAGCAGCGTGCTCTTGCCGGAACCGGGGCCGCCGAGGACAGCGAGAACGCCGCCGACCGGAAACCGAACCCCGTGCGGCCGGAGTTCGTCGCCGCCCACCCCGAGAAGCAGGGCGGCCGCCGGGAAGGGGAGTTGCGCGGCGGACGGCATGGCTGCGGGCATGGGAGCGGGCGGCGGAATCCTTTGCCCCGGCCGGGGGTTGCCGCATTGGGCCAGCACCTGGTCCACGGTCACCAATATAGGCAGGGCTTCCACCCGGAAGGGCCTCACCGAGACGGCTTCGCCTGCGGGATACCGCCCGCCCTCGGCTGGCGGTTCGAACAGTTGGGCAGCGTGCCCGGTCGCTAAGGGAGCGGGCACAAAGGCGCCGAACACGGCCACGCGGCCGGCGATCGGCTCCAACGCCGGAAGCCGTGGCCACGCCAGCCGGCCCTCGTCGGTAGACCCTGCTGGAAAGAAGATCCGGTTGGGCAGGCCGGCGAAAAACCTCGCGGTCACGAGCTCACGCTCGCCAGAGACGATGACCGTGATCCCTGCCCGGGAACCGTCCCGCACAATGTCATGGACGACGTCTTCAACCCACGCCAGCGGCCCGAAACGGAATGCCGAAACCCAGGCGCCCCAGCCGCTGAGCACCAGGACCAGCCGGGGCCGTGGCCCGGCCGCGGCCCCGCTCAGCCGCGACGTGGCTTCTTCGGCGATCCGGCGCAGTACCCTGGCGGCCCGACGCACTTCATCCAGGCCCGCCACCGTGCCGACGCGGGGCGCCGCTGCGGCGCCGCTGAACACGCCGGCGGCGTCAAGTATGTACAGGTGTGACTCCACTGTGCCGGTCAGGAGCTGATCGACAGCCAGAACCAAGGCGGCATCGCCGGAGCCGGCCTCGGCCCCGACGAGGCCCAGATGCCCGTGCCGGGCAGGATTCCAGTCCAGCTCGGAGACGCGTTGGAGTTCCGGCAGATCCGTCTGGCCCAGTCGGACCGTGTCCCCGTCCGCGCGCCCGGGATATGGATAGGGCAGCAGCTCCGGCAGGGGATCTGCCACCGGCCGGCGGGGCGGCCGCCCGCCGCGGTCCTGCCACAGGCCCACAGTGGTGTCGATGAGCAGGGCCGTCCCCTGTGCCGGAGTCAAGGCGCCGCCGTCGTGAGATCCACTTTTGGGGAAACCGTCGCTCCGGACACCCAACACTGCCGGCGTTCGCGTCAGAAAGTCCGTGACGGTGCGCACCGTGACCGCTCCGTCTGTCTGCGCGGGGGTCCGGGGTGTCAAGGCGGCGGTCTGGAACTCTTCCGGGGCCTGGGCGCCGCGGATCAGGAATGCCCGTCCCGGACGTTCGATGGGGATGGCGGCCGCGAGCCCGGAGCCCATGATGTCGAACGATTCGGGGCCGGATTGGACGCGGAGGGCGATGCAGGTGGTGACGTTGGCCCTGATATCGGCGTTCAGGGCTCCCTGTGGGCGCTGCGTGGCCATGATGAGATGGATCCCCAGTGAGCGGCCGATGGCGGCAATCCTCATGAGTTCGGAGAGTGCGCCGGGCACTTCGTCCACCAGGATCCTGAACTCGTCAACGATGATGACAAGATAGGGGACCGGCGGTCCGGCCGTCGCCGACGAGTCGTAGGCCGCGAGATCAGGGGCATCCACCCGGGCGAGCAGTTCCTCCCTCCGCCGGACCTCGGCACGCAAGGAAACGAGCGTGCGGTCCACCTGCGCGGCGCCCAGATCCGTGAGCATGCCGACGCAGTGCGGGAGTCCGGTCAACGGGCCCAGGCCGGAGCCGCCCTTGAAGTCTATGAAAAGCAGGGTGACCCGGTCCGGCGGATGGCTGGCCGCGAGGCCGGCGGCAAGAGTCCGCAAAAGCTCCGACTTCCCTGAGCCGGTGGTCCCTGCGACCAGGAAGTGCGGACCGTCGGTCTTCAGATCGATGCGCAGGGTCCCCAGACTCCCCGTCCCGACTGGCGCACCCAGTCCGGCCTCCGCGCCGGTCCAAGACCAGCGCCGGGAGATGTCCGGCGCCGCGAGGGGAAGGACATCGGCCAGGCTGCAGTGCTGGGGGATGGCCGGCGGGGGAGTCACCGCAACGGGCCGTGCGGTATTGAAGCCCCGGCAAAAGCGGTCAAAGACAACTGCAGGGACCAGATCCGGGACGAAGTCCATCGGCGGGGCCCCGGCGGTGATGAGGGTGCTGCGCCGGCCGAGGACAATGCGGGGGTGGTCCGCGGGACCTCGTTCCGGCGTGCACTCGATCACCTTCCACCCGTGTGCCGTGGCCAGTGACCGGAACGCCGGCCCTGCACCGGCGGTGTCCGGCCCGGGCGCGGCCCCTGACTGCCCGGGGGTGCGCCAAAGGATAAGAACTCCGCGGTCGAGTGCATCCCCCGGACCCCTCGGGCCGCCCGGATCACGCGGATCGCCTGGACCGAGCGGACCGCCCGTCAACCCGCCCGGACCGACGGAACTGACCGCCTGGCGCGGACCGCCCGTCAACCCACCCGGAGCGCGCGGACCACCTGAATTAACCGGACCGCCGGGACCGCCCGTCAAGCCGCCGGAACTGTCGGGTCCGGCAGCCAACAGTGCCTCGGTCGTGGCGTCATTGGCGGACATTGTGACCCCTGGCAGGAAGCGCGCAGAATCCGGGACTGTGTCCGCCGGGCCATGCAGCAGCAGGCGGGTGCTGCCGCCGAGCGGATAGGACGCCAGCTGCAGGATGAACGAGCGCACCAGCCCGGCCACGGCAGGCGCAGGGCCGTGGATGGTCACCACCGCCGGGGCCGGGTCCAAGGTCAGGGGGACCTGGCCGAGCGGCGGTGGCCGGAAGCCGGAGTCGGGTGGTTCCAGCCGGATATTCGCCCTCTGATCCGCCAGCCCGAGCCGCAGGCAGATTTCCGGGGGCTGTCCATGGGGTGCAGGGGCCGCCGGGGGTGCCCAGGCCGCGCAACCGATGGCCAGGTCGGCCGCGGAAGGAGCGGCCTGCCGGCGTCGTTCCCTGTCCTGCCGAGTGGCTTCAGCCACAGCGGCGTTGAGCTCGCGGCGCTGCCGGCGGCCCGCCAGGTACGGGACCAGGACGGACACGCCAGAGACTGCCGTGAAGGCCAGGAACATCCACATTCCGGTGAGAAGCGCCAGGCCGAAGCCGGCCAGGAGCGGCAGTACCGCGGCCAGTGCCACGGCGGCCCGGTGGCTGGAGGAGGCGTTGCCCCGGACGATCAGCGGCGCGGCAACGCTGGAGCCTGCAAGCGCCGTCACCGAGTCGGCAGCACCGTTGGGCACCACCGGCGGCCAGAGCCGGAGCGAGAGGGTGGAGTCGCCGCAGCGGATCGAGGACGCCGTGGTCACCGGGGCCATTCCTACTTTCCGGCCGTCGACGCGGGTTCCATTCGCACTGCCGAGGTCCACGATGGTGATGTCCGAGTCCGAGACGTCCAGGCGCGCGTGCTCCCGGGAAAGTGCGGCATCCGGGATCACGATCTCGGTACCGCTGCGGCCGATCCGGAACTGCCCCCTCCGCAGCGCGACAAGCGTACCCGCACCGGGACCGCTGTCCACGGCGAGCAGCAACGTGGCAGTTTCCCGCTGGCGGGGACCGGGGCGGGATGGTGCTCCCGACCTATTAGCCGACGCGGCTCTCTCAACCAGCCCGGTTCTTTCCACCAGCCCGGTGCTTTCCACCAGCGCGGCTCTCTCAACCAGCACGGCGCTTTCCACCAGCACGGTGCTTTCCACCAGCACGGTGCTTTCCACCAGCACGGCGCCCGGGACCAGGGGAGGTTCGCCCACGGTCATGGCGGCGAGCGGGACTCCCCGGACGGACAGCCCACCGGTCCCGTAGCGCCGGGCGATGGCGGCTTCCAAGTCCGCACCCGGGCACGGCTCGGGGACCTCGACGGAGAGCTCAATGAGCTGCCCGTCCGGCGTCGAACCTGCGCTCGGCATCAGGGTGCTGGGTACTAGCGTGCTGGGTGCGAGAGTGCAGTGGAAAATCATCCGGGGCATCCTTTCCTGCGTGGCGGCCCGGTTCCACGTTAGGTGCCCTTCGGCCCGGCTGCGCCCGGGAAACTAGGCCATGTGGAAAACACCCCGAAGCGGCATGGCAACCCCCGCCACGTCTGGCTTCCGGGCCGGTGCCGGGGATGGCTCCGGGCGGCGGGGCTACCCGCGATTCGCCGATACCAGCCGCGTCTCAGGTAGGCTAGACCAGCAGACAATGCACAATATTGCGCTGCCCGCATTCGAACCAGGAGAGTTTGTGACCGCTGACCTCGTCATCGTAGGGTCGGGCTTTTTCGGCCTGACAATCGCAGAACAGGCCGCCACTGAGCTGGGCTTGAAGGTAGTCGTCATCGACCGCCGGCACCACATTGGCGGCAACGCCTACAGCGAAAAGGAAGAGCAGACGGGCATTGAGGTCCACCGCTACGGTGCCCACCTCTTCCACACGTCAAACGACCGCGTGTGGGAGTACGTGAACCGCTTCACGACGTTCACGAACTACGTCCACAAGGTCTACGGCGTCCACAAGGGCGAGGTCTACTCCCTGCCCATCAACCTGGCCACAATCAACCAATTCTTCCGGGCCAACCTCACCCCCGGGCAGGCACAGGAACTGATCAAGGACCAGGCCGGCGAACTGGCCGGCACCGATCCGCAGAACCTGAACGACAAGGGCATCCAGCTGATCGGCCGCCCGCTCTACGAGGCGTTCATCAAGCACTACACCGGCAAGCAGTGGCAGACGGATCCGAAGGACCTGCCCGCGAGCATCATCTCCCGCCTTCCGGTGCGCTACAACTACGACAACCGGTACTTCAACGACAAGTACGAGGGCCTTCCGACCAACGGCTACACCGCGTGGATCGAAAAGATGGCCGAGCACCCCAACATCGAGGTCCGGCTCAACACGGACTTCTTCGATGAGTCGCATGAGTACAGCAAGGACAAGGTCGTCGGCAACATCCCGGTCGTGTACACCGGCCCCGTCGACCGCTACTTCGACTACGCCGAGGGCGATCTGTCCTGGCGCACCATCGACTTCGAAGAAGAGGTGCTCGACGTCGGGGACTTCCAGGGCACGTCGGTGGTGAACTACAACGACGAAGACGTCGCGTACACCCGCATTATCGAGCCGCGCCACTTCCACCCGGAGCGCGAGTACCAGACGGAGAAGACCGTCATCATGCGCGAGTTCTCCCGCGCTGCGGAGAAGGGCGACGAGCCCTACTACCCGATCAACACGCCCACGGACCGCGATCGGCTCCTCAAATACCGCGACCTGGCCGCGGCCGAGCAGGATGTCCTCTTCGGCGGCCGTCTCGGCACGTACAAGTACCTGGATATGCACATGGCGATCGGCTCGGCCCTGACCATGTTCGACAACAAAATCCGCCCGCACTTCGAACGCGGCGTTAAGATTGAAAGCGGGGGAGTGGACGCATGAGCGCCGCAACCGATACCCAAGTAGAGTCCGCCCAGCAGTGGGACACCCTGCAGCGGGTCATCCTGCCCAACGCCAGCCAGATGGACACGGTTCCCCTGTATATGGACATGGGCACCGCGACCGGCATCCAGCTCCCCACGGTCGGTGACCGCGGAGGAAAAAAGACCAAGCCGCAGACGATCAGCAGCGCCGCCAAGGAAGCCCACGTTGAGGACTTCCTGTCGCGAAGCTCCACCAAGGTCAGGTCCGGGGAACGTGTTTCCTTCGGCAGCTATTTCAACGCCTTCCCGGCCAGCTACTGGCGCCGCTGGACCACCGTAGATTCTGTCCGGCTTCAGGTGCGCACCGAGGGCGCAGGATCCGTCATCGTCTACAAGTCGAACGCCCGCGGGTCCCTGCAGCGCGTCGACACGCGGCGTGTGGAGGGTACGGCGGAAAACACCTTCGAGCTGTCCCTGGCGCCTTTCGGCGACGGCGGCTGGTACTGGTTCGATCTCGTGGCAGGCTCCGAGCCGCTGGTGATGGTCGACGCCGAGTGGCAGGGCGTCGCGACTGACAAGACGCCCGGTTCGGTCACCTTGCAGATCACAACTCTGAACAAGACCGACTTCTGCCTCAACAATCTCCGGCTGCTGGCGGAGAACCCGGATGCCCTGAGGCATGTCCAGGAGATCCTGCTGGTCGACCAGGGCACCCAAAAGGTCGAGGACGCAGAGGGCTTCGCCGACGTCCGGGCTTCCCTTGGCGGCAAGCTGCGGATCATCAACCAGTCGAACCTCGGCGGATCCGGCGGCTTCGCCCGAGGCATGTTCGAAGCCGTCGAAAACGGCAGCGACTACGTCCTGCTGATGGACGACGACATCGTAGTTGAGCCTGAAAGCATCATCCGCCTGCTCACCTTCGCTGACCGCTGCAAGACGCCGACAATCGTCGGCGGCCACATGTTCGACCTCTACAATCGGACGGTCCTCCACACGTTCGGCGAGGTGGTCAACCCTTACCGCTTCCAGCCGTCCCTGCCGAGTGAGGAAATGGTCCTCGGACATGATTTCCTGTCCTCGAACCTGCGCCAGACCTCCTGGCTGCACCGCCGATGCGACGTGGACTACAACGGCTGGTGGATGTGCCTGATCCCCACTTCGGCGATTCGGGAAATCGGCCTCTCGCTGCCCCTCTTCATCAAGTGGGACGATTCGGAATACGGACTGCGCGCGAAGGCGCACGGCATCCCGACTGTCTCCCTGCCTGGTTCGGCCGTGTGGCACGTGTCCTGGATCGACAAGGATGACCTCGTCGGCTGGCAGGCTTACTTCCACGCACGCAACCGGATCGTGGCGGCACTGCTCCACAGCCCGTACGAATACGGCGGCCGCGTCGTGCGCGAATCACAGTACGCGGACATCAAGCACCTCGTGTCAATGCAGTACGCGACCGCGCACGGCCGCGGCTGGGCGCTCGAAGATGTGCTCAAGGGGCCGTCCGGCCTGCCGGAGCTGCTTCCGTCTAAGCTGCCCGAAATCCGGAAGATGATGGCCGGCTACTCCGACTCGATTTTCCGCGCGAATCCGGACGAGTTCCCGACGCCCAAGATGGACAAGCCGCCGCGCCGCGGGCACGGTGTGTCCCAGCCGTCCAAGATCACTCTTCTGCCCTGGGCGGCTAAAACCGTCGCGCGGCAGCTGTTCCGCCCCGTGGGCCACACGAGCGCGGAACGTCCGCAAACCAGCATTGCGCATCAGGACAACCGTTGGTGGCGGATCGCGCAGTTCGACAGCGCCATCGTCTCCAATGCCGAGGGAACGGGTGCCTCCTGGTACAAGCGGGACCCCAAGCGCGTGCGGGAAATGCTCACCGAGAGCACTCGCCTGCACGCCGCCCTGCTCAAGGACTGGCACTCGCTAAGCAAGGAATACAAGGCAGCAATGCCGGAGCTCACATCTCTGGATTCCTGGAAGAAAATCTTCGAAGAGCACACTCAGAGTGAAGTGAAATAGCGTGACAACCACGATTTCCGGGGAATTGACCCGCCCGGGTCTCGGCGGTGGATTTCGGGATCTTCGCCAGTCCAGTTTTTTGCTTAAGCTTCTGGTCCGCAAGGAACTGAAAGTCCGCTACCGCGGCTCCGTCCTGGGCCTCCTCTGGTCCTATGTGAAGCCCGGTGTGCAGTTCGTCGTGTTCTACGTGGCGCTGGGCGTCTTTCTCGGGCTGGAACGCAGCGCACGGAACCCGGACGGCCTCTCAAACTATGCCGTGTATCTCTTCTCCGGAATCGTGCTGATCAACTTCTTCTCCGAAGCCCTCGGGAACGCCGCACGGTCGATCGTGAATAACGGCAACCTGATCAAGAAGATCTATCTTCCCCGGGAACTGTTTCCGGTGGCGTCGGTCTGGGTGTCGGCGGTCCATTTCTTCCCCCAGCTCGTTGTCCTCGTGATCGGTTGCGTCTTGGCGGGGTGGCATCCGGACATGTTCCAGCTGCTGGCCGCGGTCGGCGGATTCGCCATTGTGGGCTTCCTCGCCACGGGGCTCGGGCTGCTTTTCGGCGCCGCCAACGTATATTTCCGTGATTCGGAAAACCTCGTTGACATGTTGCTGATGGTGGCCACCTGGGCATCGCCGGTCATGTACTCGTGGACGATGGTGGAGTCAAAGCTGGGTCCGGGATTCTTCACCCTCTATCAGGCCAACCCCATCACGGTGGGCGTCGAGTTGTTCCACTACGCTTTCTGGTACCCCACCACGGACGGCTCTGCCGCGATGCCGCCGAACCTGTTCAGCCTGTGGCTGCCGGTCGGCCTCGCCATTTCGCTCGTGGTCCTGGCACTGGGACAGCTAACTTTCCGGCGGCTTGAGGGCCGCTTCGCTCAGGAGCTGTAAATGGCAAACGCGATCGAGGTTTCCAATATCAGCAAGGAGTTCGTGCTCCGCCACACCCGTTCCATCAAGGAAGCGGTTGTGTGGCTGGTCAAGGGCCGCAAGGGCGACCTGTCCAAGAAGTTCCACGCCCTGAAGGATGTCTCCCTGATGGTGGAGACGGGGGAGACCGTGGCCCTGCTCGGTCTCAACGGGTCCGGCAAATCCACCCTGTTGAAGCACATCTCCGGCGTCATGCTCCCAGATTCCGGCAGCGTGTACACGCGCGGCCGGGTGGCTGGCCTGATCGAGGTCGGAGCGGGCTTTCATCCTGACCTGTCCGGCCGCGACAACGTGTATCTCAACGGGGCAATCCTGGGGATGACCGAGAAGCAGATCAACGAGCGGTTCGACGCGATCGTGGAATTCTCCGAGATTGGCGAATTCATCGACACGGAGGTCAAGTTCTATTCATCAGGCATGTACCTGCGCCTGGCGTTCTCCGTAGCGGTCCACACCGACCCCGAGGTATTCCTGATCGACGAGATCCTCGCCGTCGGAGATGAACCGTTCCAGCGCAAGTGCATCGCCAAGATCCAGGAGCTGGCGGAAAAGGGCAAGACGCTCGTCGTCGTCAGCCACGACCTGGACCTGGTCTCCCGGATCTGTGACCGCGGGGTCCTGCTGGAGCACGGAAATGTATTGTTCGATGGGCCGATCAGCGATGCGGTGAGCAGGCTCCGCAGCTAGTCGGCAGACCTCGCTGCCGCCCTCGCGGCGCGGCAGCCGCTAGTGTGGAGGCAGGTCCTTCGGCCCTGCCATCAGGCATGAGAGAAAAGGCACGAGAATCGTGAAGATTGCTGTAATTGCGTTGGGTAAGATCGGCCTGCCCTTGGCCGTCCAGTTTGCATCCAAGGGTCATGAGGTGGTCGGCGTCGACGTCAACCGGCAGGTTGTCGACCTCATCAACGCCGGTACCGAGCCATTTCCCGGCGAAGCCCGGCTGCAGGAACAACTGTCCGTGCTGGTGCCGGCAGGCAAGCTCCGGGCGACGACCGAATACGCGGATGCCGTCCCCGAAGCGGACGTTGTAGTCCTCGTCGTGCCGCTGTTTGTCGACGCCGACGCGAATCCCGACTTCGGCTGGATGGACGCGGCGACCGCCGAACTGGCGAAGCACCTGACCCCTGGCACCCTGGTGTCCTACGAAACCACCCTCCCGGTCGGCACCACCCGGACCCGGTGGAAGCCGGCCCTGGAATCGGCCTCGGGCCTGGTCGAGGGGCAGGACTTCCACCTGGTGTTCTCCCCGGAGCGCGTCCTCACCGGCCGGGTATTCGAGGACCTGCGCAAGTACCCCAAGCTCGTGGGCGGCCTGTCGGAAGAAGGGGCAGCCAAAGCCGTCGAGTTCTATCAGGCCGTGCTGGACTTCGACGAGCGCACGGATCTGGTGCGCCCGAATGGCGTCTGGGACCTGGGGTCCGCCGAGGCATCGGAGATGGCGAAACTGGCGGAAACCACCTACCGCGACGTCAACATTGGCCTCGCCAACCAGTTTGCCCGCTACGCCGCCACGGCCGGGATCGACATCTACCAGGTCATTGAGGCCGCCAACTCCCAGCCCTACAGCCACATCCACACACCGGGAATCGCCGTCGGCGGACATTGCATCCCCGTGTACCCGCGCCTGTACCTCTGGAACGATCCCGAGGCCACGGTGGTGCGCGCAGCCCGCGCGGCCAACGCCGACATGCCGGCCTACACCATCGGGCTGCTCGAGGGAGCCTATGGCGACCTCGCCGACGCCCGCGTGGTGGTACTCGGCGCCGCGTACCGCGGCGGCGTCAAGGAGACTGCGTTTTCCGGCGTGTTCGACGCCGTCAAGGCACTCGAACTGCGCGGCGCCACCGCGCTGGTCCATGACCCCCTGTACACCGACGAGGAACTCCAGAAGCTGGGCTTCCAGCCCTACCACCTGGGCGAGCCGGCCGACGCGGCCGTGGTCCAGGCGGACCACGCCGAGTACCGCACACTGGGGCCGCAGGACCTCCCGGGCGTCCGGGTGTTCATCGACGGCCGGCGGGTAAGCAGCCCCGAGGCGTGGGCCGGCGTCCAGTACCGCGTCATCGGCAAGGCATGACCCCGGTCGATTCGCCGATCGCTTCTTCCCTTTGACAGGAGATCCACGATGAACAACATTGCCCCGAGCGCTGATGTTTCGGACCGCGCCGTGCTGGGAGCCGGCACCAAGATCTGGCACCTGGCCCAGGTGCGCGAGGACGCCATCCTGGGAGAAAACTGCATCGTCGGCCGTGGCGCCTACGTAGGCACCGGTGTCCAGATCGGCGACAACACCAAAATCCAGAACTACGCTCTGGTCTATGAACCCGCCAAGCTGGGAAAGGGCGTCTTCATCGGACCCGCAGTGGTCCTCACGAACGACACCTACCCCCGCTCCGTCAGTCCCGACGGATCGTTGAAGAGCGCGCACGACTGGACGCCGGTGGGCGTCACCATCGAGGACGGGGCGTCCATCGGCGCCCGAGCCGTCTGCGTGGCGCCGGTGACGATCGGACGCTGGGCGACCATCGCCGCGGGCGCCGTCGTCACGAAGGACGTGCCCGCCTTCGCCTTGATGGCCGGAGTGCCGGCCAAACGGCTCGGTTGGGTCGGAAAAGCCGGCTTCCCGCTGCGTGAGGCGGACGGGTTCTGGGTGTGCCCCGAGACCGGCGCCAAATATGTTGAAGAAGAAAATTTCCTGAAAGAGGCAGAGGACAACGCATGAGCCTGGACTTTATCCCCGCAGCAAAGCCGATCATCGGCGATGAAGAGCGGGCGGCCGTAGATGCCGTACTCGCCTCCGGAATGTTGGCCCAAGGCAAGCAGGTAGCCGAGTTCGAAACCGAGTTCTCTTCGGTGCTCGTCGACGGCCGGGCGGCCGTCGCCGTGAACTCCGGCACCTCCGGCCTCCACCTCGGCCTCCTCGCCGCCGGCGTGGGCCCTGGCGACGAAGTTATCGTGCCGTCCTTCACCTTTGCCGCCACCGGCAACGCGGTGGCACTGACCGGTGCGACGCCGGTCTTCGCTGACATCGAGCTGGACCACTACACCCTGGACACAGACCACGTCGCCTCGCTGATCACGGAGAAGACCAAGGGCATCATGCCGGTCCACCTGTACGGCCACCCCTTCGACGTCGAGGGCCTCGGCAGGCTTGCCGCGGAGCGCGGCCTCGACCTCTACGAGGACGCAGCCCAGGCGCACGGAGCAAGCTTCAACGGGAAAAAGGTGGGCAGCTTCGGCACCTTCGCCATGTTCAGCCTGTACCCGACGAAGAACATGACCTCCGGTGAGGGCGGCATGGTCACGACGTCGGACGCCGCCGTCGAGCACAAGCTGCGGCTGCTGCGCAACCAGGGCATGCAGAAGCAGTACGAGAACGAGATCGTCGGTTTCAACGCCCGCATGACTGACCTGCACGCCGCCATCGGCCGCGTCCAGCTCACCAAGGTGCTCGGCTGGACCGCGCAGCGGCAGCAGAACGCCGCGTTCCTGGACGCCAACCTGGAGAACGTCGGGACCCCGGCGGTCAAGGCGGGGGCGGGCCACGTCTACCACCAGTACACAATCCGGGTGACCGAGGACCGCGACGGGCTGGCCAAGGCACTGCGCGACGAGTACAACATCGGAACCGGCGTGTACTACCCGGTCCCGAACCACCGGCTTCCGTCCTTCAACCGCACCGAAGACCTGCCCAACACGGAGACGGCCGCCAAGGAAGTGCTCTCCCTGCCGGTTCACCCGTCCCTGAGCCAGGACGACCTCGAACGGATCGTCGCTGCTGTCAACGCCGTGGCCAAGGCCGGTGCCTGAGATGGCGAATCTGCGCGTAGGCCTGATCGGGCTGGGAATGATGGGCCGGCACCATGCCCGGGTTCTTCGCGAACTGCCCGGCGTCGATCTGGTGGCTGTGGCGGACGCCTACGGCGACCCGCACGGCGTGGCCGGTGGCCTGACGGTGCTGTCCTCGGTCGAGGAACTCATTGCCGAAGGCCTGGACATGGCGGTCGCGGCCGTCCCCACGGGGATGCACGAGGAAGTCGGCCTGGCCCTGGCCGAAGCCGGCATCCACACCCTCGTGGAGAAGCCGATCGCCGAAAGCGCACGCGCAGGACAACGCCTCGTGGACGCCTTCGAGGCCAAGAACCTCGTAGGGGCCGTGGGGCACATCGAGCGCTTCAACCCTGCCCTGCAGTCGCTGCGGAAGCGGATTGAAGCGGGCGAACTCGGCGAGGTATACCAGATCGCCACCCGCCGGCAGGGTCCCTTCCCGTCGCGCATCGCCGACGTCGGGGTCGTGAAGGACCTCGGCACGCACGACATCGACCTGACCGCCTGGCTCGCCCAGAGCCGCTTCGAGTCGATCTTCGCCCACGTCACCACCCGCAGCGGCCGTCCGCATGAAGACATGGTGGCGGCGACCGGGCAGTTGGAAAACGGCGTCATCACCAACCACCTGGTGAACTGGCTCTCCCCCATGAAAGAGCGCCTGACAATCGTCACCGGCGAAAAGGGCGCCTTCGTGGCCGACACGGTCACGGCGGACCTGACGTTCTTCGAAAACGGCACCGTGGCCACGGAGTGGGAGTCCATGGCGGCTTTCCGGGGCGTCTCCGAGGGCAACATGACCCGGCTTGCCATCGCCAAACCAGAACCGCTGCGCACCGAGCACGAGGCCTTCCGCGACGCCGTCCTGGGGCTGCGCAACGACGTCGTGACCATGCGCGAAGGCCTGGACACGCTCGCCGTCGCCGAGGCCGTGCTGGAGTCCGCGCGTACCGGGCAGATGGTCAAAGTCGCCGCCTCGTGACGGCACCTCCCCGATTGAGGGTCGCGGTAGCGACCCGGCTATTCACACCCGAAGTGGGAGCCGCTGCCTTCCGTCTCCAGGCGCTAGTCGACGGGCTGGTGGCCGCAGGCGCTGACGTGCAGGTGGTGACGACCCGCGCCCCCGGCGGAGCCTCAGCCGGCAAAGTCCCGTTCGGACTCAGCCGCTGGCCCGTATTGCGGGACCCGGGCGGCAACGTCCGCGGCTATGTCCAGTACCTGAGCTTCGACATCCCGGCCTTCTTCCGCCTGCTGGTCCAGGGCGCGGACATTGTCGTCTCCGAACCGCCGCCCACCACCGGGCTGGTGGTGGCCCTCAGCAGCTGGCTGCGCCGCCGGCCATTCGTGTACTACGCTGCGGACGTGTGGAGTGAGGCGCTGTCCGCAACGGACGTGCCCGCCGTCGTCGTCAGCATGATGCGGCGCGTCGAAGGCTTCGTGCTGCGACGTGCCGCCTGCGTCATCGCCATTTCTGATGCCGTCGCCGAGCAAGTCGCGAAGTTCGGCGTCCCGGCGGAGCGGCTCCGGGTGGTCGCCAACGGGGTCGACACCTCAGTCTTCAACCCCCAGGGCGAGGTAGCCGCAAGTGAGCGGCCGTATTTCGCCTACACCGGAACCATTTCGGAATGGCAGGGAGCCGATGTTTTTGTCCGCGCACTGCCGATCGTGCAGCTGAAATATCCGGACGCCGAGATCCGCTTTTTCGGCCAGGGCACAGATGAGCCGGCCCTCCGGACGCTGGCGGCCGAGGTCGCCCCCGGGAGCGTGGTTTTCGGCGGAGTCGTTCCGCCCCGGCAGGCCGCGGCCTGGCTGCGGGGAGCCGCAGCCGCACTCGTCAGCATCAAGCCGGGCCAAGGATATGACTTCGCCAAGCCGACCAAAATCTATGCCGCCGCAGGATGCGGGACCCCGGTGATATTTGCCGGGACCGGCGAGGGCGCGGCAGTCGTGGCTGCCAACGGGCTCGGCGACGCCGTGGATCACGACCCCCAGGCCGTGGCGGCCGCAATGATCGCCGCGCTCGAAACCGACGACACGGGCCGCGGACTCCGCTCGCAGTGGGTGGCGGACCACGCTTCCCTCGCGGCGGCAGGCCAGGCCGCGGCGGCCGTCATTGCCACGGTGGCGAGGACCTCCCGATGAAGATCCTGGTGGTCACCACGTGGTTCCCCAGCCAGGGCTCGCCCGCCCAGGCGCCCTTCAACCTGGAGCACGCGAAGGCAATCCAACTCCGGCACGACGTCCGGGTGCTGCATGTAAGGCTGGGCAGCGGGCTACCCGCGGCCACGGAGTCCTACGCCGGCCTGCCCGTGCACCGGGTCTCCCTGAACCCCCGCCGGCCGTGGACGGCACTCTCGGTGCTCCGCCTGCTGCTGAGGGAATGCTCGACGGCGGATGTGCTGCACACGATGGCGTTTTCCTCGGCCCTCGTCGCGGCCCTGCCAGCGGCCCTGCGGCGGATCCCCTGGGTCCACTCTGAGCACTGGAGCGGTGTCACGAACCCGCGCAATGTCGCGGGGCTGTGGCGACAGTTCGCCTGGTTGCGATGGGTTCTGCGGCTTCCGCACGCCGTGACGGGAGTGACGGCAGAACTCGTGGAGAAACTGCAAGCGTTCGCACGGCCCCAGGCTGCGGTGCTGGTTCCCTGCGTCGTCGCCAACGACCGTCCCCTGCAGCCGCTGCCCGCGCGTGAACGGCTCCGGCTGGCCGCTGTTGGCGGCCTGGTGCCGGGGAAGAGGCCGCTGCTGGCCATCCGGACCATCGCAGCGCTCAAGGAATCAGGCCACGACGTGCACCTCAGCTGGGTGGGCGACGGACCCCTTCGCCGCGAGGCCGAGGAGCTGATCGCCGAGATGGACCTCGGCGGGAACGTCACACTGGTCGGCGCGGTCCCACCGGCCGAAGTCTTCGCGTTTTTCGAACAGGCCCACCTATTCTTCCTCCCGACGGCGCACGAGAACTTCTTCACGTCCGCGGCCGAGGCGCTCTCCGCCGGACGGCCCGTGGTGGTTCCGCGCGTCGGGGGATTCACCGACTACGTGACCGAAGCGAACGGCGTCCTCGTGGACGACGCTTCGCCGGAGTCCCTGGCCGAGGCGATCCTGGCGGCCCGCCGGACCTTCGCGGGGGTCGACCCCTCCACGATTGCTGAACCGATCCGGGCCAGGTTCAGCCGAACCACTGTCGGCCGGCTCTTCGAAGACGTCTACGGCCGGGTGCTCGCCGGCACAGGACCAACAGGACGGAGCCCACGTGAATAGCGGCGCAACAGAGGCGGTCCCCGCCGTCGACGTCGTCATGGCAGTGCACAGCAGCACCCGACCGGTGGCACGGGCGCTCGCCTCGATTGCGGCGGCCGGCCTGGAGCTGAACACCCCGGACGGCGTCCGGGTCACGGTGGTGTGCCACAACATTTCCCGGGACGAGATTTCGAGGAACGTTCCACCCGGGCTGGCCGCAGCCACCAGGTTCCTGGAACTCCGCGACGGGATTCCGAGCCCGGCCGGGCCCTTCAATTTTGGGCTGCAGCAGGCTACGGCCGAGTTCGTCTGCATCCTTGGCAGCGATGATCATCTTGAGCCCGGCGCCCTCCGCCAGTGGCTGGAGCTCGCCCGCAGCCACTCTTCCGCGATGGTCATCGCCCCGCAGCGCCACGCCGGCGGGGCGCCGGTCCGGACTCCGCCGGTCCGGGTGGGCAGGCGGTTCGGTCTGGATCCGGTCAAGGACCGCCTGAGCTACCGCACAGCGCCGCTGGGCCTGCTGCGACGCAGCGAAATTCAGCGGCTCGGCCTCGACTTCAGCGCTGATCTGCGGACGGGGGAGGACCAGATCTTCTCCGCCAAACTGTGGTTCGGCGGCGGGCGGATCGACTACGCCCGGGGGGCCGGTAAATACGTCGTCGGCGCCGACGCCGAGGACCGGGTCACGGGCCAGCGACGCGAGATCGGCGAGTTGTTCGCCTTCGCCCTGGAACTCGTCGCGGACCCCTGGTTCGTGGCGCTTCCCCTGGCCCAGCGTCAGTCCCTGGTCACCAAGTTGCTCCGGGTTCACGTCTTTGGCGTGATTCTCCCTCGCATGGACCAGGGCGGCTGGACGGATGCGGAGCGCGAAGACCTCGCACGCGTGGCCCGCACACTTCTGGCCGCAGCACCGGGGGCGGACGGGCCCTTGTCCCTGGCGGACGCCCGGCTGCTCCGCAGCATTCTTACCCCTGGCCCGTTGGCTGAAATGCTGGCGGCAGCGGCAGCGCGCCGCAAGTTCGGGCGGCCGCAAACCCTGATCGCGGCGAACCTGGCGGCGCAGCTGCATCCAGAGGCGCCGTTGCGCTTCATGGCGGCGTCCGCGTTGCTCTAGCCCGCGTTGCTCTAGCCCGCGCTGCTCTAGCCCTGCCGGAAAGCAGCAGGGGCGGCAACGGGCTTTTTTACTGCCCGTTCCCGCCCCGCATAGGCGCCTGCGCCCCTTACTTTGTGCCGGACTCCGCGTTGAAGTTCAGCAGCGCGTCCACGATCTTCTCGGCCGCGTGCCCGTCGCCGTACGGGGCCGCGTCCGTGGGTTCAGGTGCGGGCCGCTTCACTGTGTCGGCCAGGATGGAGAGGTCCTCGCTCACCAGGACGTTCCACCGCGATTCGAGGGTCTCAACCCACTCCGTCTCGGGACGGATCGTCGTGCACGGCACCCGCAGCAGGAATGCTTCCTTCTGCAGGCCTCCCGAGTCGGTGATGACGCCTGCACTGTTGAGTACGGCGTTGACCAGTTGCGGATAGGCCAGCGGCGGGCATACCCGGATGCTTCCCTGCTCCAGCGTCAGTCCGTGACGGTCTGCGAAACTGACCAGGCGCGGATGGGCGAGCAGGAGGACAGGGCGGTCCAGGGAGGCCAGGGACTCAAGGATGGACCGGAGGCGCGACGGCGAGTCCGTGTTGTCCGGCCGGTGGATCGTGCTGACGTAGTAACCCTGCGGGGCTACGTCGAGGGGGAGCGGCTCGTTCCGGCTCTCCAGCAGGGCGCGGACCTGGTACAGGACGTCGGTCATGACGTCGCCGACGAGGACCGTCTTGGCGGCGAGGCCCTCGTTGGCCAGGTGGTCGACGGCCACGCGGGTGGGGGCCAGCAGCAGGTCCGCGGCGTGGTCGGTCAGGACGCGGTTGTGTTCTTCCGGCATGCGCCGGTTGAAGGAACGCAGCCCCGCCTCAAGGTGGGCCAGCGGTATGTGCATCTTGACCGCGGCTATCGCAGCGGCCAAGGTGGAGTTCGTGTCGCCGTACACCAGCACGCAGTCTGGTTTGGCCTCTTCCAGGATCTCCTCGAGGCCTCCCAGCATGGCCCCGGTCTGTGCGCCGTGCTTGCCGGACCCCACGCCGAGGTTGAAGTCGGGAGCTGGGATACCCAGGTCACGGAAGAAGACATCGCTCATGAGTTCGTCGTAGTGCTGGCCGGTGTGGGCAATCAGGTGCTCCGCCCGGCCGGAGATGGCTGACGCGATCGGTGCGAGCTTTACAAACTGTGGTCTTGCGCCGACGACGCTGAGAATACGCATGCTCCCAGCTTAGGCGATGGCGGTGCCCGGCCACGGCGGGCTGTGATCCAGCGCACCGGCGGAGACCGCGTGCAGCATGGTCAGCAGGCGTTGACCTTGTACAGTTTGGCCGCGCCCTGGTGGTCCACGAGTTCCACCTTGGCGCCGGGGGTCGCCAGCACGTTGTCGAACGCGGGGTAGGCCTGGGCCTCCACGAAGTTGAGGATGTAGAAGCGGCCGAAGTCGAGAATGTAGCGGACATGCTCCTTCTCCGCGAGCTGGCAGGTTTCAGCTCCCTTTTGCGACGTCGTTAGGTCCATCGCAATCTTGCGAAGATCGGCGTCGGGACCCGGCGAAATATGGTACTGGGTGACGTGGCGGCCAGAAATGGCGTAGGCCAGCGGTCCACCGTTGAACGGGTTGACGCCGATAACGGCGTCCTTCGGAACGGTTGAATCGAGCCGGGACATCAGCGCGAATTCATCACTGGATACCGCCCAGCCCGGGACAAAGGAGTACGAGTTCTTGATCTTGGTGGATACGGCGGCCAGTCCGGGGCTGTGGACGCGATCCACCAGGGTGGAGAGAGCGAGCGCAAGGATCGCGGCTGCTGCGACTGCGTACAGGGCCCCAGATCCCCTGAACTCAGGGAGGCCAGGCCGCCGGCCGGAGGAGCGTTTGGCGGCGATGCGGCGGAGCCATCCCCTGACCGCGGACACGAGGCCGTCCGCACCCACGCTGGCAAGGACAATCATGAACAACGGCACCAAGGCCGCCAGCCGGTACGGGTCCTGGTACCAGCTGCCGATCGTGAAGTGCCGGAAGCGGCCCTGATACATGACGACGGCAACGACGTAGAGGGCAGCGGCAATGAGCGCGCAGGCAATAATCCAGCCACCTCTCCGCCGCCAGATGATGGTGAGGATGCCGACCAGGGCCGCCACCGAGGCGACCATTGTCTCGCCGCCGCCCAGGAGGGTGCCCGTGGCGACGTCGCCCACAGCCTGCTCCAGGGTCCGGCTGGGTTTCCAGCTGTCAAAGTCAAGGAGCAAGGCCTGCCAGACGACGAGGAAGGCCGCCGCCGAGGCCACACCCCAAAGGACTGTCAGGGCAATTGGCCGGAAACCTGCCTTGGCGCGGATGCGGGCACGCATCTGGGAGAACCACGCGGCGGCAATGAGCGGGACGGAGAACGCCAAGAGTGCCGTGACACCGTTGGGCTGGGAAAGGAACAGCGCCGCAACCGCGATGACCAGGAAGGACCAGAGGCTGAAGTCGTCCAGGAATCTTTCGCGTCCGACCCTGAACAACCCCACAAGGACGAGCAGCGCCAGGGGCAGCAAGCTGTAGGCAAGGGTGTTGGGGTAGAGCGGGCCCCACTGCAGCAACTGGAAGGGGAACATCCAGAAGCCGCCGCTCAGGGCACCGGCAACCACCAGCGGCAGGACGCGGGGCCCGACGATGCCCCGGACCAGCATGATGCAGGCGAAAGGCCACAGGAGCGCGCTCACAGCTACCACCACCGCGTTCTCGCTGACAAAGACGTCGTTGTTGGTCAGCTGGGCAACGAGGGCCGCCAGCGAATGCCAGACGGACGGGTAGATCGCGATCCCGGATTCCGGGCTGAGCATCCGGCCCAGCGTCAGGGACGAGGCGTTGCCGGTTTCGAGGATGTACCGGATCGCATTGAGGTGAAAAATGTTGTCGTACACCTGGGCGAAGTTTCCGGGCTGGCCGATGGCCGGCAGCAGGCGGTTGAATATGAGGGTAGAGCCAGCCACCATACCGCCCAGGATTGCCGCCCATTGGACGGCGGGCGCCACAGAGGCTGGCGCGACAGGGGAAACCCGTCCACTAAGGAATCGTCGAAGCAGGAATGCCACACCGGTGCAGATGGCTGTCACGAGCAGATAACTGAAGAGTCCCCAGCCCAGCCGGAACAGTCCTCCCACCACGCCTGCGAGCCCGATGAGTCCGCAGGAAGCCAGAGGGGACATTGCCGCTGAGGCGAAGCCCTTGGCACCCAGTGCCCTCGCGAGCACAAACCCGGGGAGAAACATCAAGAGTGCGGCCACGGCGATAGCGGGAAACGCCTGCCACCAGTTCATTAATGCTCCTGCTCGTCCGAATTATCGACTCGAGTCTAGCAAGCCAGGCTGATGATCTTGCGCCGGGGAGCCTCCGGCAGCCGCCACGATGGTGGCGCGGGCTCCGTTACCCAGGTGCTCCGGGCGGTGCCGTGAAAACGCCGGCCGCCGCCCGCAGTCTCTCGCTGACGTAGTGGCGGAGCGTCGAGTCGCGGGACAGTGAATCCTGCAGCCGTGGAGTGAGCAACGCCCCCTGGCGTCCGGACCCCCGATACTTGGCCACCAGGGCGCGCAGCTGCCGAAGCTCCCCGGCCGTTCCCGCGGCCCCGATGAGTTCGGCGTCACGGCGGCTGATACTTGGAATGGAACCGCCGGCAAAAGCCAGGACCCTGCCGGCAACGCCGCGCCAGTACAGGCTCTCCTCGGCATCCCACAGCGGGGCCTGGCCGGGGGAGTCGGGGGCGTCAGCGCGCCGGAGCAGGGCCCCGATGCCGTGCACCCTCAGAACCTTGTGCGCGATGGCGCGCCTTTCCGGCGTCGACGCCTGCCGCAGCCAGTCCGTATCAAGCAGGTGTTCCAGCCACGCGAACTCCTGCCTCAGCGGCCGGATGGAGCTCGTCACGCGGGCCGGACCGGAGTCATCTGTCTGACGGTACGCGGGCGCGCCGTATGGGTAGCAGATGGCACCGGAACGGAACCACAGCCGCAGCGTCGGTTCAATGTCTTCACCGGTCAGGATGCCCTCGGTGTAGCCAAACCCCAGGGCGAGCAGGCTCTCCCGGCGCAACAGCCCGTAGGGCACACTGCGGTAGGCCAGCCCGTCTCGGAGGGGGTGGAGGACCCGGGGCTTTGACGGTCGAATTCGTGGGGACGGGAGAATGCTGCCCGACGGCGTCCGTAACGGTGCGATCACCGCAGCGGCCGCATGCTTCTCGGCCACTTGCCACCACGACAGCAGCGAGCCGGGTTCCAGGTAGTCGTCCGAGTCAAGGAAGCTCAGGTAGGTCGCACTGCTGCGGCCCAGGGCGTAGTTGCGGGGGCCAGCCGGTGACGCCACGCCGTCGGTGTGGGCGAGATAGGTGACACCGGCGAGGCCGGAAGGGAACCCGGGCTGGGTCAGGCTGTCCGCCGGAAGATTGTGCAGCACCACCGTCACCTGCAGGTCGACACCGCGGGCGGCCAGCGCGGAGCGCTGCTCATTGACGGACGCTATCCCGCGCGCTACCGGCCGCGCGGGATCATGGACCGGGATGACGACTTCGATGCTTTGGCGCATGGACTAAGCACTCCTGAACGAGGTTATTTGGGGAGTCCCGCGATAACCTTACTGGGTGCAAAACGAAACTCGGGATTCCGTCCGCGGTGGCTCATATCTCCACGGGACGTCCCCCGCAGCCGTAGCAGCAAGGCAGCAGGGATGAGCGCCGATCCCCATGTCCTTCAATTCAACGACTGCGCGTTCGTGGCCCGGACCATGGTCCGGGCGGCCGGCCGGGCAGGCAAGACCTGGGACTATTTGCCGCCCGAACTCGTGCGCCCCCTGACACCTGCCCCGGCAAACCCGGTCCTGGCCCGGGCGCGCTTTGTTCCGTATGTCGCCCGAAGGGCCGCCAAATTATGGACGGCGGACGTCGTCCATGTCCACTACGCCACCAGCGCGCGGTTGCTCCGGGAACGCGGAATGCCGAGGCGTCCCTACGCCCTGACCCTGCACGGTACGGACATTCGCAAACAGTGGACCGATCCTGCCTTCCACGATGAGATCCAGCGTGCCATCGACGGTGCCGCGCACGTCTTCTACGCGAATAATGACACCACCGGCAACGCCTTGGCGGCACGGCCGGACGCAGAATTCCTGCCTGCCCTGGTTGACGCTGCCAGCCTCCCCGCCTGGCGGCCGGACGCCCGGCCGACCATTCTCTTTGTCTCGCGCTGGGACGAGGACAAGGGGGTGGAGCGGCAGTTGAGCCTGGCTCGTCGGCTCCGGAGCGCTGTCGGTCCGGAAGTGCGGATTCTCGGACTGAACTGGGGGCCCGGGGCCGGGCAGGCGGCTGAGGCCGGGGTGACGTTGCTGGAGCGCATGTCGCAAGAGGAATACCACCGCGTCATGGCCGGCGCGCATGTCGGCGTCGGCCAGGCCACGAACAATTTCGCCACCAGCGAGTTCGAGGCCCTCTGCATGGGCGTGCCGCTGGCCGCAGTGGGGACGCGTCTGGCGCGGCCGGACGACGGATCGACGCCCCCGGTTTTGCAGGGAACGGAGGACGAAGTGGTGGCGCAGGTCCTCGAAGCGCTCAAGGACCCGCAAGCTGCCGCGCGCACGTTGGGCGGGTCAACGTGGGCGCTGCCCAGATACGACGCGGCAGCGTACGTGGACCGTCTGGAGGATCTGTACCGGGGGATCGCAGCCGGGTAGGGAACTGTCCGGTGGGGAACAGGCCGCCCGCCGGTGGCGGGAGGAACCGGCGGAGAACGGGGCCCGGGAAATGCGGGCCTACCGGGGAATGCTTACAGCGCGCGGGCCTCCGGGCGCGCGGCTTCACCTGCGGCGGGGGCGCCGCCGTCCAGAGTGTGAAGACCCGCGAGAGCAGCCTGCTGGGCGAAGTCCGGATTGATGCGGATGACCTCGTCAAAAATTCCCTGCGACACGATGGTGCCGTCCTTCATGAAGCAGATCTGGTCATTGTGCCGGATCGTGGAGAGACGATGGGCCACCGAGATGACGGTGATCTCGCCGTGGAGTTCGCTGATCGCATTCGCGACGGCGGCTTCCGTGGACGTGTCCAGCGCACTGGTGGCCTCGTCGAGCACCAGGACCAGGGGGTCCATGTACAGGGCACGTGCGATACCCAGACGCTGGCGTTGTCCGCCCGACAGGGCCAGGCCCCGCTCGCCCACCCGGCCGTTGATTCCGCCCGCGCGGGTATTGACGGTGTCGAGGAGTTGGGCGCGTTCCAGCGCGCTCCGGACTTTGTCCTCGTCAATGTCACCGCCCCAGCTCAAGGCCACATTCTGGGCGACTGTGCCGTCGAAGATCGCCACGTCCTGGGGCACATAGCCCACCCGCTTGCGCCAATCCGCCAGCACGTCCTCGAGCGGAACGCCGTCGAGGGTCATGGTGCCTTTCGACGGGGTCAACAACCCCAGGAAGATATCGATGAGGGTGGACTTGCCAGCCCCCGATTGACCGACGATTCCCACAGACGAGCCGATGGGCAGGCTGAGGCTGATGTTGGTGACCGCCGGACTCTCTGCCCCCGGATAGGTGAATTCAACGTCCTTCAGTTCGAGCATTTTCGGCTCGCTGGTGATGGGGGTCTTGCCCAGCTTCTCGGCGTTTTCCCGGAAGACGGCCGCGTCCTTGATGTCCCGCATCACGATCTCGGTGTAGGGAAGAGTCGACTGGATCTGGGTTATCTGCCCTTGGACCGTGGTCAGTGCCGGCACCAGCTTGAAGCCAGCCAGGCCGAAGATCGCGACCGATGACATCGCAGTTTCGATGCCGCCGATCATGTAGCCCACCGCACCAATCAGCAGGAAACCGCCGATCAGGGCCATGTCGATCACAAACTTGGGGACCGAACTGATGAACCTGATATTCGACCGTGAACGGGCGGCACGTTCCCGGCTGTGCAGCACGATGCCGCCTACTTCTTCCGCCTTGTCGCGGAGGGTGATTTCCTTGAGGGCCGCGAGCATTTCAGACACCAGGGTGGACATGCGCTGTGCGGCGTCGCGGTTCACCTTTCCTGCCTCATACGACTTCTTCGAGAGCCACAAGTAAAGGAACGCCGCGATGATCCCGAGATAAAGGACGGTGGACAAGGCGGTCTGCCAGGATGCAGCCACGAGCACCACGAGGACCGATGCGAAAGTCAGCGCCTGGGCCGGCAGCGTGACAGCCGGGAACAGCACACCCGATACGGTGTTGGCGATTCCGACGTCGATCATCCGGACCAGCTCGGTGGTGGATCGCTTCATGCGCTCCGTCCACGGAGCACGGATGTAGCTCTGGAACAGAATGGAGCCAATCTCAAGTTCATAGTCGGCAAACCTGCGGGTGGACACCCACTGAAGCCAGATGCTGAGCACGGATTTCAGGATCATGACCAAGGCCGAGGAGACGAGAATCAAGAGACTCAACTCCTGGGTGACCGTTCCAATAACCGGCAGGGTCATGGTCCCGCCCTTGAGAATTTGGTTCAGGACCAAAGCAAAGACGCCCAGCGCCGCCGAATCGAGGAGCGAAAGGATCGCCGAGAGCACGCCAAAGAGGGTAAGGAACCGCCTGGCGTTATCGGGCAGAAGCGGCAGCAGCTCGCGCATCGTGCGGCGCAGTTGTTTCAAGGAGTACTCCAAAGCGGCGGGGAAGAATCCTTTCCATACTACGCGGGCTGCTACCTGGGCTCCTTTTACGGGCCCCGGTGGGCGCAGCGCCGGGACGCCCAATTCGGCGGTGGCGACTGTGGAATACTTGATGGGTGAGTCGCACTTGGATAGTCATACCTATGTACAACGAGGCCTCCGTCGTTGGCGGGGTTATCGACGGAATCCGCAAAGAGTTTCCGAATGTCGTGTGCGTCGATGACGGAAGCAGCGATGGCTCGCAGGATGTGGCCAGGCAGGCCGGCGCGATCGTCGTCCAGCACCCGGTCAACCTGGGCCAGGGTGCCGCACTGCAGACGGGTTTCGAGTATGCGCTGCAAGATCCTGAACTTGACTGCATCGTGACGTTCGACGCCGACGGCCAGCACCGGGTTGAGGACGCCAAAGCAATGGCTGACCGTGTGCGGACAGGCGAAGCCGACCTGGTTCTGGGCTCACGGTTCCTGGACGGCCGGACGAAACTTTCCCCGGCAAAGCGCCTGGTGCTGCGGACCGCTGCGGTCCAGTCCCGGCTGGCGACCGGAATGGCGCTGACCGACGCGCACAACGGGCTGCGCGCCATTGGACCGGACGTCGCCCGCAAGATCCACCTCACCCAGAACAGGATGGCGCACGCCTCCGAGTTGATCCATCAGGTCTCCGAGATCAAACCGCGCTGGGTGGAGCACCCTGTCGAGATCATCTACACCGATTACTCAAAGGCAAAAGGCCAGTCCTTGCTGAACTCCGTCAACATCATCGCTGACCTTCTGTTTAGGTGAGAAATTGCAGATCATAGTCCAAATAGTTCTCGTACTGGCGGTCATTGTCGTCTCCCTCGCGCTCATGCGGGGTGGATCCAATGCCCGGCACCTGGCCATCCGCCGGATCATGCTGGTGATTTTCGCGGTTGTGGCCGCGTTGTCGATTTTCTTCCCGGAACTGCTGACCATGCTCGCCCGTTCCCTGGGCATCGGCCGTGGCACAGACCTGGTCCTCTACGGGCTGATCGTCAGCTTCATGGTTTTCATGGCCACGACCTACCAGCGCTTCCGGCACATGGAGACCACGCTCACCCAACTTTCCCGGCGGATCGCCATTGACGAAACCCCCCGGCCCTGGCTCAAGGATGGGCAACAGTCCACGTCCACCTTGTTCTCGGAACGGATGCGGGAGGCCGAGTGACGGTTCTCAGGTCGCGCCCGGAAGATAGCGCGGCGGTCGCTTCGACCCGCGACTATTCTCTGGACATCCTGAGAATTCTTAGTATCTGTGGTGTCGTAGCGATCCACCTCTTTGCCTACGTCTTGGGGCACTCGGAGCCCCAGTCTCGCAACTGGTGGCTGGCCGCCGGCATGGATATCCCCTTTGTGTGGGTCGTGCCGGTTTTCGTGATGATCTCCGGCGCACTACTTTTGGCGCCTCAAAAGCAAGTCCAGGAGCCTCGATCGTTTTACCGCAAGCGGGCGGTGCGGCTCCTGCCGGCTCTCATCGTGTGGCACCTGGTCTATCTGGTTGGAGTCCGCTGGCTGATGCGCGGTGAAGACCTACCGCCTGCCAGGGTGGCTCAGCTGCTCCTTGACGGGTCCACCTTTAGCCAGCTGTATTTCCTTTGGTTGATTCTCGGGCTCTACGCGGTTGCTCCGCTCATCATGTCCTTCCTGCAGGGCGGGGGCCAGCGGCGGGCGCGGGCTCTTGCCGCCACCCTCTTAGCTGCCACGGCGCTCGTATATATGGTGCCTGGAATCGCGGCCTCTCTGGGCTTCGCCAGGCCGATCAGCCTGAACATCTTTACGTACTGGCTGCCCTATGTTGGCTATTTCGTGGCTGGCCGTGCGCTGCGGGACGTCAAGCTCAATGGCCGGTCCCTTTTCGCCGCCGTCGTGGTGGCACTTGGTGTGGCTGCGCTCTGTCTGTGGCAGTACGGACACCAGGCGCAGGCAGGACTGCTGAACGTGGTGTCTCCGGTCAGCTACCTCTCGCTGTCCGTCATGATGTTGGCCGCGGTGGTATTCCTTTCGGGCAAGTCCATTTTCAGCCGCCTCACGCCTTCACCCCGGACCGGGCGGATGCTGGTCACCCTCTCCGGAGCTTCGTTCGGCGTGTTCCTCGTGCACCTGCTGGTCTTCGAGGTCATCAGGCTCAACGTGCCGGCGGTCTTCGACGGCAGATCGATCTTGGTGGCTTTCGCAAGCTTCGCCGCTACCCTCGTCATAAGCTTTGCCGTCTCCGTCCTTGCAGCGCGGATTCCCTTTCTGCGGAACATTTTTTAGCGGCAGCCATTCACTCCCGCGGAGCTTGCGGGAGCCGGCCTGGCGTGAAGGGGTGGCTTCGCGGTCTGGAATGATGGAAGCATGACTGCCTTGCCCCGACTTCTCATCATTTCTTTTTCGCCGATCCGGTCTGACCCGCGCGTGCTCAAGCAGGTGGGTCTCTTCAGCGGGAAATATCACGTCATCACGTGCGGGTACGGGGCCGCGCCGGACGGCGTCGATGAGCATTTTGCCTTGTCGCCCGATGCCATCGGCTGGCCTTCGGACAAGATTGGGCTGCTGGGCCGCCGTTACCGTCGAGCCTACGACCAAATCCCCGCGGTCCAGCAGGCTCGGAAGCTGCTGGCGGGGATATCCGTTGATGTCGTTCTTGCCAATGATCTGAACACCCTGCCTTTGGCAGTGCAACTGGAGCCGAAGTACGGGGTCCACTCCGATCTCCATGAGTTTGCGCCGAAGGAAAAGGAAGCCGACCTCAAGTGGCGCCTGTTCGTCGCCCCCTATATGCGGTGGCTCTGCCGCACCTACCTGCCGCGGGCACGCTCGCTCACCACCGTTGCTTCGGGCATCGCGGCGCAGTACAACCTGGATTTCGGGGTGGATGTGGATGTGGTCACCAACGCGGCGCCCTTCACGGAGGGAGCGCCGCGGCCTGTCGGCGGGACCATTCGGCTGATCCATAACGGCGCTGGGCAGCGCTACCGGAAGCTGGAAAACCTCATTGAGGCGATGCGCAGCGCGCCGCTCGGCATTGAACTGGACATTTTCGTGATGCCCAACGAGCCGGATTACGTTGCCGAGCTGAAGAAGATGGCAGCTGACGTGCCTTCGGTTAAGTTTCGTGATCCCGTGCCATATGACGAACTCGTGCGAATCTCGAGCGAATATGACGTCTCGCTGGTGTTTCTCCCCCCGACGACATTCAACTTGAAGAATGCTTTGCCCAACAAGTTCTTCGAGGCGGTTCAGGCGCGTCTAGGAGTGATTGTGGGGCCCTCACCGTCGATGGTGCAAATCGTCAACGAGTACGGCTTTGGCACCGTCACCCCGGACTTCTCGCCGACGGCGCTGGCCGCAACGATCCGGTCATTGAATCCGGAGCAGATCATGGAGTGGAAGCTGGCGGCGGACCGCGCCGCCAAGCCGCTGGCAGCGGAATCCCAGCTGGGGATCTGGGAAGCAGCGATCCGCGCCCTGCTGCCCGCCTCCGATTCCGCGGTGTCCTGAGTCGTTGCTCCAGAAGAAAAAGCGGTCCAAGTTGGGAAAGAACTTGGACCGCTTCCTCTTTCCCACCCAAGACAGAACCAAGCAAGCAGCCGGCGGATAGGGGTTCCCTAGTAGGCGGATGTCGCCATGGAGACCGCGGTCGATGTCGGCAGCGTTCCTGCGGTGGTGCGGGTGCCCCACGTGCTTCCCGCGATAATAAGGTAGTAGGCCAGTTGGCCGTCCGTCAGGAGAGCCATGACACCCTTGGATCCGGCGCCCGCAAAACCAGCCGTACTCGAGAACTGCCGGAACGACTGCCATCCTGTGCCAACAGTCTTTCGGGTCTCGGAAATGAAGCCGCTCTGGCCATTGGAGCGGTAGAGCCGCATGGCGCCGAGTGAATTGACGGCGAGCAGATCCTGGTTGCCGTCGCTGTCGAAGTCGGTCATGGCAATCTTCAGCCCACCCCAGCCCACCCCAATTTTCACTGGAGCGCTGAGGGCTCGACCGGAAACATTGCCCCAGTAGTACAGGGCGCCGTCCGCTCCGTAGCCGACGAGTCCCGGATAGCTGCTCGCTTTCACCCAACGGCCGGTGACGAGAGTGGTCTGGGCGAAGCCAGCGCTGGCGAGGGTTACCGGGCCGGTGAATCCGCCGGTCTTGGCGCCGAAGTACACGCTCAAGGCACCCGAGGACCACTGTGCCAGCACATCGGGCACACCGTCCTTGTTCCAGTCGAGAACATGGAGGGCCTTAGCCTTAGACCACCCGCTGCCGATCTGATGCGGTGCGGCCAAACCGCCCACTCCATTTGCCGGGTGTGCCCATAGCTTGCCCGCGGTGTCCACCCGGACGATGTCGGATGCGGATTTAATAGACGGGGTACCTGCGGGTGACGGGCTTGGCGGGGTGGCCGGGACCTGGCTGTTGATGTTCTCGCCTCCGGCGATAAGGAAGCTCGCCCACCCCGATCCGATGATCGTGGACGCACCCCAGGTGGAGTTCCCAGGAACGGGATAGTATCGCAGGCTACCGTCACGGCTGCGGGCCATCATGCCTGTCGCCGCGTAGCCCTTGAACGAGAACGTGACCGTCAAGCTGGTCATCTGGTTCCAACCGGTCCCGACGGTTCGGGGCGATTCGGCGGCAAAGGCACCAGCGCCATTGGAGCGATACTGGCGCATGGTCCCGGCGGCGTCTTGGGCCAGGATATCTTCTTTGCCGTCACCGTCGAAGTCGACCATCGTCACGTTGAATTTGGCCCAGCCGGTGCCGATTTTGCTGGCCGTACCGAGGCCTCCACCAGAGCTGTTGCGCCAGAAGGTGAGATTGCCTGCGTCGTCCCGGGTGAGGACTTGAGGGAAGTAACTGTTGCTCAGCCAGTAGCCGATGGTGAGCTGGTAGGCGCCCCAACCGGAAGCCGCCAGTACGGGTCCTGCCAAAAAGCCGCCGGCAGCGACACCGAGGTAGACGTTGACTCGGCCCGATGTCCACTGAGCGACCACGTCGAGGACCCCGTCGGCATTCCAGTCGATAACGTTGATCGACCGCAGTCCGGTCCACCCTTGGCCGATCTTCTTCCGGGCACCAAAACTGCCTGTGCCGGTGGCCGGATAGTCCCACAGGGCGCCGCTGGCATCAGCGGCCACGACGTCGCCGGTTGACATGATCGACGGCTTCAGGACCACCCCGTCAGCAGTGGCTGCAAATTTCTGTAAGTTGGCGTAGGTTCCGTTCCAGGCGTTGGAGTCGCCGGCGAAGGGGCCCGTGCTGCTGTACTGCCAGACGCTGTAGGTTCCCCACCCGTTCGGCACATTGCCGATGTACGTCGAGTAGCGCGCCAGGTGAAGCGGCTGGTTCCCGAAGGCGCCGGAGTTGCCGGTGCACTTGGACCACCAGCCCGCGGTGGTGTAGATCATGGGCAGGCGGCCGGTTCGTGACAGTACGCGGTTGGAGAAGTCCTTGAGCCAGCCGACCATGGCGGCGGCGCTCATGTTGTAGCAGGTGTTGCCGAGAGTGCTGTACGGGTTGTATTCGATATCCAGCAGCGGCGGCAGGGTTTTCCCGTCGGGGCTCCAGCCGCCGCCGCTGTTGACGAAGTAGTCTGCCTGCGCCGCGCCAGTGGAGATGGATGGAAGCGCGAAGTGATAGGCGCCGCGGATGAGGCCGGCGTTCAGGGCACCGGAGTACTGGGAAGCAAACGCGGGGCTGCGGTAGGTGAGGCCTTCGGAGGCTTTCACGTACGCGAAACGGGCGCCCATCGAGTACTGGGCCGGCCAATTCACCGTTGGCTGGTAGCCGCTCACGTCCAGGCCTTGAATGCCGGGGGCCCGCCAGGTGCTTTCGATCTGCAGGGACTCCGCCGCGGCTGAAGGAGCGGCGGACCGCGGGGAGCCGGCCAGTTGGGATTTCAGACCCTGGCCCATGTACGCGCCGTTTGCTCCGATGGCGGCGTTGAGCGCCTTCATGTCAATGGTTCCCGGGGCGGTGCCCGTTGCTGCCGCCGTCGCCGTCGCCGCCGGCGTCGGGACCGGGCTGGGTGCCTGCGTGGATTCGGCCGTCGCCACACTGCTGGCTGTGGGTTTTTGGCCTGCGGACACGAAGGCCGTGGCAGTCGGTGAAGCCGACGGCCCGGGTTCGAGAGCCCAGGCCTGCGCTGGAAGGCTGAGCGCCGCAACCGCGGTGACCACCACGACTGCCACGGTCTTGAGCCGCAAAGTGCGTCGTATTGACAGGGTCGTCGTGTTCGGCTTCATGTGTCTCTCCGGAGCGCTAAACGTGCTCCGGGAAACACGCTGCCTAGTTCACCATGACCGGACATCCGCGAGTCGGAAGCCGATAAGTCAATTCGCTGGGTCCTGACGCCGAAACGATAGCACCGGATCCACTGTGATACCAGAGTGGCCGGTGGTGTCTCTGATCTAAAAGTGACGTGTGGGAATCAGCCGTCGATGGTCGGCTCCGGCGACTCTCGCCCCGAGCGGCACGCTGGCTTCTGGTACAGATTCACTTATAGGAAACTTTGATGCCCGCCGCATCTGTACGGCTAATGGTGCCGCCGCGGAAATTTTGCACGCAGCCGCCATTAGCGAGCCCGCAGATCTCGTTGGTGACGGGGTAGCCGAGTCTGCTTTTTTCGTAGCCCAAGGCGCCCCAAGTGGCACGGATGGCGCCCCAAGTGGCGTGGGCGCCGGTGGTGGGCGACCAGTGGACGGTACCGCCCTGGAAGCCTTGGTAGCAGCCGCCGCCGGTCAGGCCGCAGATCTCGTTGGTGATGGGGTAGCCGAGTTTGCTTTTTTCGTAGCCCAGGGCGCCCCAGGTGGCACGGATGCCGCCCCAGGTGGCGCGAGCGCCGGTGGCGGGCGACCAGTGGATGGTGCCGCCCCGGAACGTCTGGTAGCAGCCGCCGCCGGTCAGGCCACAGATCTCGTTGGTGACGGGGTAGCCGAGTTTGCCTTTTTCGTAGCCCAGGGCGCCCCAGGTGGCACGGATGCCGCCCCAGGTGGCGAAAGCGCGGGTGGCGGGCGACCAGTGCATGGTGCCGCCCTGGAACGTCTGGTAGCAGCCGCCGCCGGTCAGGCCGCAGATTTCCTTGCCGGTCGGGTAGCCGAGTTTGCTTTTCTCGGAGCCCAGGCCCGCCCAGGTGGCACGGATGCCGCCCCAGGTGGCGAAGGCGCCGGAAGCGGGCGACCAGTGGATAGTGCCGCCTTGGAAGCGCTGGTAGCAGCCGCCGCCGGTCAGGCCGCAGGTTTCCTTGCCGATCGGGTAGCCGAGTTTGCTTTTCTCAGAGCCCAGGCTTGCCCAGGTGGCACGGATGGCGCCCCAGGTGGCGGAGGCGCCGGTGGCCGGCGACCAGTGGATGGTGCCGCCTTGGAAGCGCTGGTAGCAGCCGCCGCCGGTCAGGCCGCAGATCTCGTTGGTGACGGGGTAGCCGAGTTTGCCGTTTTCGTAGCCCAGGGTGCCCCAGGTCGTGCCGATGGCGCCCCAGGTGGCGGAGGCGCCGGAGGCCGGCGACCAGTGGATGGTGCCGCCTTGGAAGCGCTGGTAGCAGCCACCGCCGGTCAGGCCGCAGATCTCGTTGCTCGTTGGGTACCCGAGTTTCCCGCCACCGCCCCCAGCTGCGGCCCATGCGGACGCTATTCCTCCGGTGACGCCGTATCCAGCCGCGTAACGCTTCAGGCCGGCGTAGTCTCCGTTCCAAACATTCGAGTCACCTGTGAACGGCCCCGTGCTGCTGTACTGCCAGATGCTGAAGTTGCTCCAACTTGAGGGTATGGGTCCGACGTTGTTCGAGGGGGCTAACGGGTAGGAGGCCACCCATAGCGGGTAGTCCCCGAACCCCGGTGCATCTGCCGTGCACTGCTTCCACCATGATGTGTTGGTGTAAATCACGGGCAAGCGTCCCGTTAGGGAGACCATGGTGTTCCCAAAGTCTCGCACCCAGGATGTCAGCTGGGCAGGAGACATGTCATAGCAGCTGTTTCCAAAGTAGAAGCCATTGATGGTGCGGCCGGCATAGGGGTTGAATTCAAAATCGAGTACCGGTGGCAGCGTGTAACCGTCCGCACTCCACCCGCCACCATTCTGAACGAAGTAGCGTGCTTGGTCCGCCCCTGAGGACCAATTGGGAATCGCGAAGTGGTAGGCGCCGCGGACCATCCCAATACTGCGGGAACCTTGATACTGGGAGGCGAAGGTCTCGCTTGAGAAATAGTTGCCTTCTGTTGCCTTGACATAGGCGAAACGAGCCCCCATGTCCCACTGCTGCTGCCAGTCGACCGAGGGTTGATGGCCGCTGACATCAAGACCCTGAATGCCGAACGTCGGCTTCCAGGTGTCTTCTGTTGCCACAGCTTCGGTGGTCAGGGACTTGCTGGCAGTGCCGGGACCTGCGGCAGCCGTCCCCGTCACGCGGGCCGATCGTTGCCCCATCTCGGCGCCGCCTGGGCCGATCGCCGCAGCCATTGCGGCCTTATCGCGTGTGCCGGTGCGTGCGGACGGATCCGGAGTCGGGGCAGTGGTGGTTGGTGCGGGAGCCGTCAGCGTCGTTGCCCGGCTGGTCGGCGTCGGCGTCGCGGTCGCCGACACCTTCGGCGTCGCAGCCGCAGCGGCTGTCGCAGCGGGTGTTGGCGTCGGGGTGGGCACGGAAGTAGGGGCCGACGTCGGCGTCGCGACTGTTGGGCTCGGTGGCTCGGCCGCTGTGGAGGGCGCTGCCAGTCCGGGACCGGCCAACAGCGAAACAAGCAACAATGCGCTCCCGGCGCGTCTGCCGAAATCATTGCTGTGGGGAAGGTGGGTTCGCTTCATGATCTGCTCCGGAACGATGGTGCGCTTCGCGAGCGCTGCATATTTGTCTCGGGTATGTTCGGATCCGAGAGGGAACCACCGAACGATGAGAATGTCTGACTTATCGCGCTCACCCTAGCACCGTCCTGATGTTGCTCATGTGGCGAGTGGGATCGAAGGTACCACTCGCGGCCTGAAATTAGTAGGCTCTCCGGGAGCCGTTCGGCTATCGGGGCGCTGGCTCGGCAGGCCCGGGTCGAGTTCGCAGTGGCCGCCCGATCCTTCTAAGCTGTCATGCATGAAGGTATTGGTTACCGGCGGCGCCGGCTACATCGGGTCCCACACAACGCTCTCCCTCCTTGAAGCGGGGCACGAGGTTGTGGTCCTCGACAACCTGCTGAATTCAAACCCGGAGTCCCTGCGCCGCGTGGAGCAGCTCACGGGCAAGATCGTGGACTTCCGGAAGGTCGACCTTCTTGACGGTCCCGGCGTGGACGCCGTTTTTGCCGAGGGCGGCTTCGAGGCAGTGATCCACTTCGCCGGGCTCAAGGCCGTGGGGGAGTCCGTCGAGAAACCCCTGATGTACTACCAGAACAATGTCGTCGGCACCCTCAACCTGTTGCACAGCATGGACGCCGCCGGGGTACGCCGCCTCGTCTTCAGCTCCTCCGCCACCGTCTACGGCGCCTCGGATGAAGTTCCCCTCATCGAGAAGGCGCCGCTGGATGCCACCAACCCCTACGGCCGCACCAAGGAACAGATCGAGGACATCCTCTCCGACCTGGCGGCCGCCGATCCCCGCTGGAGCATCGCCCTGCTGCGCTACTTCAACCCGGTTGGCGCCCACGAGTCCGGCCTGATCGGCGAGGACCCCACCGGCATCCCCAACAACCTGCTCCCGTTTGTGGCACAGGTGGCCGTGGGGCGCCGCGAAAAAGTGATGGTGTTCGGCAACGACTACCCGACGCCGGATGGCACCGGAGTGCGGGACTACATCCACGTGATGGACCTTGCCGCAGGCCACCTGGCCGCCCTGGGCTACCTCAGCAACAGAGCAGGGGTGTTCCGCTGGAACCTTGGCACCGGCCGGGGCTCCTCGGTGCTCGAAGTCATCGCGGCGTTCGGCACGGCGGCCGGGCACCCGGTGCCCTACGAATTCGCGCCCCGCCGTCCCGGCGACGCCGCCGTCAGCTACGCCGACCCTTCGGCCGCCTTGGCGGATCTGGGCTGGTCCGCGCACCGCAGCCTGGCACAGATGTGCGAGGACCACTGGCGCTGGCAAAGCAGGAACCCCCAGGGCTACGCCGCGGTTGCCGAGACCGCCGGCGTCCAGGCCGACTAGGCTTCCGCCCCCCTGGTCAGACGCGGTAGCTGGCTGTCAGCCGCGCCTCGTCAGAGGCGGTAGCCTTCCGCCACGCTCGTCAGAGGCGTCAGCCTTCCGCCAATCTGGTCAGACGCGGTAGATGGCTGTCAGCCGCGCCTCGACGCCGCGCCGGTCGCTCTCGCCAAGCCGGCTTGCCGCCTCCATCATGCAACGGACGAACTCGGCAATGTCCGGGTCCTCCGGGTACGGCTTTCCCGCCGCCGGCCGGTTGTACAGGATGGTGGCGGCGGATCCGTGGAACCCGAGCCGGTCCGCGGCCAGCTTGCTGAACGATTCCGCGAGGATCTTGTCGCCGTTCTCGTCCGACCAGGCCCGGGTCTGGCTCAGCTGGGTCTGGTGGCGGCGGTAGGCAATGGTTGGCAGCCGCGGGATGCGGCGCATGCGCAGACCTGCCGTCGCGGCACGAAGCCACAGGTCGTAGTCCTCTGCCGGGGTGGCCTGGTACCCGCCGAGCGATTCCAGGGCGGCGCGGGAGGCGTACATCGTCGGGTTCATCAGCACGTTTGTCAGCAGCAGATGCAGCGGCATGGCCTCAGCGGAAATCCCCGGCTCGAAGCGTGGCCTGAACGGGACATTCTTGGCGTTGATCATGAGGGCCTGCGAGAAGACCATGTCCACGCTCTCGAGGGCGCGGCGCTGGACGGCGAACCTCCATGGCAGGCAGATATCGTCGCCGTCGATGCGGGCGACGTGTTCGCCGCTTGCGTGCGAGAGCAGGGCGGTCGAAGCAGCAGCCACACCCGCTGACTGCTCATTGCGGAAGACCTTGAGCCGCTTGTCACCCAAGCTGGCGAGGAAGGCCTCGGTGCCGTCGGTGCTGCCGTCGTCCAGAACAAGCAGTTCGGAGTCCCGCGGCATCGCGCGCAGGGTGCTGGCAACGGTTGACTTCAGGTAGGGCATCCCGTCCTTGACAGGGATCAGCACGCTCAGCTGTGGCACTTGCGACCTTTCTTTTGGCTAGTGTCCGAGTCTAGTCGAGCGGGCTGAGGCGGGTGATGCTGGTCCGCTGCCGCGGACTTATCCACAAGCGGCGTTTGACGCCCTTGTCGGAACGCCTCGCCTCCTCTAGCTTTAACCCCAGTTGCACTGCCCCAGGGGGAGGGGTAGCGGTCATGTGGGGGGCACCGTGGAAGCTGTGCGCATCGTCGAAGACGAAGTCCGTGAGTTGATCCGTCGCCGTGGCCTGGATCCGCTGCGGCAGGGCGGCGAAGTGCGCCGCCTCGTGGAGGAGGCGATCAGCGACTACGACGAGCGGGCGCTGCTCGCGCCGCTGCCGCCCATCGGCCCGCTGGAGCAGGCCCGGAGATTCGTCTTCGACGCTGTGGCGGGGTTTGGCGCGCTTCAGCCGCTTCTGGACGATCCGGGCATCGAGGAAATCTGGCTCAATGCGCCGAATGAGATCTACGTGGCGCGCGACGGCGAATCGGAACTGACGTCCGTGTCGCTGACGGATCGGCAGGTCCGTGACCTCGTGGAGCGGATGCTCAAGAGCTCCGGCCGGCGGCTGGACATGTCCTCCCCGTTCGTGGATGCGGCCCTCCCCGACGGGTCCCGCCTCCATGTGGTGATTCCGGATGTCACCCGGCGTCACTGGGCCATCAATATCCGCAAGTTCGTGGTGAAGGCCAGCCGGCTGGAACACCTGGTGGAGCTGGGAACGCTGACCCCGCAGGCGGCCAGGTTCCTCGGCGCGGCCGTCGCGAGCGGCCTCAACATCCTGGTCTCTGGCGCCACCCAGGCAGGCAAAACCACAATGCTCAACTGCCTCGCCGCGAGCATCGGCACCCGCGAGCGAGTCATCACCGTGGAGGAAATCTTCGAGCTGCAGCTTCCGCTTCGCGACGTCGTCGGTCTACAGTGCCGGCAGCCGAACCTGGAGGGGCAAGGGCAGATTCCACTGCGCCGGCTGGTCAAGGAGGCCTTACGGATGCGGCCCGACCGGCTGGTGGTCGGGGAGGTTCGGGAGGCCGAGAGCCTGGACATGCTCATTGCTTTGAATTCCGGACTGCCGGGGATGTGCACCGTGCACGCCAACTCCGCCCACGATGCCGTGACAAAGATCTGCACTCTGCCTTTGCTCGCCGGCGACAACATCTCCAGTGCGTTCGTAGTTCCCACCGTCGCTTCCTGCATCGATCTGGTGGTCCATTGCAGCAGGCACGCCAACGGGCGCCGGCAGGTCACCGAGATCCTGTCACTGGGCCGCCGGGTGGAAAACGGGATCATCGAATCCTCCATGGTCTTCACGATGTCGGACGGGCAGCTTCTGCCCAAGGCCAACTCCATGCCCGCCGCGGAAAAGTTTGCCCGTTCGGGGTACGACGTCGCGGCGCTGCTGGAGCAGCGCTGATGGCGCCGCTCCTGGGGATGCTGGGTGGAGCCGGCCTCCTGCTGATCTGGTGGTCCGCGTGGGAGAAGCCGGCGGGCGTGCAGCGCAAGTCCCGGACCAGTCGGCTTGAGGACCTCCTGCGGTCGGCGGGCATCGAAAAAGTCAGCGCGGCGGGGCTGCTCGCCTCGTGCCTCGGGGTCGGGACATTCACAACCCTGGGATTCTTCGCAGTTACCGGCTCGTGGCCCATCGCGGGATGCTTTGGCCTGTTTGGCGGCTGGCTGCCGATGGCGATGGTCCGATGGCGTGCAAGAAAGCGCACGGCCGTCCTCCGCCAGCTCTGGCCCGACGTCGTTGATCATCTGCGCTCAGCCATCAGGGCCGGCCTGTCACTCCCGGAGGCTCTCATCCAGCTTGGCGACAAGGGCCCGGTGGAGCTTCGCCACGTTTTTGTGGACTTCGGCTCCGACTACCGGTCGGGAGGTCAATTCGATCCCTCGCTCACCCGGCTCAAAGACCGGCTGGCCGATCCCGTGGCGGATCGGATCGTCGAGGCCCTCCGGCTCACCCGCGAGGTGGGCGGCTCGGACCTCGGGCGGCTGTTGGGCACCCTCGCGGAGTTCCTGCGGGAGAACGCTCGGACCCGGAGCGAACTGGAAGCACGGCAATCCTGGACCGTCAACGCCGCCCGTTTGGCCGTTGCTGCGCCCTGGATTGTCCTGGTGTTGCTGGCCAGCCGTCCTGAGGCTGTGATGGCGTACAACACCCCGGTTGGCGCTGCGGTTCTTCTGGGCGGCCTCGCGATCTCCCTGGTGTCCTACGCCGTCATGCTGCGAATCGGTGCGCTGCCGGAAGAGCAGCGGGTCCTCCGATGACGGGGTTGATGGCGGGCGCCACGCTGTGCGGGGCCGTGCTCGGGGCAGGTCTCTGGCTGTTCCTCGTCCGGCTTCCCTTCATGCGCCCGACGACGTTCGTCGAACGTATCGGCCCGCAGTTGAGGACCCACAACCTGGAATCCCGGCTCCTGCGCGCGGCCCCGAGGAACCTCACGCCGTTTGGGCCGCTGGAACGAATCCTCCGCCCTGCGATCCAGGACGGTGTCAGGTCCCTGGGCCGGATGAACCTTGGCTCCACGGCATTGAACCGCCGACTGGCGCGTGCCGGCAGCGCCAAGACAGCAGTGGATTTCCGGGCTGAGCAGCTCCTCTGGGCGGCTGGCGGCTTCATCCTCGCCGTGGGCGTTGTGGCGCTCGCCGGCTCGATCGGCCGCTTCAGCCCGTTCGTCGCGGTCGTGGCCGTCGTGGGAAGCGCCGTCGGCGGGTTCCTGCTCCGGGACTACCTGTTGGGCGCGCACATCAAGAAACGGGAGACGCGGATGATGGCGGAGTTTCCCAGCATCGCCGAACTCATGGCCCTGGCGGTCAGCGCCGGAGAGAGCGCCACCGGTGCGCTGGACAGGGTCTGCCGGAGCGCCCAGGGTGAGCTGTCACAGGAATTTTCCCGTGTCCTCGCCGAGACCAGATCCGGCAAACCGCTCGTGGAGGCCCTCCACGAGTTCTCGGCCAGGACCAATCAGGGGCAGCTGGTCCGTTTCGTTGACGGAATGATCGTCGCTGTCGAGCGCGGAACGCCCCTTGCCGACGTCCTCCGGGCGCAGGCGCAGGATGTCAGGGACACCGCCAAGAGGGAGCTCATGGAGTCCGCGGGCAAGAAGGAAATCGGCATGATGGTGCCGCTCGTCTTCGGGGTCCTCCCGCTTACCGTCATCTTCGCGGTCTTCCCCGGCCTGGCAGCAATCAGTCTCGGGCTTTAGGAGCCGCAAGTGAAGCGTCACGAAATCTCAGATCCGGACAATCAGAACCCGGGATGACAGAAATCCATGAACCAAAACCAGGAAAGAGGACACGTGAAGAACTTCGGAACTCGGGTGGCGTTGGTAGCCTGCGCGCTCAGCATGTTGACTAGGTGGTCTGCTGCGCCGTGGTCCGCTGCGCCGCGACCGCGGTGGGGGGACCACCCTGAAGGGGGAGCCGATAATCCCCAGCGAGGGGACGTCCCCGGCTGGGTGATGATCACATTGATGTCCGCAGTCCTCGTGGCTGCCTTGCTGGCCCTCGCCGGGCCTGCGCTTGAGGGACTCTTCAACCAGGCCATGGACAAGGTCGGACAGTAGCCGGTGGCAGCCCAGGGCGAGGGGAACAGGCGTCACAGCAAGACCCTGCAGCGCGGCAACGACGCTGAGCGCGGCGCCGCCGTTGTGGACTTCGTGCTGATCGGCGCGTTGCTCACCTTGCTCTTCCTCGCGATCGTCCAGCTCACGCTGGTCCTTCACGTCCGGAACACCCTGATCGACGCCGCCGCCTCGGGCGCCCGATACGGCACGCTGGCCGACCGCAATGACGGGGATGCCAGGGACCGGACGGTCCAGCTGATCACGGCGGCGCTCAACTCCGAGTTCGCGCGGGACGTGGCCACCAGCGAATCGACGTACCAGGGCATCCGCACCCTGGAGGTGACAGTCCGCGCACCCTTGCCGGTCATCGGCTTCATCGGTCCCCGGGCCCTCTTGGAAGTGAAGGGCCATGCGGCCATCCAGCCCTGAACGGTCACGGGCACGGTTACGTCCCGACCCTGCCCTCCCCATTGTCGACGACGCCGGCAGTTCGCCGGAGCAGGGGAGCGCCGTGGTCGAGTTCGTCTTCCTGTCGGTGCTGCTGATGGTGCCGCTGGTGTACTTCATCATCACGGTGGGCCAGATCCAGGGCGGTTCCTTCGCGGTGGTCGGCGCCGCTGACCAGGCCGCCAAGGTTTACGTTGCCCAACCGGACGCGGCAAGCGGCCGGGCCGCTGCCGAGCAAGCCGTGTTGCTGGCGCTCGCCGACTACGGCCAGCCGGCGGAAAACGCCAGTTTCGACACCCGCTGCGAGCCGGCCGACTGCCTGGCTCCCGGCTCGGCGGTGACGGTCACCGTCCATCTCACGGTGCCCTTGCCGTTCGTGCCGTTCAGCGAAGCACTTCATCTGAACGCGAGCCAGCTCAGCGCATCGGCAACCCAGCTGGTGGGAAGGTTCCGGTGACAATCCCTGCCGGTGCATCCCGGCACCCAGGACCGCGACACCCAGGACCGCGACACCCGAAGCCCGAGCCCGGACACCAGCCCCGATGCCACCGGCAAGAGGGCCAGGTGCTGGTGCTGAGCATCGGCTTCATTCTGATTGCCCTGCTGGTCGCGACCGTCGTGGTGGCCGCCTCCAGCGTCTACCTCGAGCACAAGAAACTGCTCTCCCTCGCGGACGGCGCCTCCGTGGCCGCCGCGGACAGCTTCACCCTCGGCCAGCTTGGCAACGCCGGCGGCACACCGACCGCCGTTCTCAGCGGGGCCAGGGTGCGCAGCGCCGCCGTCGACTATCTGGGCCGCAACGGCGCGTTCGGCCGCATCAGCGGCCTGGCCGTGGCGCCGTCCACGGGCAGCCCGGACGGTGCCACCGCCGTCGTGGTCCTGAGTGCCGCCGTCCACCCGCCGGTGGTGAACTTCCTGGTGCCGGACGGCATCCGGATCGAGGCGACGTCGACGGCGCGGTCCCGGCTCAGCCGCTGAACTGCCCCCTCCACTCCTGTTGCCCTATCACTTTGGGTTGCCAAACAGGCCTTTTGGCAACCCAAAGTGATAGGTCAACGGGCTGTAGGGCAAGCGGGCGGGTCAGGGGGCTAGGACACATAGCGTAGGCTTAAAAAACCATGGCAAACATTGATTTTCCCGCTGAAATCCGCGCACTGCGGGCCACCTATGCGTCCATCGAGAACGTCTCGAACGTCGAGGCGCTCAAGGAAGACATCGCCGAGCTCAGCGAGCGGGCCGGTGAACCCAATCTGTGGGACGACCCCGCCGCGGCACAGGTCATCACCTCGAAGCTCTCGCACAAGCAGACCGAGCTCGAGCGGCTCAACAAGCTGGCGTCCCGGATCGACGACCTCGAGGTCCTCGTGGAACTCGGCCAGGACGAGGACGACGCCGACTCCATGGGCGAAGCCGCCGCGGAACTCGAGTCAGTCCGCAAGTCACTGGCCGAGCTCGAGGTGGTCACCCTGCTCTCCGGCGAGTTCGACGAGCGCGAAGCCGTGGTGACCATCCGTGCCGGCGCAGGCGGGGTAGACGCGGCGGACTTCGCCGAAATGCTGCTGCGGATGTACCTGCGCTGGGCCGAGCGCCACGGCTACCCGACCACCATCATGGATACCTCCTACGCCGAAGAAGCCGGGCTGAAGTCCGCGACCTTCGAGGTCAAGGCGCCGTACGCCTTCGGCACGCTCAGCGTCGAGGCCGGCACCCACCGCCTGGTCCGGATCAGCCCGTTCGACAACCAGGGCCGGCGCCAGACCTCCTTCGCCGCCGTGGAAGTGATCCCGCTGATCGAGCAGACGGACTCCATCGACATCCCGGACAACGAGATCCGCGTGGACGTATTCCGGTCCTCCGGCCCCGGCGGCCAGTCCGTCAACACCACGGACTCCGCCGTGCGCCTGACCCACATCCCCACCGGCACCGTGGTGTCCATGCAGAACGAGAAATCGCAGCTGCAGAACCGCGCCGCCGCCCTGCGCGTGCTGCAGTCCCGCCTCCTGCTGCTGAAGAAGGAGCAGGAGAACGCCGAGAAGAAGGCGTTCGCCGGGGACGTCAAGGCCTCGTGGGGCGACCAGATGCGCTCCTACGTCCTGAACCCGTACCAGATGGTCAAAGATCTCCGCACCGAGTACGAGGTCGGCAACACCTCGGCCGTGTTCGACGGCGAAATCGACGACTTCATCGACGCCGGCATCCGCTGGCGGACGGACAACCGCAACGCCGAGAAGTAGGCGCCGGGCTGCCACTGGCGTCCCGGCTGGGAGGTCCCTGACAATCGCGCGACACGCCCCGCCGTTCCGGCGGTTCCGCCGTTACCCGTGCGTATAGTCGAGGGGCCGGAGCTCTACTTCCCCCAAACGAAAGCCCTTGCCCCGGCGGCAGAACCGGGCCCTCGCGGCCCCACCCTGCAGGGTACTTAGGGCCATGATCCGTTTCGAAAATGTCACCAAGGTCTATGACCAGAAGGCGCGGCCGGCGCTGGATTCGATCAACCTTGAGATCGACCGTGGTGAGTTCGCCTTCCTCGTCGGCGCCTCCGGCTCCGGCAAATCCACGTTCCTGCGCCTGGTCCTCAAGGAGGACCGCGCCTCTTCCGGCGCCGTCTACGTCGCCGGCCAGAACGTCGCCAACATCTCCAGCTGGCGCGTGCCGCGGCTGCGACGCGGAATCGGCGTCGTCTTCCAGGACTTCCGCCTGCTGCCGCAGAAAACCGTCTTCGCCAACGTCGCCTTCGCCATGCAGGTCATCGGCAAGAGCCGCAGCGTCATCCGCGACACCGTCCCCGAGGTCCTCAAAACCGTGGGCCTTGAGGGCAAGGAAAACCGCCTCCCGCACGAGCTCTCCGGCGGCGAGCAGCAGCGCGTGGCGATCGCCCGCGCCGTCGTGAACCGCCCCGGCATCCTGCTGGCCGATGAGCCCACCGGAAACCTGGACCCCACCACCTCCATGGGCATCATGGGCGTGCTGGACAAGATTAACCAGAACGGCACCACCGTGGTGATGGCCACGCACGACGACGACATCGTCAACGAGATGCGCAAACGGGTGGTGGAGCTCAAGAACGGCGTCGTGATCCGCGACGAGGCCAAGGCTCTCTACACCTCCATGATTCCCATCGTGGGCCAGTCACGCCGCCTCCGCGACGCCAGCGGGCGGGACGAACCGCAAATCATCCCGCCCCGAGCCGGGTCACGCGCCGAAGCCCGCGCCGAGCTCCGCACCGCAGGGGAGGCCCAGGCGTGAGGCTTGCATTCGTCCTGAGCGAGATCGGCAGCGGCCTGCGCCGCAACCTGTCCATGGTGATCTCCGTGATCCTGGTGACCTTCGTGTCCCTGACCTTCGTCGGCGCCGCCGGCATGCTGCAGCTGCAGATCAACCAGATGAAGGGCTACTGGTACGACAAAGTCCAGGTGGCCATCTTCCTCTGCAGTGACGGTTCGACGGCGCCCGGCTGCGCCACCGGCCCGGCGACGCCGGAGCAGGAGGACAACCTGCGCAAGCTGCTGCAGTCGCCCGCGGTGGCCCAGTACGTCAACGACTTCCAGTACGAGTCCAAAGACGACGCCTACAAGCACTTCAAAGAACAGTTCTCCAATTCCCCGATCGTTGACTCGGTGACCCCGGACCAGCTTCCGGCCTCATTCCGGATCAACATGAAGGACCCGGAGAAGTACGAGATCATCAGCGAGACCTTCTCCTCCCAGGCCGGCGTGGAGACAGTGATCGACCAGCGGCAGCTGCTGGAGCGGTTGTTCTCGGCGATGAACGCGGCGTCCCTGGTAGCCGTGAGCGTCGCCGGCGTCATGATTGTTTGCGCCATCCTGCTGATCGCAACCACCATCCGGCTGTCCGCGTTCAGCCGCCGCCGGGAAACCGGGATCATGCGCCTGGTGGGCGCGTCCAAGATGGTCATCCAACTGCCGTTCATCCTCGAAGGCGTCATCGCCGCGGTGATCGGCGCCGCCCTGGCCTCCGTCACCCTGTGGGCCGTGGCCCACTTCTTCCTCGGTGAAGTCCTGTCCAAGCAGTATCCGGACACCGCGTTCATCTCGCCAGGGCAGACCCTGATCCTGGCTCCTGCCCTGATTGGCCTGGGCGTCGTCCTGGCCGGGACGTCCTCCCTGCTGACCCTCCGCCGGTATTTGCGGGTCTAGCTTTGCGCAACGAAAAGGGAATGCTTATGACACCGATGGCCCCCCGCCCCCTCCGGAAATCGCCCCGGCAATCCCTCCGGCATCGCCTGGTGGGACGGCGCAGCCGAATGATCAGCGCCACCCTGGCGCTGGTCCTGGCCGGGAGCATGGGAGCCTCGAGCCCGATGGCGGTCGCCGGCGACCTTGAGGACCAGCAGGCCGCGCTCCGCGACGAGGCGGCCCGGGTCCAGCATTCCCTCGAATTCGTGGACGGCAAGATCGCCCAGGCCGCGGCGGACCTGGTCCTGTACCAGGGCCAGCTCCCGGGCGCCCAGCAGGCGCTCCTGGACGCCCAGGGCAGGGTGGCCGGAGCGGTCCAGGAAGTGCAGGCCCTCGCGGCCCGCGTGGACCTGGCACAGCAGAACAAGGCAAAAATCACCCAGCAGCTCGACTCGGACAAGCGGAAGATCGCGGACACCCGGAAGCTGATCGGCCAGATCGCCACCCAGGCGTACAAATCCGGCGGCGTCCCGTCCAACTTGTCCCTCTTCTTCGGCTCGAACCAGGGCAGCAGCCTGACGGACACCATCGACCTCGCGGACCAGGCCCTGCGCAGCCAGAACTCCGCGATGGACAAGCTCACCCAGCAGAGCGCCACGAACGTCAACGCGCAGGCGCGGCTGGCGGCCGTGGAGGCTGAAATCACGGACCTCAAGGCCAAGGCCGACGCTGCGCTGGCCCGGGAAAAAGCCGCGCGGGACGAGGCCGAGGCCAAGAAGGCGGCCGTGGACAAGCTCATCGCCGACACCACCCGGCTCGACGCCCAGCTCCAGGCCGCCAAGCCCGGCATCCAGAGCCAGCTCGCCAAGGTCAAGGCGCAACAGGACGCCGTCGCCGCTGAAATCGTCGAACGGGACCGGAAGCTGCGTGAGGCCTGGTTGGCCGAGCAGCGGCGCATCGCCGAGGCCGCGGCGGCCGCCGCCCGCGCGCGGGGTCAGGCCACTCAGCCGTATGTCCCGCCAGCCCAGGGCTCACCGTCGGCGTTTGGCCTGCAGCACCCGTTCCCGGGCAATATTCCGATCACCTCCGGGTTTGGCTGGCGTCCGACGCCGCCGGGCACCATCGACTTCTACGGCCAGGGCGGCTACATGCACACCGGCATCGACTTCGGCGCCCCCTGCGGCACCGCCGTCTATGCCGCGGCGGCCGGCACCGTCTTCTCGGCAGGCTGGGCCAACGACGGCGGCGGCAACAACGTGAAGATCTCCCACGGTGTGGTCCAGGGCAACTCGCTGACCACGATCTACTACCACAACACTTCCGTGGCGGTCTCGGTCGGCCAGCACGTCAACCGGGGGCAGCTGATCGCCTATTCGGGCACCACCGGCAACTCCACCGGCTGCCACTCGCACTTCGAGACCTGGCTCAATGGCCGGGCCGTGGACCCGATGAACCTGCTGTAGCCCCGCCGGGGCCATCCGCTGCGGCAGCCGCCCTGCCGTAAACTGGAAAGACTCCGCCACCTGGCCGGAGTGAACCACCAATAAAACCTAGGAGTCCTACCGTGCCCAAAGAAAGTGGCCGTAAGGTAGTGGCCACCAACCGCAAGGCCCGGCACGACTACCTCATCCTTGACACCTACGAGGCCGGCATTGCGCTGATGGGCACGGAAGTTAAGTCCCTGCGCGAGGGCCATGCCTCGATGGTTGACGGCTTCTGCACGTTCTACAACGACGAGCTGTGGATGGAGGGCATCCACATCCCCGAGTACCACCAGGGGAGCTGGACCAACCACGCCGCACGCCGCCGCCGCAAGCTGCTGCTGCACCGCGAGGAGCTCACGAAGATCTCGCACAAGATCCGCGAATCAGGGTTCACGATCGTGCCGTTGCAGCTGTATTTCGTTGACGGACGCGCGAAAGTTGAGATCGGCGTCGCGCGCGGCAAGCGGGAATACGACAAGCGCCACACCCTGCGCGAACAGCAGGACAAGCGCGAGGCGCAGCGGGTCATGCGCGAACGCAACCGCCGCTAACGCAGCGGGCCCAGGGAATGTTTCCCGGGGACGGTGCGTTATCATTGGTAGTCCGGGAAGGATGCGAGAGCATCCGGTCCGGGTTTGATAAAAAAATACGGGGATGATCGGTTTCGACGATGTTAGTCGCGACAGGTGAAGCGGGCCGAGGATGCAGAATCATCTCGTAAACGCTGTCTGCAAACCAATAAGTGCCGAATCAAAACGCACTGACTTCGCTCTCGCTGCCTAAGCAGTAAGACAGTCCGTCAGCCCGAGGTTGCTATTGCCCCGGATCCTGGCGTCATTTAGATAGCCACTGCTGTTTACCTCCGTCATCGGGGTAAACGGGACTCTTAGATGACTGGGCCCGGATCAGCCAGCTGTTTGTAGCATGGCTGGGGCCGAGAAAATCCAACGCAAACTGCGCCCGGAGAAGCCCTGACAACACGACATCGGACGGGGGTTCAATTCCCCCCATCTCCACATAGGAGCCCCGGCAACGGTGCTCCACCCCGTATTGGGTTCACAGAACTCCCCGCTGACTTCGGTCGGCGGGGAGTTCTGTGCGTTAAGGGGTTTCTGAAGCGGGGTGCACCGGCTGCCCGCTCATGAGGCCCCTGGCCGGCCGGAAGAACCCGAAGGCCCTTCCGCGTCGCGGACGGATTCACCATACTTGGCAATCATGCCGTTGGATCCAAACAACCAAAACCACTATCACCCGTCACCGCGCGACTGGTCGGACCAGGTGATCTACTTCCTGCTGATAGACCGTTTCTCCAACGAACTGGAGGATGGCTACAAAGACGCCGCCGGGCAGATCGTGGAGGGCAGCACGCCGCTGTTTTCGCCTGGGGACACGAACAATGCCGTACAGACCGCGGCCGACATACAGAACTGGGAAAATGCGGGAACCCAGTGGCTCGGCGGCACTCTGAAGGGGATACAGTCCAAACTCGGCTACCTGAAAAGGCTTGGAGTCACCGCGCTCTGGATCAGCCCCATACTGCGGCAACGGCCCGGCGTTGATGACTACCACGGCTATGGCACACAGAACTTCCTCGAAGTTGACCGGCACTTCGGCACGGCCCAGGACTTCAAAGAGCTGGTTGCCGCTGCCCACGAGGCCGGGCTCTACGTCATCCTCGACGTCATCCTCAACCATTCCGCTGACGTGTTCCAGTACGCCACCGTCGATGCCACCACTGGGCAGCCCTATGTTCCGGTGTGGACCGGCCCCACCTATCCGGTGGCCGGTTGGCGGGACCCCGGCGGCGCTCCAAGCCTGCCGTTCCCCGCGCCGGTTAACCCGCCGGAAATGGACAGCGCGGTGTGGCCGCGTGCACTCCAGTCCGACGGTGCCTTTACCCGCAAGGGCCAGATCGTCCACTGGGACGATCCCCAAGAGACAACCGAGGGGGACTTCTTCGGGCTGAAAGACATCCATCAGGGAACCGGGACCGTGGACGAATACCAGCCCTCGGCAGCCTTCCAAACCCTCGTCGAGGCGTACAAGTACTGGATCGCGGATGCGGACATCGACGGCTTCCGCGTGGACACGGTCAAGCACATGGATCCGGGCGCCACCCGATACTTCGCCTCCGCCATCCACGAATTCGCCCAGACCATCGGCAAGGATGCGTTTTTCCTCGTCGGAGAAATCACCGGGAGCCGCGAAGAGGCCATCAGGCTCCGGGACCAGACCGGACTCGATGCTGCTCTGGGCTTGGCGGACGTGCAAGGACGAATGGTCGATGCCGTCAAGGGCTGGGGCGACCCCGCCGGCTACTTCGATCTCTTCCGCAACTCGATCCAGGTCGACAAAGCGACCCACACCTGGTTCCGCAACCACGTCGTCACGACCTTTGACGACCACGACCTGGTCCGCCAAGGGAAAAGCTACAAGGCACGGTTCGCCGCCGACCAGGACGGCCGGGCCCTGGAGCTCGCCATCCTTGCCCTGAACGCCACCACGCTCGGTATCCCGTGCATCTACTACGGCAGCGAGCAGCGATTCGACGGGAAATTTCCGCCGGAGGTCCATCCGGCGCCCACGGATGACTTCAAGGCAGACCGGTACATCCGGGAAGCGATGTTCGGCGGCCCCTTCGGATCGTTCCGCAGCCGCGACAGGCACTTCTTCGATGAGTCACGGGACAGCTATCAGGAACTTGGAAAAATCCTGGCCGTTCGGAAGAAGGAGCTCGCGCTCCGGCGCGGCAGGCAGTACCTGCGCCCCATCTCCGAGGACGGCGTCACCTTCTGGTACCCGGAACGCATCGGCGCCGGAAGGATGACCTCAATCGTGGCCTGGAGCCGGATTCTGTCGAAGAGAGAGGTTGTCTGCGCCATCAACACTGATTGGGCAGCCCAGAGAACAGCATGGGTGACCATTGATGCCGGCCTGCACTCGGTCGGTGACAAGTTCGAGTGCCTCTATTCAACGGACCAGAACAAGGTGGGCTCACTGGTAGCCGCTGAGCCACGGAACGGCTTGGCGATCAAGATCGCAGTCCCCCCGGCGGGCTTCGTCATCATGGGTCCCTAGAAACGCGGCACGAGCAGAGCAGCGCCCTAAATCGAGCGGAACAAAGGGAAGGGAAGTGTCGTCAGACACTTCCCTTCCCTGAACCGATCCCCGAACGTCACGTGCCGAGGATCTTCGCCTTCTGGGCCACGAACTCCTCATCGGTGAGAATTCCCTGCTCCTTCAGCGCTCCGAGCTCCTTGAGCTGCTGGATGGCGTCGTCGCTGATGCCACCTCCGCCGGCGGGCGGGGGAGGGGGCGGCGGCTGCTGGTAGACAGGCTGCTGGTAGGCGGGCTGCTGGTATGCCTGTGGCGGCGGCTGCTGCTGGGCCATCTGCGCATCGTAGGCCTCCTGCTGCTTGGCCGCGGTTGCGGCGTCCTTCTCGGCAAACTTTGAGGCCTGCCGGCGCTGGACACGGCCGCTGACCGCCGACGCCGTTCCCGCAACTACCGCCGTCCGGGCCATACCCCTAAGAAGTCCCATAATTCTTCTCCTCTCACGTCTTTTCTTCTGCTCGCGTTATGCGTCGGCTGCCGGTTGTGCGGCGTCGGCGGCCTCGAGCGCGTCGAGCGCTTCCATCACGTCCGGCGCAGGGATCCGCGTGCTTGCGATGAGCTCGCCCCCGCTTTCGCGGACGGCCGCTACGAACGGTGCTGCCCAAATGTTCTCGTAAACGATCAGCGCGGCGACCGTCCCTGGCAGAACCGCTTCCGTTGCCTCGGCAATATCGTCATCGCCAAGAAGTCCTGTCCGTGCGCCGTCGAAGTAGGAGAAGCTAGCCGCTGGGCCACCTGGGTCGGTGAGTTCGAGCACCTCCACCGTGCCGTCCTCGTTCTTCATGACCACGAGGAGATCGAAGAGGCGGATCACGCCCTGCTCGACGAGTTTGATGAGTTCTTCACTGGCCCGCCCCGTCAGTCCCTCAAGGGGGAACTCAAGGAGTACGAAGTCGACCGGCCCGTGGGCCTCGGTCTCCGGTGTGGTAGTCACTGGCATTCCTCCGGTCTGTTTCGGGCGCACCGTCCAGCGCGCTGTCCTTAGTGTGGACGTCCCCTCACGGGGCGTCACCACCCGCGTCGAATGATTCAGCTGCCGAACCCCGGAAAAGCCGTAGGGGCCCCGCCGTGGGTCAGGACGCTGGCTCTCCCGACGAGGATCTCAAGAACACTAAAGCGCCAACGGGAGTCCCGCCGCATCATCCGTTTCGGGTGAGCCCGAGGGGCACATCAAAGGGCCGGAAGCAACGGCTTCCGGCCCTTTGAGTGTTCAGCGCTTCTTGATGTGTGCCACGGGATCGGTGTGGGCATCAACGACGTGCTTCGCCTTTTTCTCGGCCCGTTTTTCCTTGATCGTCTTGACCGACTTTTTCGAAACGCTCTGGTGCGGCGTCTTGTCAGGCATGGTGCTCTCCCTCACGGCAGGGGCCCGGGGTGGCCCCGTCTTTTAAGCTACGCCTCGGGAACCGCGGCGTCCACGATCCCTGCGAAGCGGCTGCCGACGCCGTCATACACACTGCGCACCAGCCCGGGGCCGAGGACGGGGATGTCGCGGGCCTCGTGGTGCGCGCAGCAGACATAGGTGAAGTCCGGCCACCATTTCTTGGGCCGCGCGGCTTCGGAGAATCCACAGACGGCGCACGTGAGCTGGACCCAGACGGGCCGCTTGCCGGTCCGGTTTGCCTTGGACTGGACCAGCCACGCCGGGGGGTTGTCCAGCAGTTCGCCGAGCTCGGCTTCGGACAGCCTTGAGGGGATGCCGTGACGGTGCGCCATTTCCAGGGGTATGTCGAGGATCTGGGCTGCTTCACGTCGCGTAATCATCCTTCAACGATACGGGAACGACGGCACACTCAAGGTCCTTAGCCGGCGAGGAGGAGCCCGAGGGCCGCGGCCGCGAGACCCGCGAGCAGGTTCGAGGCTATGTTGAGCGCCGCCGCCCGGTAACGCGTTTCGCTGACAAGGCGGACCGTTGCGGTGGTCCACGAGCTGAAGGTTGTCAGGCCGCCGGCCAGCCCGGTTGCGATGGCGGCGTGCCAGTCGGCGCCCCACTCCATGTGGCCGGTCAGACCCACGGCCAAACCGATGATGAACGATCCGGCGACGTTGACGGCAAACGTCGCCCACGGCCAGTGCGGACGGGAGCCTTGGTGGTGCGCAAACCAGGAGTCGACGGCGAACCGCAGCAGCGCTCCCGCCACCCCGCAGATGCCCACCACGAGCGCGGTGATCACTGGGCACCTCCGCCGAGGTCGGCAATCGCTTTGCCGGTTTTCCAGCCGGCAGCCGCGGCCCCGAGGCCCAGGACGAGTGAGAGCCCGAGGTAGGCCAGCCAAGTGGCGTGGAAGCCGCCGCGGATCTGCTGGTCAATGACTATCACGAGCGCTGAAAAGGTGGTGAAGGACCCCAGCAGTCCGGGGCCGATGCCGGCGCGCAGCCAGAAGGCCGTCTGTGGCCGCGCGATCCAGATGGTGGTCAGGGTGGCCAGGATGAAACTTCCGGTCACATTGATCGCCAGCGTGGTCCACGGCACCTCACCGGCGTTGTCGGGGAAAATCAGGCCCGCGCCGAACCGCAGCTCAGTTCCGATCAACCCGCCGACGGCGACGGCGGACCAGGCCTTCCATCCCGGTACGCCGGGGCGCGGCACGGTCCGGCGATCGTCCAGCGCGCTTTTCACTCAGCTCACGTTTCAATCATGGGCGGGGACGCTGCAGCCTGCGTGCGCGGCATCGCTGTGGACCCAGAGGGCCGAGGCGACTTCCTCGGCAAAGTCGAATTCCCGCGGTGCCGCGACGGAACCGATCCGCACCACGATCGGACCGCCGAACGGCCTCCGACCCACCACCTCCACCTCGGCGTCGAGGTCGATGTCCTGGGCCGCGAGGTAGCGCAGCAGCTCCGGGTTCTCGTCGCTGATACGGGTGATCCGGCCGGTATGGCCGTCGTCGAGTTCACTCAGGCGGTGGGCGGCGGGCACCAGCACGGAGCCGTCCGCGGCCGGGATGGGATCGCCATGCGGATCCCGTGCAGGGTTTCCGAGCTTGGCCGCCATCCGCTCAATAAAGGTGTCGGAGACGGCGTGCTCAAGGAGCTCGGCTTCATCGTGGACCTCGTCCCAGCGGTAGCCGAGCTCCCGGACGAGGAACGTCTCGAGCAACCGGTGCCGCCGGACCATGGACAGCGCGAGCCGGACGCCGTCGCTGGTGAGCGTGACGGCACTATAGGGCTTGTGGTCTACGAGGCCTTGGTCCTTGAGCTTGCGGACCATTTCCGAGACCGAGGAGTTGGCGACGCCCAGGCGCTGCGCCAGCTGCGTGGAGGTGATGGGTTTCGGCTGCCATTCGGTGAACGAATAGATGACCTTGACGTAGTCCTCGATCGAGGAGGAGGGCGCACTGGTCTTCACAGACCTAAGCCTACCGTCAGCTGCCTCCGGAGAAAGTGAGCCACAGCAGCACCAGGTTAAGTGCCACGACCAGCACCACGCTGATGATGGCTGCGATTCGGAGGGCCGGGCCGTCGGCAAACCGGCCCATCAGGGCCTTGTTGCTGGTCAGTACCACCAGCGGGACGAGGACAAAGGGAATTCCGAAGCTGAGGACCACCTGGCTCAAGACGAGTGCCCAGGTGGGGTCGAAACCGACCGCCAGCAGCACAACGGCCGGAATCAGGGTCACGACGCGGCGGGCCATGACAGGAATCTTGATCTTGAGCAGGCCTTGCATGATGGTTCCGCCTGCATAGCAGCCCACCGAGGTCGAGGCCAGGCCGGATGCGAGCAGCCCGACCGCGAAGATCACGCCGATGATGGGGCCGAGATTGGCGGTGATGGCGGCGTGCGCGCCATCGATCGTGTCCGTGCCCTCTTCGCCGCCGAGGGTGGAGGCGGCAAGGAGCAGCATGCCGATGTTGACCAGTCCGGCGATGGCAAGCGCGGCCACAACGTCGAACCGGGTAGCCCTGACCAAGCGCGCGACGGCCGCAGGTGGAACATGCAGGTGTTCGTCTGGCCGGTGCCGGTCCCGGGACAGGGCTGAATGAACGTAGATGGCGTGCGGCATGACGGTAGCGCCGAGCATGCTGGCGGCCAGCAGCACCGTGTCCGGACCCTGGAAGCCGGGCACCAGCCCGGCCAGGGCTGCGCGCGGATCCGGCGGGCTGATGAACAGCCCGGCCAGGAAGCCGATGGTGATGATGCCGAGCAGGAACATGATGATGAATTCGAACGGCCGCTGTTTCTGCCGGGCCTGCACCGCGAGCAGGACCATTGACACCGCGCCGACAATCACGGCACCAAGGGGGAGGGGGAGTCCGAAAAGCAAGTACAGGGCGATTGCCCCGCCCACCACCTCGGCGAGGTCTGTAGCGGCGGCCACGACTTCGGCCTGCAGCCAGAAGGCGCGGCGCCAGAACGGCTTGAGCCGTTCGCCGAGGATCTCCGGGAGGCTCTTGCCCGTGACGATCCCGAGCTTGGCGGATTGGTACTGGACGAGGACTGCCATGATGTTGGCGGCCACGAGAACCCACACCAGCAGGTAGCCGTACTGTGCGCCGGCGGTCAGGTTGGCGGCCACGTTTCCGGGGTCCACGTAGGCGATCGACGCAACGAACGCCGGCCCCAACAGGCCGATCAGGGCCCTGCGGGCACCCGGATGTTTATGGGTGCGCGCGTCCTGCGGCGACTGCTCGTGACCCCTTACATCCAGCACTGCCAGCTCCCATGAATGGCGCGTCTGCGTTGACGCGATGATCGGCACCGGCCGGAAAAGCGCCCGGTTCAATGTTTCGGATGCCTACAAGAAATTATTAGGCATACCGAAACGATAAGCCCCGGCCCTGGCCTTACGCAATCCGGAAGGCCCGCCACGTCTGGGTCAAGTAGGGCAATTGGAGCGCCGCGCCTGGGGCATGACCCAGGTGTTCGTGCAGGTACCAGTCGAGGTTGGACATTACTTTGGCCCGGGTGGAATCAGATGCCGCGAGGTAGTAGCTGCGGGACTTGGTCAGCTCCTGGATGTCCGCTGTGGTGACGGAATCCTCCCACCGGGTCAGGTGGCTCTCCAGCCCGGTGAACTCGGGACCCACAGGCGGGCGAAAGTGTGGTTTGTGGACATCCCCGGCGTGCATGATGCGCGAGAGCCGGTGCACCCACGGCACAGCGGTGTCCAGTTGGTTCCAGATGAGGCCCAGCACGCCGTGCGGCCGCAGGATCCGGGCAATCTCGGTGCTGGCCAGGCGGGGGTCGCACCAGTGCCATGCCTGAGCGACCGTGACGAGATCGAAGGACTCCGGCGGCAGGCCTGTGTCCTCGGCCCTGCCCTCGATAGCGGTGACATCCGGCAGGGTGCGGCGCAACTGCTCCAGCATGTCGGCAGAAGGGTCAACGGCCACCGCATGCAGGCCACGGGCTGCCAGAAGCGCAGTGAACTTGCCGGTGCCGGCGCCGATGTCCGCGGCATCCTTGGCCCCCGCCGGGATCAGCCAGTCGGCCGACTCCTGCGGATAGCCTGGACGGACACGTTCATAGTGCTCCCCGCCGTCCTGGAAGCTTTGGCCGAGTTCCTGGCGCCGCCCACCGTGGAGCTTGGGTCCGCCGCTTGCCACGTGCGATCTCCTTCGGGAAGGTCCTGCTGTTTTCAGATACCTTTCGAATTTACCGCACCGGCGCCGGGTCCTGGTCCCGCCCGGCCCAGCCTGCTGTTAGACCTCCACGCCTAGTCCTCCGTGCAGGGCGCGGCACCGGCGGTGCCCGGGGTGTTCGGCGCCCAGTGGGGGTAGCTGCGGGTATCGTTCGCCGGCACCCAGCGGCCGGCGTCCACTACGTAGTCCCAGCCGAGTCCCGTCTGGCGCAACTGCTGCAGGCCGGCCAGCAGGCGCTCGGCATCCTCCAGCCGCGAGCCGAGGCCGAAGCTGGCCCGCAGGGAGCCGGCGGGCAGACCGAGCCGTTTGAGTAGCGGGTGGGCGCAGAAGCGCCCATCGCGCAGGCCAATGCCGTGTTCGGCCGACAGATAGGCGGCCACCAGCCCGGCGTCGTAGCCTTCCACGGAAAAGTTCACGACGCCGATGGTGCCGGTGCCCGGCAGGTCGCCTCCGGACGAAGAAGCAGGGGAAGAATCGGCAAAGATCCGGTGTACGGTCACGCCGTCGATGCCCTGCAGACCCTCGACGAGGAAGGACCGGATGCCGTCCTCGTGGGCCTGCCACTGCTCTGGGTTCAGGGCTGCGATCACCTGGGTGGCGCGGGCCAGGGCGGCCGCACCCAGGACGTTCGGCGAGCCGCCCTCGTGCCGGGCGGGTCCGGTGGTCCAGCTGACGGAGTCGAGCCGGGCGTCGCGGACCGCGCCGCCGCCGGCCAGATGCGGGGTGCCGGCGTCGAGCCAGTCCGTCCGGCCCACCAGCACGCCGGCGCCGAACGGGGCGTACAGCTTGTGCCCCGAGAAGGCGAGGTAGTCGACGTCGTCCGTGGCGATGTCGATCCGCCGGTGCGGGGCCAGCTGCGCGGCGTCAACAACGATCCTGGCGCCGTACTCGTGCGCCAGCGCGGCGAGGGCCCGGATCGGCAGGATCTCCCCGGTGACATTGGAAGCGCCGGTGACGGCCAGCAGGCTCACGCCGCCGCGCGCGAGCTCGTCCCGCAGCCGGTCCACGGTGGCCGCGAGGGTGGGGGCGGCCACGACGCTGCGGTGCGGGACATTCTGCCAGGGCAGGAGGTTGGCGTGGTGCTCGATGTCGAGATACAAGACCTCGCCCGTGGGCCGGCCGTCACGGAGCGGCAGGCAGCCGGCCAGCAGATTCAGGGAATCGGTGGTGTTGCGGGTGAAGATCACGGAGTCGTCCGGCCGGCCGCCCACGAAGTCCCGCACGATGTCCCGGGCGTTCTCGTAGACGGAGGTGCTGATCTGCGATGCATAGCCGGCGCCGCGGTGCACGCTCGCGTAGTACGGCAGGATTTCGTTCAAGTAGGCCGAGACCACAGACAGGGCCGGGGCGGAGGCACCGTAGTCGAGATTGGCGTAGCGGGCGTGGCCGCCGGTGATCAGCGGGGCCTGGATTTCGGCCCCGGTGACGGCGGCCAGCGGGCGGCCCGCGAGGGCATGCCGACCATCAGGCCGCGCGCCCTCGGTTGTGGCGTGAAATTCGGGGGCAGCGGGAAAAATGGCAGTTGTCATGGGACCTCACTCGACCAGGACCCCACATGGTGGGAATCCGCGCTTGCCGGGTCCGTTCCGGACCGGCCAGGTCGTCACCCGGGGCACCCCACCGCGACTGGAGGGTTGCCGGCCAGCAAACCGGGGTTTAGCGCTGGCACTCGTGACCTGCATCGAGCGTAGGACATCCGCGCAGCCGGGGAAAAGGCGGCCACCGATTGTGAAGCGGATTGTTACGTGCGCGTCCCAAATCGCGCTGTGGCCGAACAAAACGGCGGCGGCACCCCCTGGATGGGGGATACCGCCGCCGTTTGTTCGATTGAGCCGTTGCCTAGAGGAGGTCGTCGAGGTCGGGGTTGAGCCGCTTGAGAACTTCTGAGTGGAGGATTGAGTTGGTGGCGAGGGCGTTGCCGCCGAAGGGGCCGTCCTCGCCCTCGAGCGAGGTGAAGCGGCCGCCGGCCTCGGTAACGATCGGCACCAGGGCGGCCATGTCGTAGAGGTTCAGCTCGGGCTCACAGGCGATGTCCACGGCACCCTCGGCCACGAGGCAGTACGACCAAAAGTCGCCGTAGGCGCGGGTACGCCACACTTCTTCGGTGAGGCCCAGGAACTCGTCCAGGTTGCCGCGTTGCTTCCAGCCGCCCAGGCTGGAGTAGGACAGCGAGGCGTCCTCGAGGTTGGAGACGTTGGATACCTTCAGCCGTGTGGCGGCGGCGAGCGAGCGGCCCGTGTACGCGCCCGCCCCCTTGGCGGCCCACCAGCGCTTGCCCAGTGCCGGCGCGCTGACGACGCCGACCACCGGCTCGCCCTCATCGACGAGGGCGATCAGGGTGGCCCAGACCGGGACGCCGCGGACAAAGTTCTTGGTGCCGTCGATCGGGTCAATGATCCAGCGGCGGGAGCCATGGCCCGAACTGCCGAATTCCTCGCCCAGGACCGCGTCACGGGGCCGGGACCGGGAAAGCTGGCCACGGATGGCCTCTTCGGCGGACTTGTCGGCGTCGGTGACGGGCGTCAGGTCCGGCTTCGTCTCGATCCGAAGGTCGAGCGCCTTAAAGCGGCTCATGGTCTGGGAATCGACCGAATCTGCCAATACATGGGCAAGGCGCAGGTCATCGTTGTAGCTCGAAGCGGGTTGGCTCATGGTTCCAAACTACCGGCAAACCGGGCTGCCGGCCGGGAGGCCGCGGCCAGATGCCGAAGGCCCGGTTGCCGGGCGGGCTAGGAGACGGTGCCCAGTTCCTTGGTTTCCTGCGCTTCCATCCGCGGGTCCGTGCCCAGCAGCCGGCGCAGGGACGCGAGCCTGGCGGGTCCGGAGGGCCCGGCATGTCCGGCGGCAACCCACTTGTCGACGCCGCAGTTGACGGCGGTGGCGTCGTGCTTGCAGCCGCGTTCGCAGTCGTCGGTGCCCGGCTCCAGATCCGGGAAAGAGCGGAGGATCCGGTCCGGGTCCACGTGGGCCAGCCCGAAGGACCGGATGCCGGGGGTGTCGATGATCCAGCTGCCGGCCGGTGCATCGTTGACTTTGAGCGCCAGCGCGGAGGAGGACGTGTGCCGGCCGCGGCCGGTGACCGCGTTGACGCCTCCCGTGGCCCGCTCGGCCCCGGTCAGCGCGTTGACCATGGTGGACTTGCCGACGCCGGAATGGCCCAGCATCACGGTGACCTTGCCGTCGAGGTAGTCGCGCAGCTGGGACACGGCGTCCTTGTCGAGCCGGGCGGAGAGCCCGTCGTCGGAGCGGGCGTCGATGCCGGAAGCGGCGGAGTCCGCGGTCTTGGAGATGATGACGGGGAAATCGAGGTGCTGATAATTGGACAACAGCTCGGCGGGATCCTTGACGTCGGCCTTGGTGACGAGCAGCAGCGGCTCAATGCCGGCGTCGTACGCCGCTACCAGCGCGCGGTCGATGAAACCGGTCCGAGGCTCGGGATTGGCGGCGGCGACCACCACCACCAGCTGGTCGGCGTTGGCCACCACGGCGCGTTCGATCGGGTCCGTGTCATCGGCGCTGCGGCGCAGCAGCGTCTTGCGGTCCTGGATCTTGACCAGCCGCGCCAGGGTGTCGGGCTCGCCGGTGACGTCCCCTACCAGGGAGACGAAGTCGCCGGCCACCACGGGATTGCGGCGCAGCTCCCGGGCCCGGGCCGCAATGATCTTGCGTTCGTCGGCGGTGCCTTCGCCCACGACGGCGGTGTAGCGGCCGCGGTCGACCGTGATGATGCGTCCGGTGACGGCGTCCTCGTAACTGGGCCGGTCCTTGGTGCGGGGGCGGGTGCCCTTCTTGTTCGGACGGATCCGGACGTCGGACTCGTCCCAGGAATCAGTGCTGCGTGCCACCGGCGGTGTCCTCATCTGCGGCGGGTCCCTGTGCCAGCATCGCTTCCCAGAGCTGCGGGAAATCGGGCATGGTCTTGGCCGTGGTCGCGATGTCCTCGACCTCCACCCCGGGCACCGCGAGGCCCAGGATGGCGCCGGCAGTGGCCATGCGGTGGTCCGCGTAAGTGTGCAGCACCCCGCCGTGCAGGGCGGCCGGTCGGATGATGAGACCGTCGGCGGTCTCTTCGGCGTCGCCGCCGAGGCGGGTGATTTCGGTGACGAGGGCCGCGAGCCGGTCCGTCTCGTGGCCCCGGAGGTGGGCGATGCCGCTCAACCGTGAGGGGCCGGTGGCGAGGGCGCACAGCGCGGCCACGGTGGGGGCGAGCTCGCTGGTCTCGTCGAAGTCGCCACCCTTGATCTCCGGGCCGCCGCTGACGGTCAGGGTGTCGGCATCCATTGTCACGGTCGCGCCCATGGCGGTCAGGATGCCGCGCCAGAGGTCGCCGACCTGGGTGGTCGCCGCGGGCCAGTTGGGGATCCGCACGGTTCCGCGGGTGGCCAGGGCCGCCGCGAGGAAGGGCCCGGCGTTGGAGAGGTCCTGCTCGATCCGCTGGTCAAAGGCGCGGATCGGGCCGGGGGAGACAATCCAGTGGTTCGGCACCGAGTCATCGACCGCCACGCCGACGCCGCGCAGCACGGCCACAGTCATGTTGATGTGGTCCAGGCTGGGTACGGGCTTTCCGACGTGTTCGAGATGGAGCCCCTGGGTGAAGCGGGCGCCGGCCAGCAGCAGGGCGGAGACGAACTGGGACGATGCGCTGGCGTCGATGATGAGGTGGCCGCCGCGAACTTCGCCCGTGCTGTGGACGGTGAAGGGCAACGACGACGCCGGACCGCCGTCGGGTGCGGTCACCGCCACACCCAACCCGGCCAGGGCCTCGATGATGGCGCCCATCGGGCGTTTGCGGGCGTGCGGGTCGCCGTCGAAACGGGACTGGCCGCGGCGCAGTGCCGCCACCGGAGGCACGAAGCGCATGACCGTGCCGGCCAGGCCGCAGTCGATCGCGGTTTCTGCCGCAGCGGCATCCAAGCTGATCGGGCTGATTTCCAGGTCGGGGCCGAAGGCGCCGTCGCCGGGAACTTCCGTAATGGTGGCCCCCAACTGACGCAGGGCCTCAATCATCAGTGCGGAGTCCCGGGAGTGCAGCGGTGCCCGCAGCCGGGACGGTCCGTCAGCGAGGGCGGCCAGCACGAGGTACCGGTTGGTCAGGGACTTGGACCCCGGAACGGTGACAGTGGCATCGACGGGCCGTACGGCCAAGGGAGCGGGCCAGTGCGGACCGACGTCGGCGGTATGGAGGCCGGCAGAGCGGGAAGGGGCAGCTGCGGAGGGGGTGGTGCCAGTCATTACCGTCTTAGGCTCCGGCTGTGTGGTCTACGGCCTTGCGGACAACTTTGTCGGCCTTTTTCAGCTGCTTGTTGGTGGTCTTCCGGGCATCGGCGGCAAGGTGGCTGGCGCTCTTCTTGGCATCCGCGGCCAGGTGGCCTGCGCGCCAGGCCAGGCTGGGCTTGCCGGCGGTATCAACAGCGGCCAGGAGCACGCCGCCGGTGAGGGTGACGTTTTTCAGAAGCTGCTTGCGGCGGGCGTCGCGGGCTTCCTTCGAGGAGATGTCCGCGCTGCGCCATTCCACATAACCGTTCAGGACCGAAATGACGGCCAGCAGGGTGGCTGCCAGCCGGGCGGACTTGCCGAGGGCGAAGCAGACGCCGGCACCGATCTGGGTGCCGCCGATCACGCGTGCCACGACTTTTTCGTTGGGCTGGAACGGGAGCGCGTCGGCCGTGCGCCGCAGCAGCGGGGACAGCTGTGCCGCAGTGTCATCCGCGTTCTTGAGCTTGTCCATGCCGGCGAGGACGAAACTGGAGGCGAGCATGGGCCGGGCGAGAAAGCGGACAAACGACATGAATTTCCTCCTGGATGGACGAACCGCGGCTTCACTGCGGGAGAACCGGTTCTAGTCTTGCACTTTTGCGGAATATTTGCCCGCAGGACGTGGTTGTGAAAGACAGATCCCAGCGGTTTCCCAGCCGTGTCACAGTGTTGCCGCGTCTGAACCGTACTCCTTGTTGGAGCACCGGTGCAGCGCGGCTAATGGGCACGGCCGGACAGGCACGGCTGGATAAACACGGCTGGATAAGTACAGGCGAACGGACACAGCTTAGGAAGGCGGAGATTTGACGAGGGTGTTGGACAGGGCGGAACCGGAAGCCGGTGAATCATGGACCCTCGCGCTTCCGGCAGTTCCGGGTGCCCGGCGGAAGGTGACAGTAGACTTGAACGCAATGAGCACCATGGACCCGGCCGTAGCGGCCATGCACGAGGTTGCCGGAAACGACGCCACGCCCACCAAGACGCCTGATGCCGGCACGTCCGGTGCACCAGAGCGGCCCCCTGTGCAGAATTTGGCTGTGCAGAATTCTTCAGACGGCCACGCTGTGCCGGCGCCCGCTGACGGACCCGCCGCGCTGGAAACTGAGGTCGACGGAAAGCCTCTGGATGTTGCCACGGAGTCCGCGGAAGAACGCCGGGTGCGCTTTGAACGCGACGCCATGCAGTACGTGGACCAGCTGTATTCGGCGGCCATGAGGATGGCCCGGAATCCCTCCGACGCCGAGGACCTGGTCCAGGAGGCGTACACGAAGGCGTTTTCCGCGTTCCACCAGTACAAGCCCGGAACCAATCTGAAGGCCTGGCTGTACCGCATCCTCACCAACACGTACATCAACCTGTACCGGAAGCGTCAGCGCGAGCCGCTGCAGTCGAACTCGGACACCATCGAGGACTGGCAACTCGCCCGCGCCGAGTCGCATACGTCCTCGGGGTTGCGTTCGGCGGAGGCCGAGGCCCTCGACCACCTGCCCGATTCCGATGTGAAGCGCGCCCTCCAGTCGATTCCGGAGGAGTTCCGGCTGGCCGTGTACTTCGCCGACGTCGAGGGCTTCGCGTACAAGGAAATTTCAGACATCATGAACACCCCCATCGGGACCGTCATGTCCCGGCTGCATCGCGGCCGGAAGATGCTGCGGGACATGCTTGCGGACTATGCCGCCGAACGGGGATTCAAGGGCGCAAGCGAGTCAAGCGCCGCGGCCGACAGCAACAAACAGGAGAACAGGAAATGAGCGACTGCCAGGGACTGGGCGATTGCGACGATGCCCGGATGCAACGTATCTATGAATATCTGGATGGTGCGCTCACACGTGAGGACATCGCAGAGATCAAGGACCACCTGGACAGCTGCCCGGAGTGCCTGGAGCAGTACGACCTCGAATGTGTCATCCGCGTGATGGTCAAGCGTTCGTGCACCGAAGCAGCTCCGGAAAACCTCAAGAACGCCATCCTGGACCGGATTCACTCGATCCGGCCTGTGGAAGCCTGAGCCCGGCTCCCTACCTGGATAAACGAATGACCCCGGAAGCCATAAGGATTCCGGGGTCATTCGTTTAAAGCTGTCATTCCAAGCTTTTGCTTAGGCGTTGGGGCGCTTACCGTGGTTCGCGCCGCCACGCTTACGGTCACGACGTTTACGTGCACGTTTGCTCATAGCTGGCCTCCTTAATCTTGGTACTCAAAAGAGCTGCCCTCAAGTCTCCCACATCGCGGCACCCGCCGCGAACCGGGGGCCCGCCGCTACGAGGCGTGGTTGGTTGCGCGTGGGGGTCAGTCCTCCAGCGAATTGCGGATTGAGATCCGGGCCTGGTCCAGCACGGTCTTGACCGTTTCGAGCGTGACGGTGGTGACGGGATGGCTCCCGGCGTGGCGCCGCAGTTCCACCCGCATGTCGTCGCGGAAGGCCTGCACCAGCATTTCCGCCTCCTTCAGGCGCCGCTCGCCCTCCGGGGAGAACCGCGGGCTCCCCGCGCCGCCGGCCGAGCCCGCCGCCCGGGCCGAGGTCCGCGCCGCCTCCGCCGTTGCCGCGAGATCGGCCCGGAGGCCGCGCATGTTGACGCGGATGTCCTGGCGCAGGTTGTCGGCCAGCCGCCGCACCGAGGCCGAAATGTCGTTTTCGACGCCGGCGAGTTCGTCCCGGCGGCTGTTCAGCTCCGTGAGTCCCGCCGGGGTGATGCTGTAGTTGGTGCGGCGGCCCTCCGTGTGGGTGGCGACGAGCCCTTCTTCTTCGAGCTTGCCCAGGCGCGGGTAGATGGTTCCGGCGCTGGGGGAGTAGGTGCCGCCGAAACGCTCGCTGAGCGCCTTGATGAGTTCGTAGCCGTGCTTGGGGCCTGATTCGAGCAGGGCGAGCAGGTACAGCCGCAGCGCGCCGTGGGCGAAGACGGGGGGCATCAGAGGGCCGTTTCGGTGTCCGCGGTGGGCTGGCCGTGGAAGACCGACGTTTTTCCCGAAACCGAGTTGGTCCGGACCAGCATCAGTTTGGCGTCCGGTCCCGCGATGGTCTGCACCGTGCCGCTGGTCTGGGCGTACCTCGTGTCATCGATGACCACCGCCCCGCTGGCGGATTTGGCGACGATGTCCACGCCGATGTCGTGCGGAACGCGGATGGTGACGTCGCCCGAGACTGAATTGGCGCCAAAATCTTGGGTGAAGCCGTGCAGATCGAAGTTCAGGTCGCCGCTGACGGTGTTCGCGCGGATGTGGCTGAATTCCCCCGAGGCCGTCACCTCGCCGGAGACACTCTTGGCGGTCAGGACGCCGCGGTGGTTGCGGGCAATGACTTCGCCGCTGACCGTGTTGACGGACAGTTCACCGGAGGTGCCGTCGGCCAGCACGGAGCCCGAGACGGTGTTGAGCCGGGCGTGGCCGCTGATCCCGGAAACCATGCCGTCGCCGCTCACCGTCCCGGCTTCAACCTCGACGCCGGCGGGCAGGGCGATGCTGATGACCACGGAGTTGCTGCTGCCGTTGTTAACGGTGCTCATCAGGTTCTTGAACCAGCCCTGCGGACCGTGCAGTTGGTGGCGGACTTCCAGGCGGCCGTTGACGACGGAAACTGACAGCGGGTCGCCGTCGATTTCGGAGACTTCGATCCTGGCGACGTCCTCGTCATGGGTGACGATGTCGAAGCGGCCGCGGACAATGCCGAGCTTGAGGGAGCGGACGCCGTCGACGTCGATGGTCTGCGGACCGGTCACGGTCCACGTGTTCTCTGACATGGTTCCTCCGGAAAGGCGATAGGTGCTGGGCAGCTAAAGATATATCGCGACTATGAAGTCACGATATATCGCGCCCGCTGCCGGGTCAAGATATATCGCGAAATCCGGGGAGGAGGGCGGATCGGTACGGCCGTGCCTGGTGGCCGGCTATTCCGGCGCTTCCAGGCCGAGCCACTGGAACCAGCCGCGGTGCAGCACGAGCCACGCCATCAGGCCATAACCGGCCTGGCCGGGCGTGCCGCCGTTGGCCGCGAGGTCCTGGCGCCATTGCTCGTGGTTCAGCAGCGGCGAGAAGGTGTCGACGTAGAGGTGCTTCCGGCGCGTCGTGACGTCGGCGAAGGCGGTGTTGAGTTCGCCGAGCCTGCGGTTCTGGGCGGGGTCGAGCGTGGGCGGCGGGCCCACGACGAAGACCTCGATCTTGTTCTGCGAGGCGGAGTCCAGGATGTTGGCGAGGTTCAGGCGGCTGCGGGCCGTGGACAGGCCGAACTCAATGTCGCGGCCGGACAAGCCGATCACCAGGCGGTTGTCGTGATGGTTGCCGAAGCGGCGGCCCGCCTCCTCGAGCCAGCGCGCGGCAATTCCCTCCGTGCCTTCTTCCGGGCATGGCAGGGAGTAGCACTCCAGTGCGACGCTGTCCTGCGGCGTGCGGGCCAGGACCCGGCCCCACCAGCCCAAGGCACGCGGATCACCGAGCCCGGCCAACAGCTCGTCCCCAACGGCTGCAATCCGCAGCTTCCGATCTTCCACGACTACCTCTTCACTTCAACGCTGTCCATCAAGCTGACCACTAACAGTCCATTAAACAGAACTGCCCGGCCGGAGTGTTGTGTTTCAGTCTCCGGCCGGGCAGCAATGGCGCTACTTACGTGCAAATGCCTGCTTGAGCAAGCTGTCCTGTTCTGCCGCGTGACGCTTCATCGATCCTGCCGCGGTGGAGGCCGAGGCGGGGCGGGAGATGAGGCGGACCCGGCGGTCCAGGGCCTCGGGCAGGTTCAGGCCGATGAACGGCCACGGACCCTGGTTGGCTGGTTCGTCCTGCGCCCAGACCACTTCGGCGTTCGGGTACTTGGCCAGTTCCGCGGCGATTTCGGCGGCAGGCAGCGGGTAGAGCTGCTCGACGCGAACGATCGCCGTGGTCTGGTTCTCGGTCTTCTGCCGGGTGGACAGCAGATCGTAGTACAGGCGTCCGGAGACCAGCAGCACGCGTTCGACGGCGTCGGCCTGCAGCGGGGCGTGCTCCGGAATGACCGGGCGGAACGAGCCGGTGGTGAAGTCCTCCACGGAGGACGCCGCGGCCTTCAGGCGGAGCAGCTGCTTCGGCGTGAAGATGATGAGCGGCTTGCGCGGCCTGCTGTAGGCCTGGCGGCGCAGCAGGTGGAAGTGCGAGGCCGACGTCGTGGGGTTGGCCACGATCATGTTCTCTTCAGCGCACATCAGCAGGAACCGCTCGATGCGGGCGGACGAGTGGTCCGGCCCCTGGCCCTCGTAGCCGTGCGGCAGCATGAGAACCAGCGAGGACCGCTGGCCCCATTTCTGCTCGGCGGAGGAGATGAACTCATCGATGATGGTCTGCGCGCCGTTGACAAAGTCACCGAACTGCGCCTCCCAGAGCACCAGGGCATCCGGGCGCTCCACGGAGTACCCGTATTCGAAGCCCATGGCGGCGTATTCGGAGAGCAGGGAGTCGTAGATCCACAGCTTTGCCTGGTTGTCCGACAGGTGGGCCAGCGGCAGCCATTCGTCGCCGTTGGCACGGTCGTGGAAGACGGCGTGCCGCTGCACGAAGGTGCCGCGGCGCGAGTCCTGGCCTGCCAGCCGGACGGGGACGCCTTCCATGATGAGCGAGCCGAACGCGGCAAGTTCACCGAAGCCCCAGTCGATGCCGCCTTCACGGGACATCGCTTCACGCTTCTCGAGCAGCTGCTTGAGCTTGGCGTGGACGGTGAAGCCCTCCGGGATATCGGTGTGCGCCTTGCCGATGCGGGCCAGGGTCTCCGCGGAGATCGCGGTGGAGACCGGGGCGCTGACGCCGGAATCGGACTGCTGGGCCATGGGGCGTTCGAGATCGGACACCGCGGCGGAATCAGCCGTGATGATCGGGATCGGGGACGTCTGGGCCGCATGGGTTTCGGCGAAGACGCGCTCCAGGCGTTCCTGGTAGTCGCGCAGCAGCTGCTCGGCCTCTTCCTCGGTGATGTCACCGCGGCCGATCAGCGACTCGGTGTACAGCTTGCGGACCGAGCGCTTGGCTTCGATCAGGTTGTACATCAGCGGCTGGGTCATCGAGGGGTCGTCACCCTCATTGTGGCCGCGGCGGCGGTAGCACACCATGTCGATGACAACGTCCTTGTGGAAACGCTGACGGAACTCGTAGGCAAGCTGCCCGATGCGGACCACGGCCTCAGGGTCGTCGCCGTTCACGTGGAACACCGGCGCCTGGATCATCTTGGCGACGTCCGTGGAGTAAGTGGAGGAACGCGAGGACGACGGGGCGGTGGTGAAGCCGACCTGGTTGTTGACCACGATGTGGATGGTGCCGCCGGTGCGGTAGCCGCGCAGCTGGGAGAGGTTGAGCGTTTCCGCGACAACACCCTGGCCTGCGAAAGCGGCGTCGCCGTGCACCATGATCGGCAGCACGGGGAACGCCTCGCCCTGGTCCAAGCGGTCCTGCTTGGCGCGGACGATGCCCTCGAGGACGGGGTCCACGGCCTCGAGGTGCGACGGGTTCGCGGCGAGGTAGACCTTGGTCTCCTTGCCGTTGTCCGAGGTGAAGGTGCCCTCGGTGCCGAGGTGGTACTTGACGTCGCCGGAGCCCTGCACGGAGCGCGGGTCCTGAGTGCCTTCGAATTCGCGGAAGACCTGGGCGTAGGTCTTGCCCGCGATGTTGGTCAGCACGTTGAGCCGGCCGCGGTGGGCCATGCCGATCGCGACTTCGTCGAGTTCGTCGTCGGCGGCGTCGGAGATGATCGCGTCCAGCAGCGGAATCAGGGACTCGCCGCCTTCGAGTGAGAAGCGCTTCTGGCCGACGAACTTGGTCTGCAGGAACGTCTCAAAGGCCTCGGCGGCGTTGAGCTTGGAGACGATGCGCAGCTGTTCGTCGCGGCTCGGCTTCGAATAGGCGTGCTCCAGCTGGTCCTGGAACCACTTGCGCTCGGCAGGGTCCTGGATGTGCATGTATTCGATGCCGGCGGTGCGGCAGTAGGCGTCGCGGAGGACGCCGAGGATGTCGCGGAACTTGAGCATCGGCTTGCCGCCGAAGCCGCCCGTGGGCCACTCGCGGTCCAGGTCCCACAAGGTCAGGCCGTAGGTCAGAACGTCGAGGTCCGGGTGCTTGCGCTGGACGTACTCCAGCGGATCGGTGTCCGCCATGAGGTGGCCGCGCACGCGGTAGGCGTGAATCAGCTGCTGGATCCGGGCGACCTTGTTGATCTCGTCGGCCGGGTCCACCTGCAGGTCCGGGCTCCAGCGCACGGGCTCGTAGGGGATGCGCAGGGATTCGAAGATCTCGTCGTAGAAGTTCTGTGCACCGAGCAGAAGCTGGTGTACGAGCTTGAGGAACTCGCCGCTGCCGGCACCCTGGATGACGCGGTGGTCATACGTGGAGGTCAGCGTCAGGACCTTGCTGATCGCGTTCTGGGCGATGATCTTCTCGCTGGCACCCTGGAACTCGGCCGGGTAGTCCAGTGCGCCGACGCCGATGATGGCTGCCTGGCCCTTGGACAGGCGGGGCACCGAGTGAACGGTGCCGATGCCGCCGGGGTTGGTCAGGGACACGGTGGTGCCGGAGTGGTCGTCCGCAGTCAGCTTGCCGGCACGGGCGCGCTTGATCAGGTCCTCGTAGGTGTGCCAGAACTCGGAGAAGTTGAGGGTCTCCGCCTTCTTGATGTTCGGGACCATGAGCAGGCGGGTGCCGTCAGGCTTGGGCATGTCGATCGCGATGCCGAAGTTCACGTGCGCCGGCTGGACAGCCACCGGCTTGCCGTCGATCTCGTCGTAGTAGACGTTCATCGACGGGAACTGGGACAGGGCGCGGATGACGGCGTAGCCGATCAGGTGCGTGAAGGAGACCTTGCCGCCGCGGGCGCGGGCCAGGTTGGAGTTGATGACCACGCGGTTGTCGATCAGCAGCTTCGCCGGGATGGCGCGGACGCTCGTGGCGGTCGGCACTTCCAGGCTGGTGACCATGTTCGACGCGATGGCCTTGGCCGGGCCGCGCAGGACCGAGACGACGTCCTCTTCGGGCGCCGTCGGAGCCTTGAGGTTCTTGGGCAGCTGCGCCGGGATCGGCGCTGTTCCGGGGGCGTCCGTGGTCTTAGCGCCATCCCGGGCTACGGTGGCCGGGGTTCTCTTGGCTGCAGGTGCCGGCGCAGCCGTGGCGGCGGGAGTTGCGGGGGCAGCAGGCGCGGCCGGCGCGGCCGGCGCCGGTGAAGCGGCAGGCGCTACGACGGGAAGTTCACGGGTGGCAGGATGCACAGCTGTCGCGGTGCCGGACGTTCCGTTGACGGAAGAGGCGTCACTAGCTGCAAAAGATTCAAACAGCGGCCACCACTTGGCGTCGACCGTGTTCTTGTCCTGCTGGTAACGCTCGTACAGTTCGTCAACGAGCCACTCGTTTCCGCCAAATTCCTCTGGTAGACGGTGGCTAGGCTGCTCTGGCACTTGAAATACGCCTCTTCCATGAGTTTGATTCCCTCTGGCTTCCACGGTGCCTCGGCACAACGATTGAGCCAGTCTCTGCGTCCAGTGAACCCAGACCTCTGCCAGTCTAGTGAGGATTCTGGCCAAACCGCCAATAAGCGTGACCCAAATCATGATCCGCCCCCGCAGCTACTGAAATACAGAGAAGAAGTGCGGCAGAATCGGCCCGGAGGTGGTGCTTCACCCGGTGCTTCACGCAGTGACTTTCAGAGTACCGGACGCGGTGCCGGCCCCGACGGGAACCGCCCTAGAATCAAAGAAGAAACCCGTTTGGCGCCGAGGGCGCCAGCTGCGGGTGCAAGCAAAGGAGCAGCCGTGCGTTTCCTGAATGAGCCCACCACCGATCTGACTTACTCGGACCTCTTCCTGGTGCCGTCACGGTCGGATGTCATCTCCCGCCTGGACGTCGATCTCGCGGCCGATGACGGGACCGGCTCGGCGATTCCGTTGGTGGCGGCGAATATGACGGCGGTGACGGGGAAGCGGATGGCCGAGACCATGGCCCGCCGCGGCGGTCTGGGAGTCCTGCCGCAGGACGTCCCGCTCGACGTCATCCGGGACGTTACGGCCTGGATCAAGGGCCGCCACCCGGTTCTCGAGACGCCCGTGACGCTCGCGCCGTCGGACACCGTGATTGATGCCCTCCACCTGATGGGCAAGCGGCCGCACGGGGCCGTTGTGGTGGTGGATGAGGCCGGTGCCGTCGCCGGTGTTGTCCGGGCCGCGGACTGCGAGGGTCAGGACCGTTTCGCGTCGCTGGCCTCCGTGCTCCGCCACCAGCCGCTGGTGCTGGACGCCGGATTCCTTGATGGCGGATTGTTTGGCGCCGGACCGGCCGCGGACCCTGCGGATGCTGCCCAGGCCCTCCGCCGTGCCTTTGAGGCGATGGACGCTGCCGGAACAGACTACGCACCGGTGCAGCAGGACGGCGTCCTCGCCGGGGTGCTGACCCGCAAGGGCGCGCTGCGCTCCACGCTCTACCGCCCGTCCCTGGACGACGACGGCAAGCTCAAGGTGGCTGCCGCCGTCGGAATTAACGGTGACGTGGCCGGGCGGGCCGCCGAGTTGCTGGCTGCCGGCGTGAATGTGCTGGTCCTGGATACCGCGCACGGGCACCAGCAGAAAATGTTCGACGCGCTGGCCGCCGTGAAGGGACTCAACCCCGGCGTGCCGGTGGTGGCCGGCAACGTCGTCACCGGCGAGGCAACGCGGGAGCTGATCGAGGCCGGGGCGGACATCGTCAAGGTCGGCGTGGGCCCGGGCGCCATGTGCACCACACGCATGATGACGGCCGTGGGCCGCCCGCAGTTCAGCGCCGTCCTGGAATGTTCCGCCGCGGCGCGGGAAGCCGGCGGCCGGGTGTGGGCGGACGGCGGGGTGCGCTACCCGCGCGACGTCGCCCTGGCGCTGGCCGCCGGGGCCAGCCAGGTCATGATCGGCTCCTGGTTCGCCGGCACGCACGAAAGCCCCGGGGACCTGCAGCTCGACGCGGCCGGCCGGCAGTACAAGGAGAGCTTCGGCATGGCGTCCGCCCGCGCGGTGCAAAACCGCAACCAGCGCGAGGGCGCGTTTGAAAAGGACCGCAAGGCCTTGTTCGAGGAAGGCATCTCCACGTCCCGCATGTACGTGGACGCGGCGCGGCCCGGCGTCGAGGACCTGCTGGACATGATCACCGCCGGTCTTCGCAGTTCCATGAGCTACGCCGGCGCTGCCGATCTCGCTGCTTTCCGCGAACGTGCCGTGGCCGGCATCCAGTCCGCGGCCGGGTACGAGGAAGGCCGGCCCGTCCCGCAGAGCTGGTGAGTTCGGCGCAGCCGGTGAAGCCGGCAGGCAGTGAAGCGGCAGGTCGGGGGCTGGCGGCAGCCGCTCCTGTAGACTGAAATTCTTATGGACAGTAAATCTAGGTGCCGGCCTGGGGGCTGTCAGCGGAGAACGGAAACCGTTCCCGCGCAGTCCACCCGAAGAGCCGGCAAACCCCGTTCACGCGCCCATCACTCTCCGGCCACGCGCCACACCGGAGCCTTCCAGGAAACAGGGTCGGCCGCCGCCGACCATCCTCCGCCGGGCAGACCCTTCCAGCATTTACGGTCCCTGCAGCGGCCCTTGCCGTGCGCGGCTGTTGCGGCTGCCGCGGAAGCAGGCCGCTGAGATGGAATGGCTACTCCTCGCAGCAGGCCTGCTGCTCATCCTCGGCACCGGGTTCTTTGTCGCCGTGGAATTTTCCCTGGTCGCCTTGGACCAGGCCACGGTACAGCGCGCCGTTGACACCGGCGACACCGCCGCCGAGCCGCTGCTCAAATGTCTCAAGTCGCTCTCCACCCAGCTTTCGAGCTGCCAGCTCGGCATCACCATGACCACGCTGCTTACCGGTTACGTCATGGAACCGTCCGTCGGCAAGCTGCTCGAGGGTCCCCTCACCGCGCTCGGAGTCCCGCCCGCGGCGGCTGCCTCGCTGTCCCTGGTGCTCGCGATGGCGGTGGCCACCTTGCTTTCCATGCTGATCGGTGAGCTGGTGCCCAAGAACATGGCGATCGCGCTGTCCTTCCCGATCGGCAAGGCCGTCGCCCGGCCGCAGCTGGTGTTCACCGCCATCTTCAAGCCCGCAATCGTGGTGCTCAACGGTTTCTCCAACAAGGTCCTCAACGTCTTCGGCCTGGAGGCCAAGGAGGAAATCTCCGGCGCCCGCACGCCGGCCGAACTGGCCTCGCTCGTGCGCCGCTCCGCGGCCATGGGCACCCTAGACGCCGGAACGGCCAACTTCATCGCCCGGACCCTAAAGTTCTCCGGGCGGACCGCCGCGGACGTCATGACTCCCCGCATCCGCGTGGAAACCATCGACGCCGACCAGCCGGTCTCGGACATCGTCGAGGCCGCCAAGCGCACCGGGTACTCCCGTTTCCCGGTGATCGGCGAGTCGTCCGATGACATCCGTGGCGTGGTCCATATCAAGAAGGCCATTGCCGTGCCCTCGGACCGCCGCGCCAAGCTGCAGGCCGGAGCCATCATGACCGATGTGCTCCAGGTCCCCGAAACCATCCACCTGGACGCCCTCCTCGCCGAACTGCGCGAGGGCAACCTGCAACTTGCCGTCGTCCTTGACGAGTACGGCGGTACGGCCGGCATCACCACCCTGGAAGACCTCGTGGAGGAAATCGTAGGGGAAGTGGCCGATGAGCATGACAAGGTCCGCCCCGGCCTGCTCCAGAGCGCCTCGGGGGACTGGTACTTCCCCGGCCTGCTCCGGCCCGATGAACTCTCCGAACAGATCCCGGGCCTGACCGTGCCCGACGAAGCTGCCTACGAAACGGTGGGAGGCTACGTCATGAGCCAGCTCGGCCGGATCGCGGCAGTCGGCGACACTGTCGACGTCGTCGGCGGGACACTGAGCGTGACCCGCATGGACGGCCGCCGGATCGACCGGATCTGTTTCCGGCCCACCCGGGTACCCGGCGACGGCCAGCCCGCCAGCCAGGCAGGTGCCGCATGAGCGACTGGGCAGGAATCCTATGGCTTGCCTTCCTCCTGGTGGGCAACGCCTTCTTCGTGGCAGCAGAATTCGCCATCATGTCCGCCCGCCGGAGCCAGATTGAGCCGCTGGCCGAGGCCGGTTCCAAGCGCGCACAGACCACGCTGCGGGCCATGGAAAACGTGTCCCTCATGCTCGCGTGCGCCCAGCTGGGCATCACGGTCTGCTCGCTGCTGATCCTGCAGGTGGCCGAGCCCGCGATCCACCACCTCCTGGCCGTGCCGCTGGAAGCGGCAGGCGTCCCCGTGGGGGCTGCGGATATCGTGGCCTTCGCCGTCGCATTGCTGGTGGTCACGTTCCTGCACGTCACCTTCGGCGAAATGGTGCCCAAGAACATTTCCGTGTCGGTCGCGGACAAGGCGGCGCTGTTGCTGGCGCCGCCGCTGATGTTCATCGCGCGGCTGGTCAAGCCCGTCATTACGGCGCTTAACTGGTCCGCAAACCACATCCTGAAGCTGATGCGGATTGAGCCACAGAATGAGGTCACGTCCTCCTTCACGCTCGAAGAAGTGCAGTCGATCGTGCAGGAATCCACCCGCCATGGGCTCGTGGACGACGACGCCGGACTCATCACCGGAGCGCTGGAGTTCTCCGAACACACGGCCTCCCACGTGATGGTTCCGTTGGGAAAGCTCGTCATGCTCAAGGCGGCCACCACGCCGGCGGAATTCGAAAAGGCCGTGAGCCGGACCGGGTTCTCGCGCTTCCCGATGCTCGATGACGACGGCATGCTGTCCGGCTACCTCCACATCAAGGACGTGCTGTCCATCCCGGACGCCGGTTACCACCAGCCGATCGCGGAAAGCCGCATCAGGTCGCTGGCCAACCTGGCCATGGTCGATGAAATCGAGAAGGCCATGTCTGTCATGCAGCGCACGGGCTCGCACCTGGCCCGCGTGATCGGCCCTGACGGGCTGACCCAGGGGGTGCTGTTCCTGGAAGACGTGATCGAGCAACTCGTTGGCGAAATCCGGGACGCGACGCAGGCCACCGGCTACCGCAGGCTGGGCCAAGACCAGTAAGGGACAGCCCACGGACTGCAGCGGACGGACGGCATGCCGGGTATCCCTAAATAGGAATGATTCCTATTTAGGGATACACTCGGGCTGTTGCTATTGCTCCTGATTCTCAATAACAGATCCGAGGTTTCCCGTGCGTCGTCCCGCTGCCCGAGCCATGCTGGCCGGCCTTGCCGGCTTAGGCCTCCTGCTCACCGCGTGCACTCCGACGGCGGGCAGCTCACGGGGGACCGCCGGTGACGGCGTGGTCGACGTCGTCGCCGCCACCAGCGTCTACGGCGACATCGTCTCCAGCATCGGCGGCGACAAGGTCCGGGTCAGCTCGATCATCAACCGCAGCAGCCAGGACCCGCACTCCTACGAGGCCACCACGCAGGACAAGCTGGCCGTCTCCAAGGCCGAGCTCGTGGTGGAGAACGGCGGGGGATACGACGCCTTCATCGACACGCTGGCAGCCGACACCGGGCTGGAGAGCAGCAGCATCATCAACGCCGTGGACGTTTCCGGCCTGGCCACCGAAAGCCCGGCAGCGGCGAGCCCCGACTCCGCCGGCCACACCCACGAGCACACCGGGCTGAACGAACACGTCTGGTACAGCCTGCCGGCCATGTCCCGCCTTGCTGACGCCGTCGCCGACAAGCTGGGCACCCTGGAACCGGGCTCGGCACAAACGTTCCGGACCAACGCGGCGGCCTTCAAGGCCTCGCTCAGCGGCCTGGAAACCAAGGTCGCCGCCATCAAGTCCTCGGCAGGCCACGTGCCCGTGGCTGTCACCGAGCCGGTACCGCTGTACCTGCTCGAGGACGCCGGCCTGGAGAACGAGACCCCGGCGGAGTACACGGCCGCGATCGAGGAAGACGCCGACGTCCCGCCCGCCGTGCTCAAGGCCGCCGTTGATCTCGTGGCATCCCGGGGAGTACGGCTGCTGGCTTACAATACCCAGACCGAGGGACCGCAGACGCTGGCGCTACAAAAGGCCGCCCAGACCGCCGGCGTCCCGGTAGTCAACTTCAGCGAAACCCTCCCGGACGGCCAGTCCTACCTGCAGTGGATGACCGCGAACGTGGAGAGCATCAGCAAGGCCCTAGGATGATCGCAACAGCCGGAGCAGCCGTCTCCGCGGAAAATCGAGGAACCCCCTTTTGACACCGGTAGTGAGCCTCCGCGGCGCCTCCCTGGCGTTCGGCCGACGGACTCTGTGGGAGGGCCTGGACCTGGACATCAACCCAGGTGAATTCTTTGCCGTGCTCGGTCCCAACGGCAGCGGGAAGACCACCTTCCTGAAGGTCCTGCTCGGCCTGCAGGAACTGAGCACGGGCACCGCCGTGCTGGACGGCCACCCCGTAGAGCGGGGAAGCCGCCGGATCGGCTACGTGCCCCAGCAGAAATCATTCGACCCGGACACGCCCCTGCGCGCCCGCGACCTCGTGGCCCTCGGCGTCGACGGCCACCGCTGGGGCATCCGACTGGGCAACGCAAAAGTGAACCGGAAGGTCGATGAGCTCCTGGACCTCGTGGGCGCCACCGACTACGCCAAGGTGCCGGTGGGGCAGCTCTCCGGCGGTGAGCAGCAGCGCCTGCGCGTGGCCCAGGCTCTGGCCACGGATCCGAAAGTGCTGCTGTGCGACGAGCCGCTGCTCTCCCTCGACCTTCAGCACCAGCAGGGCGTCAGCGCCCTGATCAACAAGCAATGCCGCGAGGCTGACAGTGCCGTGGTGTTCGTGACCCACGAGATCAACCCGATCATGGACTACGTGGACAGGGTCCTGTACCTGGCCGGAGGCCGGTTCCGGGTGGGCACACCCGCGGAGGTCATGACCACCGAGGTGCTCTCCGATTTGTACGACAGCCATGTTGAAGTCATCCAGGCCAACGGCCGCCTGATCGTCGTGGGGCTGCCGGATGCCGCGACGCACCACCACGAGGACGCACATTCTGTCGCGGGAGAGGTGGGCTGAGTGGATCTGGGCAACCTGCTGCATTCAATCTTCAACTTCGAAAATTATGGCGAGCTGCTGGTCCTGGTGCAGAACTCCATCTGGGCCGGCGCCGTCCTCGGCCTGCTGGGCGGGCTCATGGGCACCTTCGTGATGAAACGCGACCTGGCGTTCGCGGTCCACGGAATCTCGGAACTCTCCTTCGCCGGAGCGGCATTCGCGCTGCTGATCGGCGCGGACATCATCCTCGGCTCGCTGGCGGGATCGGTCCTGGCAGCCGTGGTGCTGGGCGTGATGGGCGTCCGCGCCAGGGACAAGAACTCGATCATCGGCGTCATCATGCCCTTCGGGCTGGGCCTGGGCATTCTCTTCCTGTCCCTGTACGAGGGCCGGGCGGCCAACAAGTTCGGCCTGCTCACCGGACAAATCGTGTCGGTGGGAACGGTCCAGCTGCAGGTTCTGGCGTTCGCCGCCGTCGTGGTGATGCTGGCGCTGGTTGCTATCTGGCGGCCGCTCACCTTCGCCAGTGTTGACCCCGACGTCGCCATTGCCCGAGGCGTGCCGGTGCGGGCCCTGGCACTTGGTTTCATGGTGCTACTGGGCATCAGCGTGGCGCTGTCCATCCAGATCGTGGGCGCCCTGCTGGTGCTGGCCCTGCTGATCACGCCAGCGGCGGCCGCCATGCGCGTCACGTCCTCGCCCCGGCTGGTGGTCATGCTGAGCATCGTCTTCGCGATGACGGCGACCGTCGGCGGCATCCTCCTGGCTCTCGGCGGCCGGCTGCCGATCAGCCCCTATGTGACCACGCTGTCCTTCCTGATCTACGTGGCCTGCCGGATGATCGGCAGTGCCCGGGCCAGGCGGGGCCTCAACGGGCGGGTCGTGCAGAACGCGGTTGCGGCGGCCTGAGCCTGCGCTATTGGCCGGACCGATTGGCTGTGCATTCGGGGCACAGCCCGAAGATTTCCACGGTGTGCTCCACCGCGGTGAAACCGTGCTCTTGCGCGATCCGCGCGGCCCAGGCCTCCACTGCCGGGGCTTCAACTTCCACGGCCTTGCCGCAGTTGCGGCACAGCAGGTGATGGTGGTGCCCGGTGACGGCGCAGCGCCGGTAGACCGCCTCGCCGTCGGCGTTGCGCAGGACATCCACCAGCCCGTCGTCGGCGAGGGACTGCAAGATCCGGTAGGACGTGGCGAGGGACACCGCGGTGCCGCGCTCCTGGAGGATGCGGTGCAGTTCCTGGGTGCTGACGAAGTCCGCCAGGTCGTCCAGGGCGGCACTGACGGCGAGGCGCTGCTTAGTGACGCGCTGTTCCTTGCCCTGCACGGGTGCCGAGGCCGGAGTCCGGCTACTGCCGGCGGTGGTGCCTTGGGACATCGTGGAACTCGCTTCGTCAAGGATTCGCGGGTGGGACTCGCTGCGGTGTGGTGGCAATGTCCAAGATTACCAGCGTGCAGGATTGCCAGCAGAGTTCCGTGGACACTGTGGCGGCTGGTGCCTAGGCTGGCCGGATGAAGCTGACCAAATTCACACACGCCTGTGTCCGCCTCGAGCAGGACGGCCGGGTGCTGGTGTTTGACCCCGGCACTTTTTCGGAGACGGATGAGGCCCTGGCCGGAGCGCATACCGTGCTCATCACCCACGAGCACGCGGACCATGTGGACGTCGACGCCGTCGCCGCGGCGTTGCAGTCGAACACTGCCCTTGAGCTTTACGCCCCCGAAGCGGTGGCCGCGACCCTTCGGGGCAAGGCGTCCGACGCCGGGAGCCGCATCCATGCAGCCGCCGCGGGCGAGGAATTTGAAACCGCGGGATTCGCGGTCCGGACATATGGTGGCCAGCACGCCCTCATCCACCCGCAGATCCCCGTCGTTGCCAACGTCGGCTACCTCGTGGATGGCAACGTCTACCACCCGGGGGACTCCTTTGCGATCCCGGACGGCGTCGAAGTCAAGACGCTGCTGGTACCCATCCACGCCCCGTGGAACAAGGTGGGGGAAGTGGTGGACTTTGTGATCGGCGTCCGCGCCGCGCAGGCTTTCCCGATCCACGATGCGCTCCTCAACGAGCTGGGCCGCGGCCTGGTGGAGGGGCATGTGACCCGGATCGGCGCCAAGTACGGCACCGAGTACCGGCACCTCTCCAGCGGCGATTCCGTGGAGGTCTAGGCGGCCCACCGGGGCCGGCCTGCTGATCAGACCAGTCAGGCCGGTTGATCAGACCAGTCAGGCCGGCCAGACGCCGGTCTGGAAGAACTCGCTCAGGACCGCCTCGTGGGGCTCGGGATCCAGACCGTGGGCGTCCAGCCACTCCGAGTTGTAGTAATTCCCGGCGTAGCGGTCCCCGCCGTCGCACATGAGGGTCACCACACTGCCCTTGCGGCCCTCTTCGATCATCGCCGCGATGAGTTGCCACACGCCCCAGAGGTTGGTCCCGGTGGACGGGCCCGCGTGCAATCCGGCATGTTCCCTGAGGTGCCGCATGGCCGCCACAGACGCGGCGTCGGGAACCTGGATCATGTGGTCGATGACGGCCGGCACAAAACTCGGCTCCATCCGCGGACGGCCGATGCCCTCGATGCGTGACGGCAATGCCGCCGCGGTTCCGACGGCGGGGATCCCGCCGTCGGGCCGGCTGTCCCGCCAGCCCGGATAGAACGCGGAATTTTCCGGGTCGACGACGGCGAGCCCGGTCTCGTAGCGCTGGTACCGCAGGTACCTGCCGATCGTGGCGCTGGTCCCGCCGGTGCCGGCCCCGACCACCACCCAGCGGGGGATCGGGTGTTCCTCCATCGATAGCTGGCCGAAGATCGACTCGGCGATGTTGTTGTTTCCGCGCCAGTCCGTGGCCCGTTCTGCATACGTGAACTGATCCATGTAGTGCCCGCCGGTGCTGCTGGCCAGATCCGCGGCAGCCTGGTAGACCTCGGAGGCGTGGTTCACCAGGTGGCACGAGCCGCCGAACTGTTCTATCAGGGCGATCTTCTCGCGGCTGGTGGTCCTGGTCATCACGGCGATGAAGGGCAGGCCGAGCAGCTGCGCAAAGTAGGCCTCGGAGACGGCGGTGCTGCCGCTGGAAGCCTCAACGATCGTGGTGCCTTCCCGGATCCAGCCGTTGACGAGGCCGAAAAGGAACAGCGAACGCGCCAGCCGGTGCTTGAGGCTGCCCGTGCGGTGCGTGGATTCGTCCTTCAGGTACAGCTGCACGCCCCAGTATTCGGGGAGCGGCACCGAATACAGGTGGGTGTCGGCGGAGCGGTTGTTCTCGGCATTGATCCGGCGGACGGCGTCGTCGGCCCAGGCCCGGTCCTGCTGGTGCGCGGTGTTCACCGCTACAGCCTACCGGGGGCGGCAGGACCGGCGAAGATAGAGTGGGGAGATGGACACCCTTCTCAATGCTGCTGCCCTCAAGGACCGGCTGGACGGCGCCGTCGGCACCGGCCAGCGCACAGTGCTCCTCGACGTTCGCTGGGCGCTCGGTGACCCCCACGGGCACGACCACTACCTGCGTGAACACATCCCTGGAGCGGTCTTCGTGGATCTCGCCACCGAACTCGCCGGTCCGGCGGAACCGCAGCGCGGAAGGCATCCGCTGCCGTCGCTGGAGCAGTTCCAGGAATCCGCGCGCCGCTGGGGCATCAACGACGGCGACGCCGTTGTAGCGTACGACGACAGCGGCAACATGGCCGCCGCCCGGTTGTGGTGGATGCTGCGCAACGCCGGCTTCCGCCAGGTCCACCTGCTCGACGGTGGCCTGGCCGCCTGGCGTGCTGCAGGGTTCGACGTGGCGGCGGGGCCCGAACAGCCCGCGCCCGGGAACGTCACCCTGTCCGAGGGCCACATGCCCGCGATCGACGCCGGACAAGCAGCCACCTGGGGCCGGCAGGGGCTGCTGTTGGATGCCCGGGCGGCCGAAAGGTACCGCGGGGAAATCGAACCCGTGGATCCCCGCGCGGGCCACATTCCGGGCGCTGTGAGTGCACCCACCACCGGCAACCTGGAGACCGACGGGCGCTTCCTTGGCCCGGCGGAGCTGCGGGCGCGCTTCGAGCGGCTTGGCTACAGGGCCGACGTTCCCACCGCCGTGTACTGCGGTTCCGGCGTCACAGCGGCCCACGAGATCGCCGCCCTTGAGATCGCCGGCTTTTCCGCTGCCCTGTACCCGGGATCGTTTTCGGAGTGGTGCCACGGCGCCTCCAACGATGTTGTCACCGGGCCGGAACCGTACGGCGACGTCGAGGCTTCAAACTAGCGTCCGTTGGAGCTCACGCCAGTTCGCATTAGGCCCTGCCGGCCGGCCGGAACACCGCGGCCGGTGTGCGGTCGGCCCGAGTGCCGGACGCCGGAGCGCCATCGCTCGATCGACGAACTGTGGACGCCGGCAGGATCTACAGCAACTGATGGCACCAACGCCGGAAGGTCCAAGCCCAGCTCCCGCTCGTAACCTTGGTCTCCGCCCCGACGGCTTCTGGATGCGTGGCACCTAGGCAGCAGCCGGCTCCTTGACCTTGCTGCGTTTGAGTGACTTGGCGTGGCGCAGAAGCTGAGGCTGGCGACGGGAGCCCTGCTGGTCCGCGACTGATGGGCATTGCGGTGCTCCCGGGAGGGGTGGTGCGGTGGAGCGGTAGGTGTGGCCGGTCGGGGTAGCACTAGCGCTTGAGCTTGCACCCGGTGCGGCCGCCGCCGACGGAGAACAAGGCCCGCGGCACGGCCCCAGCCGGGGCCGGCAGTGCGGCGAGCCGCACCAAAAGTGGAATACCGGCTGGAACCGGGGGTAGCGTCAACGTATGACACCTGGACGTCCTGTACCCCCGCCCCTTGCCAAGCCGCTGCCGGATCTGGACAGCGACGCGAGCACCGCCGCGAGCACCACCGCGGGCACCGCAGCGCAGACCGCCGGCCCCACCCTGGCCGCCGCGTACGGTGCCACCGCACCGGATAGCGGACTTGTTCCCTTGACCGTCTCCCGCCGGGCACCGAAGGCGGACGACGTCGAGATCGCCATCGAATTCTGCGGACTGTGCCACTCGGACGTACACGCCACCCGGGGCGAATGGGGCGGCGACACGTACCCGTTGATCCCGGGCCACGAGATTGTCGGCCGCGTCTCCCGGCTGGGTGCCGACGTCGACGACTTCACGATCGGTGAGCGCGTGGGCGTGGGCTGCATGGTGGATTCCTGCCGCGAGTGCGACAGCTGCTTGGACGGCCTCGAGCAGTATTGCGAGAAGGCTCTGGTGGGAACTTACGGGGCCAAGGATGCGCGCAACGGCGGCGCCATCACCCAGGGCGGGTACGCCACGTCCATCGTGGTGGACCGCAACTATGTCCTGCGGGTGCCGGAAACCCTGGACCCCGCCGCCGTCGCGCCCCTGCTGTGCGCAGGCATCACTACGTATTCGCCCCTGAACCACTTCGAGGTCGAGGAAGGCGACGTTGTCGGCGTCGTCGGACTGGGCGGCCTCGGCCATATGGCAGTCAAGATCGCCAAGGCCATGGGCGCCGAGGTCAAGGTCTTCACGACGTCGGAGAACAAGTTCGCCGCGGCCCGCGAGCTGGGCGCCCACGACGTCATCCTCTCCACCGACCCGGCCGCCATGGAAGCCGCGAACCGCAGCATCGACGTCATCATCGACACCGTTGCCGCGCCGCACGACCTCAACCCCTTCTTCCGCACCCTGCGCCTGGACGGCGCGCTATTCCAGCTGGGCCTGCCCGCCTCGCCAATGCCGCCCGTCAATCCCGGGGCGCTGATCCGGCGCCGGATCGCCTACGCGGGTTCGCTGATCGGCGGCATCGCCGAGACCCAGGAGATGCTGGACTTCTGCGCCGAGCACGGCGTGGTGTCCGACGTCGAGGTGGTCGGGGCAGACCAGCTCAACGAAGCCTACGACCGCATGGTGGCGGGCGACGTGAAGTACCGTTTTGTCCTGGACGTCAGTACCCTGGGGTCCCCGGCAGAAAAGGCGGACGCATGAGCACTCTCTTCACCAAAATCATCAATGGCGACATCCCGGGCCGCTTTGTCTGGCGGGAGGACGACGTCGTGGCGTTCCTGACCATGGGCCCGCTGGCTGACGGCCACGCCCTCGTGGTGCCCACCGAGGAGGTGGACCGCTGGACCGACGCCTCGCCGGAGGTGCTCAGCCGGGTCATGGAAGTTGCCCGCAAGATCGGCGCCGTCCAGGTGGAGGTGTTCGACGCCGCCCGGGCAGGGCTGATCGTGGCCGGCTACGAAATCAACCACATGCACGTCCACGTGTGGCCCTCCAACTCGATGGCGGACTTTGACTTCGGCTCGGCGGACCACCACCCGGATCCGGCCAGGCTGGACGCCAACGCGGAGAAGCTCCGCGAAGGCCTCCGCGCAGCCGGCCACGCGGAGCACGTTCCCACCTCCTAGAAGCCGGCCACTCCCGGCCGCCCAAGCCACTCCAGGCTGCCAAGTCCTGGCGCCGGCGTAGCACTCACCAATGGGTCTACGCCGGCGCCAGTACTTTGTTCAGCGCCGCCCGGATGCGCTTCTCGGACACCGAATACGCGGTCCCGAGTTCGACGGCGAAGAGGCTCACCCGCAGTTCCTCGATCATCCAGCGCACATGGGTTAACTCCGCACCGGCCCGCCGCCCGGGCAGCAGCGCGGAGACGGCGTCGTCGTAGTCGTCCTCCAGGGCCTGGACAGCGGCCATGTGCTGGGCGTCCCGCTGGACGTTGCCCGGCAGCTTCTCGAGGCGTTTTTCGATCGCCGCGAGGTAGCGGGGCAGCTGGCTGAGCTGGGCGTAGCCCGTGCGTGCCACGAAGCCCGGATACACCAGCTGCTCGAGCTGGACCTTGACGTCGTTGAGCGCGCTGATCAGGGCCAGGCTGGTGGTGCCCTTGAGCTGCTTTTCGATCCGGCGCGTGCTGGCCAGGATGCGTTCGACGACGGCGGTGACCGTGAAGACAGTGTCGATAAGCTCCGCCCGGACGTTCTCGTAAAGCGCCTTGAACGATGCCTCGTCCCACGGCAGTGCGGCCGGGGTGAGCTTGTCGATGGCGGCCAGGGCACAGTCGGCGATCAGCGCCGTCACGGAACCGTGCGGGTTCTGGCTGAACGTCAGCTTCTCGGTGTTGTTCAGGTGCTCCAGGACGTAGCGGTCCGGCGGCGGCACCTTCAGGGCCAGGAGCCTGATGACGCCGCCACGCATGGCTTCCTGCTGTTCCGACGGCGTCTGGAACAGCCGCAGCGCCACGGACTTTCCCTCATCCACCAGGGCCGGGTAGCCGGTGACGGTGTGCCCGCCAACGTTGCCCTGGACCTGGCGCTGGACGGTTCCGAAGCTCCAGTCCGTGAGCCCGGACTTTTCCGTGAACCCGCCCGGGGCCGCGGCTGTGGCAACCGCCAGGGCGGCCGACGGCGACGTGCCGGCACGTGCGGTCCGGGCGTCTTTTCCATTCCCTGTGTCCTGCCCCTTCGCACCGGACTTCCCCTTGGCCGGTGCCGTGGTGCCCGGTGTGGCACCGAGGGACTCCGCGATGGCCCGGCGGGTGGCCGGGGCCAGCCGCTCCTGCAGCGCAGTGAGGTCTTTGCCCTCATCCAGCAACTTGCCGCGGGAATCCACCACCCGGAAGCTGACCCGCAAATGCGCGGGCACGGCGTCCCAGTTCCAGGACCCCGGAGGGATAACCTGACCGCGGATCCGCCGCAGCACCAGTTCCAGCGACGGTTCGAGCTCGTCCGTGGCGGGGTCGAAGTCCGCTTCCAGCGCCGCGACGGCCTGGCGGGCCACATCCGGGGCAGGAACGAAGTTCTTGCGGATCTGCTTGGGCAGCGATTTGATGAGCGCCGTCACTAGCTCCACCCGCTGCCCGGGAATCAGCCAGCGGAACGCGGCGTCGTCGAGCTGGTTCAGGAACAGCACGGGGACCTCGGCGGTGACCCCGTCCGAAGGATTCGGCGGCGATCCGGGCGCCACGGGATGGAACTCGTAGCTCAGCGGAAGCTCGAAGCCCTTGTGCAGCAGGGTCTTGGGGTAGGCCGAGTCGTCCAGGGCCGCGGCGTCCTCGCTGATCAGCAGGGACTGGTCGAAGTCGAGCAGCGTGGGATCCTGCTGCCGCGCGTCCTTCCACCACTTGTCGAAGTGCCGTTCCGAGACGACCTCCGCCCCGATCCGGGCGTCGTAGAACTCGAACAGCGTCTCGTCATCCACCAGGATGTCCCGGCGCCGCATCCGGGCCTCCAGCTCCTCGACTTCGTGGAGCAGCGCGCGGTTGCGGTGGAAGAACTTGTGGTGGGTCTGCCAGTCGCCCTCAACCAGGGCATGGCGGATGAAGAGCTCGCGGCAGAGCTCCGGATCCACCTTGCCGTAGTTGATGCGCCGGCTCGGGATGATGGGCACGCCGTACAGCGTGACCTTTTCGTGGGCCATCACCGCGCCCATCTTCTTGGACCAGTGCGGTTCGCTGTAGCTGCGCTTGACCAGGTCAGGGGCCACCTGCTCGGCCCAAAGCGGATCGAACTTCGCCGCGACGCGTGCCCAGAGCCGGCTCGTCTCCACGAGTTCGGCGGCCATCACGAACGTGGGCGACTTCTTGAACAGCGCCGAACCTGGGAAGATCGCGAAGCGGCTGCCGCGGGCGCCGGCGTATTCGCGCTTGCGCTCATCGAGGATGCCGACGTGGCTCAGCAGCCCCGAGAGCAGGCTGATGTGGATCCCGTCGTGGTTGGCCACCGGATCGGCAAGGCGCTTGTTGTCCAGGCTGATGCCCAGCGGGCGCGCCAACTGGCGGAGCTGGGCGAACAGGTCCTGCCACTCCCTGACCCGCAGGTAGTTGATGAACTCGTTGCGGCAAAGCCGACGGAACGCCGTGGAGGACAGTTCCTGCTGCTTCTCCTGCAGGTAGTTCCACAGGTTCAGGTAGCCGGTGAAGTCCGAGTTCTCGTCCCGGAAGCGGGCGTGCTTCTCCGTGGCGAGCTGCTGCTTGTCGGTTGGACGCTCGCGCGGGTCCTGGATGGTCAGGGCCGCCGCGAGGATCATGACCTCGCGGACGCAGCCCCGCTTCCCGGACTCCACGATCATCCGGCCGAGCCTCGGGTCTACCGGCAGCTGGGCCAGCTGCTGCCCGACGGCGGTGAGTCCGCCACCGCTTCTCCCGGCAGCAGCGCCGGCGGGCCGGCGGCCCGGGCGGCCGTTGCCGTCGTCCGCCGGTTCCTGGGCCCGGGCGGCACTGAGGGCGCCGAGCTCGCGGAGGAGGCTCACGCCGTCGTTGATGGCGCGCGAATCCGGCGGCTCGACGAAGGGGAAGTTCTCCACATCCTTGGGTCCGCGGGCCACGCCCATGGCGGTCATCTGCAGGATGACGGCCGCGAGGTTGGTGCGCAGGATCTCCGGGTCCGTGAACAGCGGCCGCGACGCGAAGTCCTCCTCGGAGTACAGGCGGATCGCGATGCCGTCAGAGACGCGGCCGCAACGGCCCGAACGCTGGTTGGCCGAGGCCTGGGAGACACGTTCAATCGGCAGGCGCTGGACCTTGGTCCGGTGCGAGTAGCGCGAGATCCGCGCCGTGCCGGTGTCGATGACGTACTTGATGCCGGGGACCGTCAGCGAGGTTTCGGCCACGTTGGTGGCGAGCACGATCCGGCGTTTGCTGCCGGGGTGGAAGACCTTGTGCTGCTCCTGCAGGCTCAGCCGGGCGAAGAGGGGAAGGACCTCGGTGCCGGCCAAGCGCCGGTTGGACTGGATGCGGGCGTTGAGGGCCTCCGCAGCGTCGCGGATTTCGCGCTCGCCGGAGAAGAAAATCAGGACGTCGCCGGGGGCTTCCAGCGCGAGTTCGTCGACGGCGTCGCACACTGCATCGAGCGGGTCGCGGTCCTCCTCGAGTTCGTCGTCCGAGGCTGAGCCTTCTCCGTCTTCGGTGCCAGCACCGGCGCCGCCGGCGGGCTGGGACAGCGGGCGGTAGCGGATTTCCACCGGGAACGTCCGGCCCGACACCTCGATGATGGGGGAGGGCTCTTCCTCGGTGCCGAAGTGCTTGGCGAAACGCTCCGGATCGATTGTGGCCGAGGTGATGATGATCTTCAGGTCCGGGCGCTGCGGCAGGATCCGCTTGAGGTAGCCGAGGATGAAGTCAATGTTTAGGCTGCGCTCGTGTGCCTCGTCGATGATGATGGCGTTGTACTTGCGCAGCAGCCTGTCGCGCTGGATTTCCGCCAGCAGGATGCCGTCGGTCATGAGCTTGACCTTGGTGGACCGGCTGACCTCGCCGGTGAAGCGCACCTGGAAGCCCACTTCCTGGCCGATCTCGACGCCGAGTTCCTCCGCGATGCGCTCGGCCACGGTGCGGGCCGCGAGCCGGCGGGGCTGGGTATGGCCGATCAGCCCCTGCTCGCCCAAGCCGAGCTCCAGGCACATCTTGGGGATCTGGGTGGTCTTACCCGAGCCGGTCTCGCCGGCGATGATGGTCACCTGGTTGGCCGCGATGGCGGCCATCAGATCTTCGCGGCGCTCGGAAACCGGTAGCTCGGCGGGGTAGGAAATATGGAATGTCATGGCTGGAGACAGTCTACTGGGGCGGACTGTCTACTGGGGCGGCGACGGCGGTTGACCGGTGCTGCTGTCCGGTCCGGGTGTCCTGTCCTAGTCATTCGCCCCGGCCCATGTTGAGGGCCCGGCTTGATGAGCCGGGCCCGAGGGGCGAGTGGACTAAGCGTGCGCGGACTTAGATGTTCCGCATCGTGTAGTTGATGCTCGGCAGGTCCCGGGCCATCCAGTATTCTTCCGAGCGGACGGGCGGAGTGTGGCCGAGGCCATCCTTGCGGAGGGCGGCGATCGTGGCGGTGACGCCGGCAAGAACCAGGATGATGAGGGCGATTCCGAGGAGTTCCATACCTCTATGGTTCTCCGGTCCGCACCCTTAAAAAAGTGGCAGAAATGCCCAAAAAGCTACAATTTCTGCCACTGTTCTGTCAGGATGGAGTCATGATCAAATCAGTGGCAATGATCGTGGTTCCCAACTTCTCGATCTTCGAGTTTGCGACCGCCTTCGAGGTCTTTGGCATCGACCGCTCGGACCGCGGAAGCGGCGTGCCCGCGTTCGATTTCCGCGTCTGCGCCCCGGAGCCGGGCGACGTCCCGCTCAAATCCGGCCTCTCCATGCACGTCGGTCTCGGGCTGGAAGCGACTGCGGACGCAGACCTGGTGGTGATGGCGCCGTACGGCCGGGACGAGGACGTTCCCGAAGCCGTCCTGGAGGCGCTGCGGGCCGCCCACGCCCGCGGTGCCTGGGTAATGTCCATTTGTTCCGGGGCCTTCGCCCTGGCTCGGGCGGGCCTGCTCGATGGCCGCCGCTGCACCACGCACTGGCATTACTCCCAGGAATTGGCCACCCGGTACCCCGCTGTCCTAGTGGACGAGAATGTCCTCTACGTCGAAGACGGCCGGATTATCACCAGTGCCGGCACGGCCGCCGGGATCGATGCCTGCCTGCACCTGGTCCGCGTTGAGTTCGGCGCCAAGGTTGCCGCCGCCATCGCCCGGGACATGGTGGTCCCGCCGCACCGGGACGGCGGCCAGGCCCAATACATCGACCGGCCCATTCCGACGTGCGGCTCGGAGCCCATGGAGCAACTGCTGCAGTGGATGGTCCGGCACCTGGACGAGGAACACGCGGTCAACGAACTGGCGGCCCGGGTCCATATGTCGCCGCGGACGTTTGCGCGGCGCTTCCGCGCGGAAACGGGCGCCACCCCTGCGGCGTGGCTCAATTCCCAGCGGGTGCTGCGCGCCCAGGAGCTGCTGGAGAGCACGGAGCTCAATATCGACGAAATCGCAAGGGAGTCCGGCTTCGGGCATTCGGTCCTGTTGCGGCACCACTTTGCGAAGGCGCTGGACACCAGCCCGCAGTCCTACCGGCGCACGTTCCGGGGGCATCTGGCCACGGCATGACGGCCACGGCCCGATGGCCCCGCAGACAGGCAACCGGCATAGGCAACGTCTAGCCAAAGCCCGGCGACGCCGACCCCTCCGCCGCTGCCCGGGCGCATTCGACGAGGTCGCGCCACGGACCGATCAGCGCGCGCTCCGGCAGGACCGCCCGGCGCTGATCGGCCCGGATGCTGTACATGAACCGGTCCGGCTGGCCGGTTGCTCCGCTGATCCCGGCGACGTCGTCCCACGGGCAGGCCTCAATCAGCGGCTGCCACCGGTCGGTGTCTTCCGGCGGCTCCGGCCGGACGGTCCACGTCTGCTTCATTCCGGCCACGCCGCCACTGCGCTGGACAGTGATTTTCATTGGACTCGGATCTTCATCGGACTCGAATCTCAATTGGACTCGATTTGTGGGGCCTTGGCTTATCGTCGGGCCCCCGGGAACTTTACTTTCACAGTTTCCCACGCGGAGCGCACGGCGTCATGCTCCTTGGAATCGTCCCCGAAAAGCTCCTTGGCAGAGGCCGCGGTGGCCTTGGCGAAGGCGCCGAACGTGGCGGTGGGGGACAGCGTGCCGCCCGTCAGCGTCTCATACCAGATCTGTGCCGGCGCGTCCCAGGCGTTGCCGCCGAGGGCCGTGGCAACCAGGCAGAACGCGCGGTTGGGGATTCCGGAGTTGATGTGCACGCCGCCGTTGTCCGCGCTGGTGCGCACGTAGCCGTCCATCGAGTCCGGCTGCGGGTCCTTGCCGAGCACGTCGTCGTCGTACGCCGTGCCGGGAGCCTTCATGGAGCGCAGAGCGGCCCCCTGCACCTGATCCGTGAAGAGGCCTTCGCCGATCAGCCAGCTCGCCTCAGCCGTCGACTGCTTCCGGACGTACTGCTCAACGAGTGCCCCGAAGACATCGGACATCGATTCGTTCAGGGCGCCGGCCTGGTTGCGGTAAACCAGCCCGGCGGAGTACTGGGTCACGCCGTGGGTGAGCTCGTGGCCGATCACGCTCAGGGATTTCGTGAACCGCTCGAAAACCTGGCCGTCACCGTCGCCGAAGACCATTTGCTGGCCGTCCCAGAACGCGTTGTCGTACAGGCGGCCGTAGTGCACCGTGGCATCCAGATGGAGGCCATTGCCGTCGATCGAATTCCGGCCGAAGGCTTCCGCGTAGAGGCGGTGGGTGTGCCCCAGCCCGTCGTAGGCCTCATCGGCGGCGGGATCGCCAGTGGGCGGTTCGCCTTCTTTGCGGACCACGCTGCCGGGCAGCTGCTCGGCGGACTTGGCGTCATAGACCGTCCGCTCCGGTGCGGAGGGCTTGGGCTCCCGGATCCCGGGATGCCTGCCGGGCCCGGGCACTACACGGGAGGCCTGGAAGCTCGGCACGTGTTGCAGGGCTTCCTTTGCCGCGCGGGCGGCCTTGGAGAGTTCCGGCTTTTGCTGCGCGGCCAACCGGCGGAGCAAATACGGCGGAACGATGGAACAGTGAACATTGGACCAGTGCGGAGTTAGAACGAACATGTGAGACCCCCTCAATGCTTCGGAGCGGGCAGGTTAGCCCGCCACCGATGGAAACAGCCTACGAGGGGGCACCGACAATGGGCAGGGGTAAAGCCGCTGGGTTTCCGCGTTCTTTCGGCGGGATTCACTGCACAAAAAACCCCGCCGTCTCAGTGAGACAGCGGGGTTTTCCCGGTGATGCCGATATTTTGTGCCCTCGATTGGAATCGAACCAACGACCTTCTGCTCCGGAGGCAGACGCTCTATCCCCTGAGCTACGAGGGCATCCAGGGTTCCTGCCGTTACCAGCGGGACGTCCTAGAGCTTAGCAGGAAGGTGGCCTCCAATGGAAAATCGGCGCTCATTTGTTAGTAGCCGGTGAAGGAATCCACATGGATCCGGCGGGCGCCGGCGCCACGTGCCGCGGCCCGCAGCGAACTTACGCTGGCGGGCGAGCCGGAGACGAAGACTTCCCGGCCGCCGATGTCGGGCACCAGCTCCTTAAGGACCGCCGCGTCAATCCGGCGTGAGCCAGCGTCCTCCATGAAGTCCGGCGGCGCCGATCCGTCGGCAAGCCGGGCCAAGATGCGCGCCCCGGAGCGCTGCAGCTCCTCGGCGTAGCCCAGTTCGGCGGCATTCTTTGCCAGGTACAGCAGGACGACATCGCGGTGAAGGTCGCGGTCCCCGGCTGAAGCCCCGGCTGCGTCCCCGGCCGAGCTTCCGGCTGGCGCCGCGGCCAGTTGGGCCATGTAGGGGGTGATGCCGATTCCGGCCGCGATGAGCAGCACGGGGGTGGCCGGGTTCCGGGGCAGGAGGAAGTCGCCGTTGATCGTGGTGGCGCTGACTTCGTCGCCCGGGGCCAGGGCCAGAAGCGAGCGCTTGGCTGATGACACCGGCTCCGCCGTCCCCACCCCGATCGTCAGCAGGGGCGCGCCGGGCGCGCTGGTCAGGCTGAACACGCGCCGGATTCCCTTCCCGTCACCTACGCGGGTGCGGGTGCCGGGGCGGTTGCCTTCGGCTGTGCCTGGGGGCAGGTGCAGTTCCAGGGACTGTCCGGGAATGAAGCGCACGCGGCGCTCCGGGCGGAAGCTGAATTCCGTCGTCGTCGGCGTCAGCGTACGGCTGGCGACGAACCGAAGCCGGACCCCGCCGCGCTGTCCAACGGCGAAGGCGAGGACGTTGCCCACCAGCAGCGCCAGCTCGGGAGAGTTGGCCACGAAGCCCAGGTTGTAGGGGACCGCGAACAGCACCCCGACGACGGCGGCCAGCGCCAGTTGCTGCCAGCGCCGCGGCGGCAAGGTGAGAGGTTCAGTGAGCATGAACCCGACGAAGAACAGCACCGGGCGCTGCGCGAAGGTCTGCCACAGCGCCTCGGGAAGCTCCAGTCCGGCCCGGAGCAGGTCCGCGGCCACAATGGACGCGGCCACCACGGTGAAGACGGCAGCCATGGTGACCTTCCCGGTCCGGTAGAGCACCAGCAGCACCCCCGGCAGCACCAGCAAGAGCATCGCCGGCGTGGCCGCCCACCAGGTGGCAATGTTGAGCCCGGTCAGCCCGGCCAGGAATGCGCCGGCCGCAGCCGGATTGAAGATGTGGCGGCCGCGCCAGGCCAGCGCATACTTCGACGCCGAGGCCAGAACGCAGGCCAGGGCGACGCCGGTGATTTCCGCCACCTGAAGTCCCTGGGTCAGCTGGCTGGGCCAGAAGAGGAAGTACAGCAGCAGGCCGGTGATGAGTGAGGATTCCGTGTGCGGACGCACGTGGAAGAGCGCGGCCAGCCCCTGGCTGGAGGCGTACGTCAGGCCAAGGCACAGGGCCAGATGGGCCAGCATTTCCGGCAGCCCGAACGTCAGCCAGCCCAGCACATTGAGCAGCAGGCTGTAGACGGCCAGGATGGCCAGGACCCACAGCACCAACCGGTACATGGTGAGCCGGCCCAAGGCGGTGTCCAGCCTCGAGCCGAGGGCAGTGGTGGTGATAGCAGTCATGAAAAAAGCGCCCCTTCAAAATCGGCTGAATATTCCGCGTGCCCGTCCGAATAGGCCGTGAGCCAGGCGAAATCGAACTCCTGCTCCAGGCGCGGACCCTCGACAAAAAACAATGCGGTGGCGAGCGCATCGGCCACCATCGCGGACCCGGCCATGGCCCAGCTGGCGACCACGCTGCGCACCGGAGCTCCCGTGGTGCCGTCCAGGACATGATGGAACCCATCACCCCAGGCCCTCCGGTTGGCGGCGGAAGCGCAGAGGGCGCCGGCCCCCAGCTGGACGGTGCCGATAGCCCGGGTGGGATCGTAGGGATGCTCGAGGGCGACCGCCACCGGTTCCGGCCCCGGATTCAGCAGGTCCCCGCTGGCATCGATGAAGTGCTCGGCGCAGCCGCCGTCCCGGAGCTGGGCGGAGAGCAGATCGGCCAGCTGCCCCTTGCCGGCCGCGCCGACGTCGATCACCACCGGCGCCGTGGTTGTCAGCGCGGTGCCCTGCCACTCCAGCACTTCCTCCCAGCGCGGCGCTGGAAGCGGCGCGCCGCCCGGGCGCAGCGTGTAATTGGCGCCGTAGCCCAGACGCTCCAGGCTGCCGCCGATGAGCGGGGTCATGGCGCCCCCGGTCAGCCGGTACAGCGTGCTGTACAACTCGGCCATAGCGGCTGATTCGGCCGGCAGCTCAAAGCGGCCAGGCGAGCGGGCAGCGTCCGCAATGAGCGAGTCGGTCCGGAACCGGGACCACGCGGCGTCGTACCCCTCCACCGTGGCGAGCAATCCGCGGCGGCGTTCGTCGGAGAGCCGGGACGGCGTGGAAATCTCCCAGCGGGTCCCGATTCCGTCAAGACTGAAGTGCGTCCAGCCCGGATGCGGCACGATTCCTCTGTCCCTCTATTGGGCCTGGGCCTGTGTCTTGATATCCGCCACGGCCCGGTTGAAGCCGCCGCTGGTCAGCGAGGATCCCGCCACTTTGGAAACGTTGATCTCGTCGAGCTTCTTGCCCACCACCTGGGCCTGGATGCCGCTGGCGAATTCACCCTGGAATTTGCGGGTGTTCGGATTCGACGGGTGCTGCGTGATCTTCACGTCGGACACGGCACCGCTGGCCAACGTCAGCTCCACGCCAACGGTCTCAGTGCCGTTGGGCGACTTGTAGTTGCCGTCGGCACTGAATGTGCCGTCCTTGTAGGAACCGGTGCTGGCAGCGGACTCGGACGCCGGGGGCGCGCCCTGGGCAGCCGGTGCCTGCGCCGACGGGGCGCAGCCAGCCGCGGTTCCGGCGACGGAGAGGCCGGCAATGCCGACGAGGACGCTCTTGCGGAAGGCGGTATTCATGCGGGACTCGATTCTTTGCGGGGACTCGGACAGCGAACAATGTGCAGGCAGTTCAGGGTTGCAGACGTCGATTTCAGGGTAACGGTTCAGCCTTGGTGCCAGGCATTGACCACCTTGGGTTTTCCCGGAGCCCGACCCCAGCCGTCACGCCAGGCACCAGATTCCGCCACACACCGGCCCACCGGTAGGCTAGAAGTGTGACCCCAGAAGAACTCTCCCTCGCCATTTCCGCCTGCCTGAAGGACGCTGTCTCAGCCGGCGACATAGCCCTCTCAGCAGCCGACATCCCGGATGAGGTGCGTGTGGAGCGCCCGAAGAACAGGGATCACGGGGACTGGGCCACGAACGTCGCCCTCCAGCTGGCCAAGAAGGCAGGCACCAATCCACGGGAGTTCGCGTCCGTCCTGAGCGCCCGGCTCAAAACGATCGCCGGCGTGTCCGCGGTTGACATCGCCGGCCCCGGCTTCCTGAACATCACCGTGGACGCTGCTGCCGCCGGTACCCTCGCCAAGGCGATCGTCGAGGCAGGTGCCGCCTACGGCACGAACACCGCGCTCGCCGGGCACGTGGTCAACATGGAGTTCGTCTCCGCCAACCCCACCGGCCCGTTGCACATCGGCCACACCCGCTGGGCCGCCCTCGGCGACGCGATCGCCCGGGTCCTCCGGGCCTCCGGAGCCGAGGTCACGGCCGAGTACTACATCAACGACGCCGGTTCCCAGATGAACGTGTTCGCGAACTCCGTGTACGCCAGGCTGCACGGCCAGGACGTGCCCCAGGGCGGCTACCCGGGCCAGTACATCGCCGACCTCGGCCACGAGGTGCTCACCGAGCACCCGGACATCCGCGAACTCACCGAAGTGGCGGCCCTGCCGGTGATCCGGGGCGCCGCGTACAAGGCGCAGATGCATGACATCAAGCAGACGCTGGCCGAGTTCGGCGTCGACTTTGATGTCTACTTCTCCGAGCAGGAGCTCCACGACGCCGGCGCGATCGAAGACGCCGTCGCCCGCCTGCGCGAACAGGGCCACGTCTTCGACGACGGCGGCGCGGTCTGGCTGCGCACCACAGACTTCGGCGATGACAAGGACCGCGTGATGGTCCGCGCAAACGGTGAGCCGACCTACTTCGCCGCCGACGCCGCCTACTACCTGTCCAAGAAGGACCGCGGCTACACCGAAAAGATCTACCTCCTCGGCGCCGACCACCACGGCTACATCAACCGGCTCAAGGCCATCGCGGCTGCCGCGGGCGATGACCCCGAGGTCAACATCGAGGTCCTGATCGGCCAGCTGGTCTCCGTCAACGGCGCCAAGCTGTCCAAACGCGCGGGCAACATCATCGAGCTCAAGGACCTCATCTCCTGGCTCGGCAAGGACGCCGTCCGGTACTCGCTCGCCCGGTTCCCGGCCGATTCGCCGCTGACGCTGGACCCGGACCTGCTGAAGAAGCACAGCAACGAAAACCCGGTGTTCTACGTCCAGTACGCCCACGCCCGCTCCCGCGGTGCCGCCCGCAATGCAGTGGCCGCGGGCGTGGACCGCAGCTCCTTCAATGCCGCCCTGCTGGAGCATCCCACCGAAAACGAGCTGCTCTCGCACCTGGGCAGCTATCCCTCGATCGTGGCCAAGGCCGCCGAGTTGCGCGAGCCGCACCGGGTGGCCCGCCACCTCGAAGTGATCGCCGGCGCGTACCACCGCTGGTACGACGCCTGCCGCGTGGCACCCCTGGGCGAGGAACCCATCACGGACACCAACCGCACCAGGCTGTGGCTTAACGATGCCACCAGCCAGGTGCTGGCCAACGGTCTGGAACTGCTGGGCGTCTCGGCGCCGGAACGGATGTAACCGCCATGACGTCAAAATCAGGACAGTCACCGCTCGCGCCGGACTGGCTCGAGGTCCCTGCCGACCTCAACGCCCTCCACGAACCGCTGTGGGCGGCCGGGGTCACTCGGAACGACGCCGGCGAGCTCACCATCGAGGGGCTGGCGGTCAGCGAGCTGCAGCGCCAGTACGGCACGCCGCTGTTCGTGCTGAGCGAGACCGACTTCCGGGCCCGGGCCCGGGCCTTCAGCGACGCGTTCAACGACGCCTTCGCCGATATCTGCGGGGGAGTGGACGTCTACTATGCCGGCAAGTCCTTCCTGTGCACCTCCGTGGTCCGCTGGGTCGAGGAGGAGGGGCTGCGCCTGGACACGGCGTCCGGCGGCGAGCTCGCCGTCGCCTTCCGCGCCGGCATCCCCGGCGCCGACGTCGCCCTGCACGGAAACAACAAGTCCGACGGCGAAATCCACCGGGCCCTGGACATGCAGCTGGGCCGGATCGTGGTGGACAGCCTCGACGAGCTCGAACGCGTCGCGGCGATCGCCGCCAACCGGGGTGACACCGCCAGGGTGATGCTGCGGCTGACCCCCGGCGTGCACGCCCACACCCACGAATTCATCGCCACCGCCCATGAGGACCAGAAATTCGGGCTGTCCATGGCCGGGGACTCCACGGACCAGGCCGGGCTGTCCGCCGCGGAGGAAGCCGTGGCCGCGGCGACCGGGCACGCGAGCATCGAGCTGCTGGGCCTGCACTGCCACATCGGCTCCCAGATCTTCGAGCCGGACGGTTTCGCCCTCGCCGCCGAGAGGTTGCTGGACTTCCTGGCAGCGATGCAGTCGAAGTACTCCATCGTGCTGCCAGAACTTGACCTCGGCGGCGGCTACGGGATCGCCTACACCCCCGTTGACACACCGCGCCCGCCTGCCGAGATCGCGCAGGCGATGGCCGCCGTCGTCCGGTCCAAGTGCGCTGAATTGGACATTGCCGCCCCCCGGATTTCGATCGAACCCGGCCGCGCGATCGTCGGCAGCACCACCTTCACGCTGTATGAGGTCGGCACGCTCAAGACCGTCCGCGTAGATTCCCCGGGTTCCGGGGCCACGGTTGACGCCGCGACCAGCCACGACGCCGCGGGGGACGTTACGTATCCGCGCCGGTATGTGTCGGTGGACGGCGGGATGAGCGACAACCCCCGGCCGGTGCTGTACGACGCGGATTATTCGGCGATTCTCGCCTCGCGGAGCTCCGATGCGGCGCCGCAGCTGTCCCGAGTGGTGGGCAAACATTGCGAGAGCGGCGACATAGTTGTTAGAGATGTATATCTGCCCGAGGACGTGGCAGCCGGTGATCTGCTTGCTGTACCGGGGACCGGCGCCTACTGCTGGGCCCTGTCAAGCAACTACAACTATCTGGCCCGGCCGGGCGTAATCGCTGTCAGCGACGGATCTGCCCGGCTCATTGTCCGCGGGGAAACCGAAGAAGATTTGCTCAACCGCGACATGGGAGTCTGAATGTCTGAATTGCGAACCCTGAAAGTGGCCCTGCTGGGCTGTGGCAACGTTGGGGCCCAGGTTGCGCGGATTCTCATTGACGACGCCGAGGCCCTTGCCGCGCGCACTGGCGCGCGGCTGGAGCTGCAGGGCATCGCGGTGCGCAACCTCGAGGCGGAGCGCGACGTCGAATTGCCGCAGGAGCTGTTCACAACTGACGCCGAAGTCCTGGTCAAGGACGCCGACGTCGTCATCGAGCTCATGGGCGGGATTGAGCCGGCCCGGACCCTGATCCTGACTGCCATGCGGCACGGTGCCTGTGTTGTCAGCGGCAATAAGGCGCTCCTGGCCCAGGACGGTCCCACACTGTACGAGGAAGCGGACAAGGCCGGGGTGCAGCTTTCCTATGAGGCAGCCGTGGCCGGCGCCATCCCCATCCTGCGGCCCATCCGCGACAGCCTGTCCGGCGACCGGATCACCCGGGTGCTCGGCATTGTCAACGGCACCACCAACTTCATCCTCGACCAGATGGACTCCACCGGCGCGCAGTTCGCAGATGCGCTGGCCGAGGCCCAGCGCCTGGGTTACGCGGAAGCCGACCCCACTGCCGACATCGAAGGCTACGACGCCGCCGCCAAGGCCGCGATCCTTGCCTCGCTGTCCTTCCACACGCGGTTCGCCCTGGAAGACGTCTCCTGCGAGGGCATCACGTCGGTCACCGCGGCGGACATCGCCGCCGCCAAGGAAGCCGGCTTTGTCATCAAGCTGCTCGCGATCGCCGAGAAACTCGATGACGAGAACGGCAAGACCGGCGTCTCGGTCCGCGTCCACCCCACGCTGCTGCCCCGTGAGCACCCCCTCGCCGCCGTCCGCGGCGCGTTCAACGCCGTCTTCATCGAAGCCGAAAACGCCGGCGAGCTCATGTTCTACGGCCAGGGCGCCGGTGGCACCCCAACGGCCTCCGCCGTGCTGGGCGACCTCGTGTCCGCGGCCCGGCGCATTGTCCTCGGCGGCCCCGGCCGGACCGAAACCACCACCGGATACGTACCCCCGCTGCCCATCGACGCAGCCGTCACGAGCTACTACATCGGACTCGACGTCGCGGACCAGCCCGGCGTCCTGGCCCGGATCGCGCAGCTCTTCGCGGAGCACGGTGTGTCCATTGAAATCATGAGGCAGACCATCCACCGCGACGCCGACTCCAACGTGGAGTCGGCCGAGCTGCGGATCGTGACACACCGTGCACGCGAGGCCGCACTTGCAGCAACCGTCGAGGCCGTCAGGCGCCTGGACGTCATCAATTCCGTCACATCCGTACTCCGGGTAGAAGGAGTCTAAATGGCTCACCAATGGCGCGGTGTCATCCGCGAATACGCTGATCGTCTTCCTGTTACGGAAGCCACCAAGGTCATTAGCCTGGGCGAGGGCGGCACCCCGCTAGTCCACGCCCGCCAGCTCTCCGAGCTGACCGGCAGCACCGTGTACCTCAAGGTCGAAGGCATGAACCCGACCGGTTCCTTCAAGGACCGCGGCATGACCATGGCCATGACGGCAGCGGTGGCCGCCGGCGCCAAGGCCGTGGTCTGCGCCTCCACCGGCAACACCTCTGCGTCCGCCGCAGCCTATGCGACGGCGGCCGGGCTGCAGTGTGCGGTGCTGGTTCCCGAGGGCAAGATCTCCATGGGCAAGCTGAGCCAGGCAGTCGCGCACGGAGCCACCCTGCTCCAGGTGGACGGCAACTTCGACGACTGCCTCGACATCGCCCGCAAGCTCGGCGAGTCCTACCCGGTGTTCCTGGTCAACTCCGTCAACCCGGCCCGGATCGAAGGCCAGAAGACGGGTGCCTTCGAAGTGGTGGATTCGCTCGGCGACGCCCCCGACTTCCACGTGCTTCCGGTGGGCAACGCCGGCAACATCAGCGCGTACTGGAAAGGCTACAAGGAGTACGCCGCGGCATTTGAGTCGCCCACCGCCGGATCGCTGCCTGCCGTGTCCACCAAGACCCCTGTCATGTGGGGCTTCCAGGCCGCAGGGGCGGCGCCCTTCGTGGCCGGCCACCCCATCACCGAGCCCGACACCATTGCCACCGCCATCCGGATCGGCAACCCGGCCTCCTGGGACACCGCCGTGGCGGCCCGGGACGAATCCGGTGGCGTCATCGAGGCCGTCACGGACGAGGAAATCCTGTCCGCGCACCGCTGGCTCTCCGCCCGGGAAGGCGTCTTCGTGGAGCCCGGCTCTGCTGCCGGCGTCGCCGGACTGATCAAGAAGCACGCGGCCGGGGAAGTGCCGGCCGGCAAGACGATCGTGATCACGGTGACCGGTCACGGCCTCAAGGACCCGCAGTGGGCCCTGCGCACCGAGGACGGCAGTGAAGTCCAGCCGGTCAAGGTCTCCAACGACGTCGTCACTGTCGCCGCAGCACTGGGACTGGAAGAAAAATAACGTTGGAAACAACCCTCACCGTCCCGGCCGAATCAGCTGCCGGCTCGCCGGCCGTTCCGGCGGGCCAGCTGGTCACCGTGCGCGTGCCGGCCACCAGCGCCAACCTGGGCCCCGGGTACGACAGCCTCGGCCTGGCGCTCACGCTGCATGACACGCTCACCGTCGAAACCCTGGCCAGCGGTGAACTTGAATTCGAGCTCAGTGGCGAGGGTGCCGAGTCCCTGCCCCGCGATGCGACGCACCTGGTGGTCAAGGCCCTCACGGAGGCACTGCACCGCCTCGGATTCCGGCACGAAGGCCTGCGGATCACGGCGGACAACGTCAACCCGCACGGGCGGGGCCTGGGTTCCTCGGCGTCGGCCGTGGTGGCGGCCGTGAGCGCCGCGAATGCCTTGGTCCCGGAGGCCTCGCGGCGGGGCCGGGACTGGATCCTGCAGCTCACGAGCGAAATGGAAGGCCACCCAGACAACGTGGCACCCGCCATTTTCGGCGGACTGGCGCTGTCATGGCAGGACAGTGACCAGTACAGCAGCACGTGCGCGTCGGTGGCCGCCTCGGTCATCCCGGTTGTTGCCGTGCCGGACTACGAACTCTCCACTGAGGCCGCCCGGGCGCTCTTGCCGGCATCGGTGGGCCACCATGCCGCGGCCATGAACTCCGGCCGCGCGGCCCTGCTGATCCATGCCCTGACCGCCAACCCGGAGTTCCTGCTGCCCGGCACCGAGGACTACCTGCACCAGAGCTACCGCGCCCAGGCCATGCGGCCCAGCGCCGAGCTGATCGGCGCGCTGCGCCGGGCAGGGCACGCCGCCGTCGTATCCGGCGCCGGACCCACCGTGCTGGTGCTGGCCAACGGAGAAGCGGAAGCCCGTGAGGTGGTGGACTTCATCGGCGCCCACACCGCGGGCAACACGCCGGAAGTAGGCTGGCGCGTGATGAAGCTGGCCGTGGACGTTGAAGGTGCTAAAGTGGAAGTGCACCGGCGGTAAATACGCAGGCGGTAAATTTAGTAACCGTTGTAAGACCGCGATGTTGGCCACGTAGCCTCTCTCATCTTTCACTGCGCAATATTTTCCGGTGCCACCTGCTTTCGGTCTGACGCAGGAATCAGCAGAATTGTTCTGCCCCCTGAAACTCAGCCCGCCGTTCCTCATTTCTCGGATCGTGCATGGTGAAGCAGTATCCGGCCCTGCTGGCCGAAATCCATCCGGCAAGGCCGAAATCCCGGCTGCAGATCTGAACTGCAGCCCAGATCAAATCACCGCGTCCAGCTCTTAGCCTGGACGCCGTCGAGGGGGAAGGATCCTTCGTGACCGAAACCACTGAGCTGTCTCCGGCTGTGGATACATCTTCTGCTGCCGAATCAACGGCAGCACCCGCCAAGAGCAGCGGCCTTGCAGGCCTCAAGCTCGCCCAGCTCCAGGCCCTCGCCAGCCAGCTGGGCATCTCTGGCGGTTCCCGCATGCGCAAGGGCGATCTGGTCACGGCCATTTCCGCCCACCGCGCAGGCACCCCGGTAAGCAAGGCTCCGGCCCGCGCTGCCGAAAAGGCGAGCGACAACGGCACTGTTTCCCGCGCAGCCGCCCCGGCAGCGGCGCCCGCCGCCGACGAGGCCGCCCAGGAAAGCCCCCGCGCCCGCCGCGGACGCAGCCGCCGTGCAGGCAGCGACGGCGTTGTCACGGCGCCTGCCGCTGAGGCACCCGCCGCCGCGGTTGAAGCCCCCGCGGTTTCCACTGAGTCCGGCGCCCGGGAATCCGCCACTGCGGAAGCCGGCTCTGCCGTCTCCGGTACGGAATCCGGTGACCGCACGCGGCAGCCGCGCACCCGCAACCGCCGCCGCGGCGAAGCCGCAGCCCAGGGCACCGAAGCCGCTGGCCAGAACGCCGTCGAGGCCCAGGCTGAGCAGCCTGCCACTGAGCAGCGCACTGAACAGCGTGAACAGCGCACTGAGCAGCGTGAACAGCGCACTGAACAGCGCGAACAGCGCCAGGCCGAGCCCAGTGAAGACGGCCAGCGCCGCGACACCCGCACCCGTGGCGGCCGCGACGAAACCGCCGGCAGCCGCGAGAACACCCGCGACACTGATGATTCTGATGGCGGAAGCCGCCGGAACCGCCGCAACCGTCGTGACCGCAACGACCGCGGTGACCGCCAAGGCCAGCAGGACAGCCGCGACAACTCCTCGCGCAACGACCGTTTCCGCGACCGCAACGACCGCCGCCGCGGGCGTCAGCAGGGACCGGACGTCGACGACGTCGAGGTCACCGAGGACGATGTCCTCCTGCCGGTCGCCGGCATCCTCGACGTGCTGGAGAACTACGCGTTCATCCGCACCTCCGGCTACCTGCCGGGCCCGAACGACGTCTACGTCTCGCTCGCCCAGGTCAAGAAGTACAACCTGCGCAAGGGCGACGCCTGCGTCGGTGCCATCCGTGCACCCCGGGAAGGCGAGGACCGCAGCCAGCAGTCCGCCCGCCAGAAGTTCAACGCCCTGGTCCGCGTCACCTCGGTGAACGGCAAGACGCCGGAAGAACTCAAGGACCGCGTCGAGTTCGCGAAGCTCGTCCCGCTGTACCCCTCCGAGCGCCTGCGCCTCGAGACGGACCCGAAGAAGATCGGCCCCCGCGTGATCGACCTCGTGGCCCCGATCGGCAAGGGCCAGCGCGGCCTGATCGTTTCGCCGCCGAAGGCCGGCAAGACGCTCATCCTGCAGTCCATCGCCAACGCCATCACCACCAACAATCCTGAGGTCCACCTCATGATGGTGCTTGTTGACGAACGCCCCGAAGAAGTCACGGACATGCAGCGCACCGTCAAGGGTGAGGTCATTGCCTCCACCTTCGACCGTCCCGCCGACGACCACACCACCGTGGCCGAGCTCTCCATCGAACGCGCCAAGCGCCTCGTGGAAATGGGCATGGACGTTGTGGTGCTCCTGGACTCCATGACCCGCCTGGGCCGTGCCTACAACCTGGCAGCACCGGCTTCCGGCCGCATCCTGTCCGGTGGTGTGGACTCCGCCGCGCTGTACCCGCCGAAGCGTTTCTTCGGTGCAGCCCGCAACATCGAAAACGGCGGCTCGCTGACCATCCTGGCCACCGCGCTCGTGGAGACCGGTTCCAAGATGGACGAGGTCATCTTCGAAGAGTTCAAGGGCACCGGCAACATGGAACTGCGCCTGTCCCGCCAGCTCGCGGACAAGCGCATCTTCCCGGCAGTGGACGTGAACGCGTCCGGTACCCGCCGTGAGGAAAACCTGCTTTCCCCCGAGGAAGTCAAGATCATGTGGAAGCTGCGCCGCGTCCTGTCCGGACTCGAAACGCAGCAGAGCCTTGAGCTGCTGACCAACAAGATCCGGGAGACCCAGAGCAACGTCGAGTTCCTCATGCAGGTGCAGAAGACGACGCTTGGTGCGAAGTCCGATAACGACAAGTAGTTAAGTAGGGGCGGGAGCGGATTCCTCGCGTGGTTCGCCACGCGGGTTTTCCGCCCCCGCCCCTTCGCGTGGAGGCTCGATCCTGCGGATCCGAGCCTCCACGCTCCGGCAGGCCCGATGCCACTCCCGGGGCGGAAAACCCGCGCGGCGCAGGGGCCGTTACGCCCGCTCACTGCGACGGCAAAACCGAACGGCTTCGCTGTTTGCCCACCTTAGCTGTCGCATTACTAGACTTGGTATCAAGTCGAAAGAGGTTTGAAAATGTTTGAGTCCGTACAGGGCCTGTTGGATGAGCACGACTCCATCCAGGCGCAGCTGGGGGATCCTGCTGTTTATGCTGACCAGCGGCTGGCCCGCAAGTTGGGGCGGCGTTCTGCTCAGCTGAACGGCATTGTGGAGGCATACCACCGCTGGGAGGCCATCAGCGATGACCTGGCGGCTGCCAAGGAAATGGCGGACGAGGACCCCGAATTCGCGGCGGAGGTACCCGAGCTGGAGGCTGCGCTGGAGACGGCGGCGGCCAAGCTGCGCCGGCTGCTGATCCCGCGCGACCCGGACGATGCCCGCAACGTGATCCTCGAGGTCAAGGGCGGCGAAGGCGGCGACGAAGCTGCCCTGTTCGCCGCGGACCTCCTGCGGATGTACAGCCGTTACGCGGAATCCCGTGGCTGGAAGACCGAGATCATCTCCGCGACGGAATCGGACCTTGGCGGTTACAAGGACGTCCAGATGGCCGTCAAGGGCAACTCGAACGATCCGGCCGAGGGCGTGTACGCCCGGCTCAAGTTCGAGGGCGGCGTGCACCGGGTGCAGCGTGTCCCCGTCACCGAATCCCAGGGCCGCATCCACACTTCGGCCGCCGGCGTGCTGGTCCTGCCCGAGGTGGACGAGCCTGAGGAACTGGAGATCAACCAGAACGATCTCAAGATCGACGTCTACCGCTCCTCAGGTCCCGGCGGGCAGTCGGTCAACACCACCGACTCCGCTGTGCGCATCACCCACCTGCCCACGGGGATCGTCGTCGCCATGCAGAACGAGAAGTCGCAGCTGCAGAACCGTGAGGCCGGCATGCGCGTGCTGCGTGCCCGCATCCTGGCACACCAGCAGGAGCTGATCGACGCCGAAAGCTCGGCGCAGCGCAAATCGCAGATCCGCACCATGGACCGCTCCGAGCGCATCCGTACGTACAACTACCCCGAAAACCGGATTGCGGACCACCGCACCGGCTACAAGTCCTACAACCTGGACCAGGTCATGAACGGTGACCTGGAACCGGTGATCCAGTCGGCCATCGAATTGGACGAGCAGTCCCGGCTCGACGCCATCGGCGAATAGGCGCGGGTCACTTGTGATGACAGCAGGCGATGGGCCGAGCCTGGCGGAGGCCGTCAGCGAGGCGACGGCGGTTCTCGCGGCGGCCGGCGTGCCCAGCCCGCGCGTGGACGCCGAACTCCTGGCCGAGCACCTGCTTGGCGTCGGGCTCGGCCGGTTGCGCGCGCTGATGCTCGGCGACTCGCCGGCTCCGGAGGGCTATGCCGATCTCGTTGCCGAGCGGGCGCAACGGATCCCGCTGCAGCACATCACAGGCGTGGCGCACTTCCGCTACCTCGACCTGGCCGTCGGTCCCGGCGTGTTTATCCCGCGGCCGGAAACCGAATCCGTGGTGCAGCTGGTGCTGGACTGGCTCAAGGGCAGGGACGGGCTGGCGCACCCCAAAGTGGTGGACCTGGGCACCGGATCCGGCGCGATCGCGGGATCGATCGCGCACGAGGTTCCCGGCGCGGAAGTCCACGCGGTGGAGTACAGCGAATTCGCGCACGCTTGGGCGGCGAAAAACCTGGCTCCCCTGGGCGTCCACCTCATCCGCGGCGATCTCCGCGACGCGCTGGGCGAACACAACGGCACCTTCGACGTCGTCGTCTCCAACCCGCCTTACATTCCGGCCGAAGCGATCCCGAACGAACCCGAAGTGGCGCTGCACGACCCGCCCGAGGCACTCTACGGCGGGGGAGCGGACGGGATGGAACTTCCGACGGCGGCGGCTGCCTCGGCTGCCCGGCTGCTGGTTCCCGGCGGCTACTTCGTGATGGAGCACGCCGAAGTCCAGTCGGAATGGATCGCCGCGATGCTCAGCCGCACCGGGGTGTTCTCCGAGGTGACCACGCACCGCGACCTCAACGGCAAGGACCGTGCTACCAGCGCTGTGCTGGCGCCCTCGAAAAAACGTGTCATGACTGATGAAAGAATAGGCCAGTGACGACTAGCTACGATTGCACGGCACCAGAGCAGCGCGCCGCAGGACTTGAACATGCCCAACGGGCCATCCGGGAGAGCAAGTGCGTGGTCTTCCCCACGGACACGGTCTACGGCATCGCCGCCGATGCCTTTTCACCGCTCGCCGTGACCCTGCTGCTCGCGTCCAAGGGCCGGAGCCGGAAGATGCCTCCGCCCGTGCTGATCCCCAGGCTGAACGCCCTCGACGGCCTCGCCACGGATGTTCCGGCCGAGGCGCGGCGGCTGGCCGAGGCGTTCTGGCCCGGCGGCCTGACCCTGATCCTGCATGCCCAGCCGTCACTGGACTGGGACCTCGGCGAGACCAAGGGGACTGTGGCCCTGCGGATCCCGGCGGACGAGATCGCCCAGGACCTGCTGACGCTCACCGGGCCCCTTGCTGTGTCCTCCGCGAACCGCACCGGGCACGCAGCGGCGCAGACCGCCGCGGATGCCGAGGCCCAGCTGGCGGAATCCGTGGAGGTCTACCTTGAGGGCGGACCCCGGCCCGCCGAAGGTGCCGAGGCCCTGGCCTCGACCATCGTCGACGCGACGGCCCTGCCGCTGCGCGTAGTGCGCCAGGGGGCCATCAGCCTCGAACGCCTGCGCGTCGTGGTTCCTGGCCTGCTGGACGTCGACGGCAACGCCCCGGACGCCGTGGATGCTGCCCCAGACGGCGACGATGCTGCCGGCGACGCTGCGCCTGAGCCCGCTGCGCCCGAGCCCGCTGCGCCCGAGCCCGGCACCGCATGACGCTGGAGCGCCAACCCGTCCCCTTTCTCGACGTCGAAGCGACCCCACTTACGGTGTCCGAACTGACCGCGGTCCTCAGCAACTACGTGGCCGAGGGCCGGACCCGGATCATGGTGGGGCACAACCTGCACAGCGTGACGCTGCTGCACTCCGATCCGGCCTTCCGGTCGTTCTACGAGCGCAGCGACGTGGTGCTGATCGACGGCGCGCCGGTGCTCTGGCTCTGGGCCAAGACCGGCGAAGAGGATGACGGCCGGGCAGCGGTGATGGACTACCGGCTGGGGTCGACCGACTGGATTCCCGCGCTGGGCAATGTGGCGGGCCTGGAGCGCATCGCGGTCATCGGCGCAGGTGCCGTGGCCAACGCCGGCGCCGTGGCCAGGCTGCGGGAGATCGTCCCCGGGGCGCGGGTTGACGGCATGCCCGGCGAAGGCTGGAACGATGACGTTGAGGAAGCCGCGGTGGAATGGCTTAACCGGCTGCGCCCGCAGCTTGTGCTCCTGGGCCTCGGGATGCCGCTGCAGGAACAGGTCCTGGCGCGCCGGCTTGCCGTGCTCCCGCCCGCTATCTACTGCACCGTCGGCGGCGCCATCGAACAGATTGCCGGTGTGCAGAAGCTGGCGCCACGCTGGATCGGGCGGCTCGGGCTCGAGTGGGCCTGGCGGCTCATGCTCCACCCGCAGCGGGTGGCCTACCGGGTGTTCGGCGAGCCCTGGGTGCTGTTAGGGCTCCTGCTCCGCCGACGGCTGCGCGGGCAGGGCTAGGGCCGGCAACCCTGGCGCCTGTGGCCCGGACGGTTAGAACTTCTGGTCCTCCAGCGGACCGAAGCCCTTGCCGCGCAGTCCGGCGGAAAAGGCGCGGAACCAGTCAGCAAGCCCGCGGAAGTCGCCGCTGCGCAGGAAATAGCCGAGGTAGCCGCCCACATCCGCGATGAACGACTTCACCCGGAAATGCCGGCGGATCATGTAGCCGCGGTTCCGGTAGTAGAAGTAGCGCTTGAAGGCGGAATCCGGAACGATCACGTGCCACCGCGCCCCGAAGACGTGCTTGGTTTCAGCGAAGGCGTGCGGATGCGTGATGGCAGCGGTGGTGACCGTGCCGAACCGGGTCCCTGCCTTCCTGAGCCTCAGCGTGAAATCCACCTCGTCGCCGCGGATGAACAGGCGCATGTCCGGCAGGCCGACCTTGAAGAAGACATCGGAGCGGATCAGGGCGCCGTTGAAGAAGTGTCCGTTGTCGGGCAGGAACCCGACCTTTTCCACCTCCGCACGCTCATGCGTGACCTTGCCGTTGAGCCGGAAGAAAAAGGACAGCTGGTCGGGGTGGCCCGGGGCCACCACGAGCGGGACCACAGCGTCCAAGCCGCGTTCCTCCGCCTCGCGCAGCAGCGTGGCAAGGCATTCGGGGTCTGCCGGCTCGGCGTCGTCGTCCATCATCCAGATCCAGTCAGCGCCGCTGGCCACAGCCTTGAGGATGGCCAGCGAGAATCCGCCGGCGCCGCCCAGGTTCGCCTCGGACCGGACATAGTCCACGTTGGCGTGCCGCTCGGCAACGTCCTTCGATGGCACGGTGCCGCTGTCGACGAGGCAAATGGACTGCACCGGAGCGGTCTGGTTGTTGATGGCGTCCATCAGGACCGCCAGCTCCCGGGGACGGTCAAACGTCACGGCAGCGACTGCAACCGAGGGGGTCATCGCGGGGTCCTTTCAGCACGACCGTCAGTGAATTTCCCGCCGGCGGAGGGCCGTGTGACGCGAAGACAGGTGGCCGTTGGCATTAGTATCTTGACTAGAGTCCACTGTAATACAGCCCTGTCAGGCACTACGCACTGCCTGCCCTGAGCACGGCGACGGAGAAGTTTCATTTTTCGAAAGACAGTTCCACGGCAATTGAATCCACCCCATTTCCGCAGCTCACCGGTGCCTCCGCTGCTGCGGAACGTGCCGGCGTGTGTTGCCTGCGCTGACGGCGCTGAGGGCACTTGGTCGGTGGTCTTTCCGTGATCATGTACCTGCTCATGATGCTGACGGCAGCGATCGTGACGTACTCGGCGACCTGGGGTGCCCGGCTGGTAGGCAACAAGATGGAGTTGTATTCCCCGATCCGCAGCCGCGACATGCATTCCACCCCGATTTCCCGGCTCGGCGGCCTCGGCATCTTCGCGGGGGTCCTGGTGGCATTGGTCATGGCGAGCAATTCGTTCTTCGTCAAGGACATCTTCCGGAACAACACGGCGCCGTGGGGAATCCTGGCCGGGGCCGCCGTGATCGTGCTTGTCGGTGTGGCGGACGATCTGCTGGATCTTCGGTGGTGGGTCAAGCTCATCGGCCAAAGCGCCGCTGCATTGGTCGTGGCCACCTGGGGTGTCCGGATGACGGTTATCCCGTTCGTCCCGGAGCCGTTCGTGATTCAGAATGAGGCCGTAAGCATCGTGCTGACTGCCGGGCTGATCGTGACCACGATGAATGCGTTCAACTTCATTGACGGGCTCGACGGCCTCGCCGCGGGCGTGGCGATCATCGGGGGAGCGGCGTTCTTTCTCACGGCCTACTGGGTCCACAGGACGGCCGTCCTGCTGGACCGCTCGGACCTGGCCACCCTCCTGACCGCCATCGTGGTCGGCAGCTGCGTTGGATTCCTGCCGCACAACTGGTTTCCCTCGAAGATCTTCATGGGCGATTCCGGGGCTATGCTGATCGGCCTGCTGATGGCCTCGGCCGGCGTCGTCTCCACCGGCCAGATCAGCTCCGGCCTCTACGACCGGGCCAACGGCATTCCCACCGTTATTCCTATCCTGTTGCCGTTCGCAGTACTGTTCCTGCCGCTGCTGGACCTGTGCCTGGCGGTTGTGCGGCGGACCGCGCTGGGCCGTTCGCCGTGGTCGGCGGACCGCGGGCACTTGCACCACAAGCTCCTGGACATTGGGTACTCGCACCGCGGCGCCGTCGTACTGATGTACCTGTGGACCTGCATCCTGGCCTTTGGCGGGCTGGCCTTCGCGATCTTCCCCTGGCATATCGTCCTCGCCGTCGATCTGGCCGCCGCGGCAATCATGGCCGTGGTGACTGCCTGGCCCTACCTGCGCCAGCGGGGGCCGCGGCAGATGGCCCGCACCCCTGAGTAGCCTCAGGAAGTAGCCCGCCGGCGTGCCGGAGGAACCTGCTCCGACGCGCTTTACCGAATAATTTCTATCTAATGTAGAATTCAGGGGCGGTGCTTCGCCGCCCACCTTGACCAGCATTACGCCAGCGACGATTGGGATCTCATGACCTCCAACGCCGAACCGGGACCCGCTTCCGGCAACGGACCCGTTGGCGTCTCTGGCCCCACGAAATCCCTGTGGCTCAAACTGCTGGCCATGAGCTCCGCAGCCTCCGCCGCCGCCCTGGTGCTGACCGGCATAGCTGCCTTCATCTTCAACGGCGCCGTGGGGTTCTGGTCCGCCCTCTTCGGCGGAGCGCTGGTAATGGCGTTCTTCGCCATCAGCCTGGCGGTGGGCCACTTCGTCGGCCGCAACAACCCCTCCGGAGCGATCGGACTGTTCGTCGCGACGTACTTCGTCAAGGTTGTCGGCTTTGCCGTGGTCCTCTTCGTCATCGGCGCTCCGGCCTGGCTGCACGGCCGCTGGTTCCTGATCGGCGCCGTCGTGACCGTGGTGATCTGGCAGGCAGCCGAAATGTACGGTTTCAGCAAGGCGAGGCTCCAGATTTACAACGACCCCGAACCCCGAAAAGACGGCACCGATGTTTAGCCGCAAAACTGGCCGCCGGCCACTTACCGGACCAATTAACAAGCCAGCCAAAACACCTAAAACTACAGCCGGTGCCCCCGGTGTATCGACGGATGGCAGCGACGGCGGATACAACGCCGGGATCGCCGTCTTTAGCTACATTGTTGGCGGAATCATCGTCTGGAGTTTGATAGGGTGGGGACTGGATAATCTGTGGGGAACCCGCTGGATTGTGCTCGCAGGCGCTCTGCTTGGAGCTGCGGGAGGGTTCTATCTTTCTCATATGCACGGCCTCACCAGTAACCGAACTTCAACTGATGACGGCAATGCTGCACGTGGCCCGTCCAAGGACGAGGAACAGTAATGCCAAATAATTTCACAGGGGGAGAGGCGGGCACCAATGTCGCCGGTCCCCGCCCAACGCCCAATGATGGACACTGCAGAGAGGAAACGCGTTGATCGCGCTTGCGCTCCCGGCCCAAGATTCAGGAACCTTCACGCCTCCTGGAATTGAAGAACTTCACCTGCCGGCTATCATCCCCTGGGGTGCGGCCGATGGATTTTCCAAGCAGATGCTGCTGGTAATCCTATCGGTTGTCATTATCGGTACATTCTTTGTGATCGCTGCGCGGAAGCAGCAGCTCGTTCCCGGCAAGCTGCAGTTCGCAGGCGAGTCCGCCTATAGCTTCGTCCGCAACAGCATCGCCAAGGACATCATCGGCGGCCGGGACTTCATGAAGTATGTCCCGCTGCTGTTCACGCTCTTCTTCTTCATTCTCGTGAACAACATCTACGGTGCAATCCCGCTGATCCAGCTTCCCACCTTCTCTCACGTCGGCGGGGCCTACGTGCTCGCAGCGATCGTGTACATCACCTGGATCGCTGTCGGCGTCAGGAAGAGCGGCCTGAAGTATTTCAAGCTGGCAACGGTTCCGTCTGGTGTGCCGTTCTACATTCTTCCGATCGTCGTTCCGATCGAGATCATCTCTAACTTCCTGGTCCGCCCGGTCACGCACAGCCTCCGTCTGTTCGCCACCATGCTGGCTGGTCACTTGATCATCATGATCTCCGGTGCGGGCATTGAATTCCTCGTGATGCAGGAAAACGTCCTCCTCAAGGGCGCGTCCGTACTCGTCCTTGGCGGTGCCATCGCCATGTACATGCTCGAGGCGCTGATCATGGTGCTGCAGGCCTACGTCTTCACGCTGCTGACCGCGATCTACATCGAAGGCGCGCTGCACGCCGACAGCCACTAGGCACCACGCCAGCAGGCGCAACGCCAGTAGGCGCAACGCCAGTAGGCACAACATAGTCTTCCCCTCACGGGGATGAAGCAACCCAAACAACCTGCCACATGGGTGGCATCTTGAAAGGAAGAAAAATGGAAGGCTCCATCAACGGCTCCATCAACCTCGTCGGCTACGGCCTCTCCGCCATCGGCGGTGGTATCGGTGTGGGTCTCGTGTTCGCGGCTTACATCAACGGTGTTGCACGTCAGCCGGAAGCCCAGCGCGTCCTGCAGCCGATCGCATTCCTCGGCCTCGCGCTGACTGAAGCCCTCGCCATCCTGGGCCTGGTCTTCGCGTTCGTTCTCAAGTAAACAGAACAAACCGAAAATCCAGAACCGAGTAGATAAGGACGGGTGAAATATGAATCAAGCGATCATCTCAGCCGCCACCGAAGGCGGTACTAACCCCCTCGTTCCCAATCCTTGGGAGATGCTTGTCGTCTTCGCCGGCTTTGCTCTTCTCCTGTTCATTGTGGTCAAGTACGTTGTCCCGATGTTCGAGAAGACCTTCGCGGAGCGGGCCGAGGCCATCGAGGGTGGCATCGCCAAGGCCGAAAAGGCCCAGGCCGAGGCCTCCGCAGCACTCGAAGAGTACAAGCAGCAGCTCACGGAAGCCCGCACCGAAGCCAACCGCATCCGCGAGGAAGCACGCGCCGAAGGTGCCCAGATCCTTGCAGAGCTGAAGGAGAAGGCTGCTGCCGAGTCTGCCCGCATCACCGCCCAGGCCCACACGCAGATCGAATCCGAGCGCCAGGCGGCCGTTGTGTCGCTCCGCGCGGAGGTCGGCACGCTGGCCACCACGCTGGCGAGCCGCATCGTCGGCGAGGCACTGAGCGACGATGCACGGTCGGCCCGAGTGGTGGACCGCTTCCTGGCAGATCTGGAGAACCAGAACGCGGGTGTAGCTAAGTAATGGCAGGTGTATCGAGCGAATCGCTGGCCGCTGCGCTGGCAGCATTGGAAGCCAAGCTTCCCTCCGCGTCGCTGCAGTTGGCAAAGGAACTCTTCGGAATCCTGGGAACGGTGGACAGTTCGGCCGGCTTGCGCCGCGCCCTGACTGACCCGTCCCGCAGCGCTGACGAAAAGTCGGCGCTGGTCAAGCAGCTCTTCAGCGGGAAAGTATCCGCTGATGCTGTTGAGATCGCTGCCGGACTGGCCGGCTCCCGCTGGGCATCGGCACGGGATATCGGCGATGCACTCGAGACTCTTGCCGCTTCGGTGGTCATCGCTGTTGCCGAGAACAAGTCGGCCGTCTCTGCCTCCGGACTTACCGGACTGGAATCGCTGGAGAACGATTTGTTCTCCTTCAACCAGGCCGTTCAGTCCAGCCACGAGGTCCAGCGTGCTCTGTCCGAGCCGCAGGCCAGCCCGGCTGCCAAAGTGACCCTCGCCGACAAGCTCGTACCTGGTGCGAGCGAGGAAGCGAAAGTCCTGATCGGGCAGGCCGTCACGGCTCCGCGCGGGCTCAAGGTCACCAGCCTGGTTCGCCGTTTTGCTGAGCTTGCCGCCAAGCGCCAGCAGCGCTGGATTGCAACGGTCAACGTCACCCGTCCGCTGTCGGAGGCTCAAACCAGCCGCTTGCAGACCGGGCTGAACGCCCTTTACGGGCGCGATCTTAAGATCAACATGAACGTTGATCCTGCACTGATCGGTGGCATCCGGATCCAGGTAGGTGACGAAGTGGTTGACGCTTCGGTCGCCGGCCGCCTGGGCCAGCTCCAGCGTCAGCTTGCCGGCTAGCCGGGCAAGCACAACCTAACGACAAGAAACCCCGGTCATCGTGAGCAACGATGATCACGAAAACAGGAGAGCAGGGACTGCAGATGGCCGAATTGACCATCAACGCCGACGACGTCCGTAATGCGTTGAACGAGTTCGCGGCGTCCTACGAACCCGGAAACGCAGAGCGCGTAGAGGTCGGCCGTGTAACAACCGCAGGTGACGGCATCGCCCGTGTTGAGGGCCTTCCCTCGGTCATGGCGAACGAGCTGCTTCGCTTCGAAGACGGCACGCTGGGCCTGGCCCAGAACCTCGACGTCCGCGAGATCGGCGTCATCATCCTCGGTGACTTCACCGGAATCGAAGAGGGCCAGGAAGTCCACCGCACCGGACAGGTTCTGTCCGTGCCGGTTGGCGACGCCTTCCTCGGCCGCGTGGTTGACCCGCTGGGCCAGCCCATCGATGACCTCGGCGAGATCAAGGCCGAGACCACCCGTGCACTGGAACTTCAGGCACCCGGCGTGACCCAGCGCAAGTCGGTTCACGAGCCGATGCAGACCGGGCTCAAGGCTATCGACGCCATGATCCCGATCGGCCGCGGCCAGCGTCAGCTGATCATCGGTGACCGCCAGACCGGCAAGTCCGCCATTGCCATCGACACGATCATCAACCAGAAGGCCAACTGGGCTTCCGGCGACGTGAAGAAGCAGGTGCGCTGCATCTACGTGGCGATCGGCCAGAAGGCATCCACGATCGCGGCTGTCCGCCAGACCCTTGAGGACAACGGCGCACTGGAGTACACCACCATCGTGGCTTCTCCCGCGTCCGACCCCGCAGGCTTCAAGTACCTGGCACCGTACGCCGGCTCGGCTATCGGCCAGCACTGGATGTACGGCGGCAAGCACGTCCTCATCGTGTTCGATGACCTGTCCAAGCAGGCCGAGGCCTACCGTGCAGTGTCACTGCTGCTCCGCCGCCCGCCGGGACGCGAAGCCTACCCGGGCGACGTCTTCTACTTGCACTCCCGTCTGCTGGAGCGTTGTGCCAAGCTCTCCGACGAGCTCGGTGCAGGCTCAATGACCGGTCTGCCGCTGATCGAGACCAAGGCGAACGACGTGTCCGCCTACATCCCGACCAACGTGATCTCCATCACCGATGGCCAGATCTTCCTGCAGTCGGACCTCTTCAACGCCAACCAGCGCCCCGCTGTGGACGTCGGCGTCTCCGTCTCCCGTGTTGGTGGCGCCGCCCAGGTCAAGTCCATGAAGAAGGTCTCCGGTACCTTGAAGCTGGAACTGGCCCAGTACCGCGACATGCAGGCCTTCGCCATGTTTGCCTCGGACCTCGACGCCGCATCGCGCCAGCAGCTGACCCGTGGCGCACGCCTGATGGAACTGCTCAAGCAGGGCCAGTACTCGCCGTTCCCGGTCGAGAACCAGGTTGTCTCCATCTGGGCCGGCACCAACGGCCACCTCGACGAGGTTCCGGTTGAAGACATCAACCGCTTCGAGACCGAGTTCCTGGAGCACCTCAAGCACAAGTCCTCCATCCTGACGACGCTGGCCCAGACCAACGTCATGGACGATGACACCGCTGAAGCACTGAAGACCGCAATCGTGGACTTCAAGAAGGGCTTCTTCGGCGAGGGAGACAACCTCCTGGTCGGTGCGGGGCACGAGGAGCACGCCCCCATCGGCGAGGATCAGGTCGACCAGGAAAAAATCGTCAAGCAGAAGCGCTAGTTTCGCTGGCAGGGACTGCCGGGACCCGCACGGGTTCCGGCAGTCCCGGCCATCGGGATCTTAGGAAAGGATAAGTATGGGAGCCCAGATCCGGGTCTACCGCCAGAAGATCAGCTCGACGACGTCGATGCGCAAGATCTTCAAGGCGATGGAACTGATCGCTACCTCGCGCATCGGCAAGGCCCGCGCACGCGTAGCAGCTTCACTGCCTTACGCGAACGCGATCACGCGTGCCGTTTCTGCTGTCGCAAGCCAGAGCGAAATTGACCACCCACTGGTCACCGAGCCGGCGCAGATCCGCCGGGCCGCCGTCCTGGTCATCACTTCGGACCGTGGCCTCGCAGGGTCTTACTCGGCGAGCGTCCTCAAGCAGGCCGAAGGCCTCAACGAGCTGCTCCACGCGGAAGGCAAGGAAGTCAAGACGTACCTGGTCGGCCGCAAGGCACAGGCGTACTTCGACTTCCGGAACCGTGAATACGATCGCGTATGGACCGGAAACACGGATGCACCGGAGTTTGCGACCGCGCGGGAAGTCAGCGAAGCATTGCTGGCTGAATTCGCTACCGCCTACGAAGAGGGCGGCGTTGACGAAATCCACGTCGTCTACACCCGCTTCAAGTCGATGGTGACCCAGGAGCCGACGGTCGTTCGTCTGCTGCCGCTCGAGGTCGTCGAAGAGACAGCCGCGTCCGAATCGGACCTGCTTCCCCTCTACGAATTCGAGCCGGAAACGGAGCAGGTTCTCGATGCCCTGCTGCCGCGCTACATCGAATCACGTATCTTCGCCGCCATGTTGCAGGCAGCAGCTTCCGAGCTCGCAGCCCGCCAGCGCGCGATGAAGTCCGCCGGCGACAACGCGACGGACCTCATCAAGAAGTACACGCGTCTGCGCAACACTGCCCGCCAGGCTGAAATTACGCAGGAGCTTTCCGAAATCGTTGCCGGTGCCGACGCGTTGTCCGCGTCCTAGCCTGCACGAGCCCGGATCCAGCTGTACCTGCACCAAAGAATAAACTTAACCCCACGCCATCTACTGAGTGAAGTGAGAGAGATGACTGCCACTGCTACCGAACACGTAGCCGCAACGTCCGGTGCTACCGGTCGTATTGCACGTGTTATTGGCCCGGTTGTCGACGTCGAATTCCCGGCTGACGCAATTCCCCCGATTTATAACGCACTCACCACCGAGATCACTCTCAACGGTGAGACCCGAACCGTCACGTTCGAGGTTGCCCTGCACCTGGGCGACAACCTCATCCGTGCTATCTCCCTCCAGGCCACCGACGGACTTGTCCGCGGTACCAACGTTGTAGATACCGGCGGCCCCATCACCGTGCCCGTGGGCGACGGCGTCAAGGGTCACATCTTCAACGTGCTGGGCAAGCCGCTGGATGTCCACGAGTCCGAGATCCAGGCTTCCGATTACTGGCCGATCCACCGCAAGGCTCCTGCCTTCGCGACCCTGGAAGGCTCCACCGAGATGCTGGAGACCGGCATCAAGGTGATCGACCTCCTCACCCCGTACATCAAGGGTGGCAAGATCGGTCTGTTCGGTGGTGCCGGCGTCGGCAAGACCGTGCTGATCCAGGAAATGATCACCCGTGTTGCCCGCAACTTCGGTGGCACCTCGGTGTTCGCCGGTGTCGGCGAGCGTACCCGTGAAGGCAACGACCTCTGGGTCGAAATGGAAGAGGCCGGCGTCCTCAAGGACACCGCCCTTGTATTCGGCCAGATGGATGAGCCGCCGGGAACGCGTCTGCGCGTGGCGCTGTCCGCCCTGACCATGGCGGAGTACTTCCGCGATGTGCAGAACCAGGACGTGCTGCTCTTCATCGACAACATCTTCCGCTTCACGCAGGCAGGCTCCGAGGTTTCCACCCTCCTCGGCCGCATGCCGTCGGCCGTGGGCTACCAGCCCAACCTGGCAGACGAGATGGGTCTCCTCCAGGAGCGCATCACGTCCACCAAGGGCCACTCCATCACCTCGATGCAGGCCATCTACGTTCCCGCAGATGACTACACCGACCCGGCTCCGGCCACGACCTTCGCACACCTCGACGCGACCACGGAACTTTCCCGTGAAATCGCCTCCCGTGGTCTGTACCCGGCCGTTGACCCGCTGACGTCGACTTCCCGCATCCTGGATCCGCAGTACATCGGACAGGCCCACTACAACACGGCCGTCCGCGTCAAGCAGATCCTGCAGAAGAACAAGGAACTTCAGGACATCATCGCCATCCTCGGCGTTGACGAACTCTCTGAAGAAGACAAGATCGTCGTGTCGCGTGCACGCCGCATCCAGCAGTTCCTCTCGCAGAACACCTACACCGCCAAGCAGTTCACCGGCGTCGAGGGCTCCACCGTGACCATCAAGGACACTGTTGAAGGCTTCACCGCGATCTGCGACGGCGACCTTGACCACGTTGCAGAGCAGGCGTTCTTCAACGTCGGCGGCCTGGACGACGTCGAGCGCCAGTGGGCCAAGATCCAGGAACAGACCAAGTAATATGGCTGAGCTTGAGGTTGAGATTGTCGCAGCGGATCACTTCGTGTGGTCCGGAGCGGCCAAGATGGTCAAGGCCCGCACCAGCGATGGTGAAATCGGAATCCTGCCCGGCCACTCGCCCCTGCTGGCGATTCTGGCCGAAGGTGAGCTGGCAATCGAGCCGGTGTCCGGTGACCGCATCTCGGTAGCCGTCGACGGGGGATTCTTCTCCGTTGACAACAACAGAGTGGTCATTGTTGCTGACAACGCCCAAATGGGCGAAGCGGCTACTGCGGGGATCCGCTAGCACGACCTTGATGAACGATATTGGTTTGCCGTTCATCGTCCTGGCAACTGCGTTTGCGTTGCTGGTATTTGCACTGTGCCTCATGGGGGTGCGCCGCTTCAATCTGCGGCGCGCCCTCGGCACGGTGGACGCCTCCATCTGCACGGCTGGAAAAAGCTGGCAGATGGGGGTTTGTCGTTATCAGGACAACGACCTTGAGTGGTTCCGCCTGGTCTCACTCAGCGTCCGTCCCAAGCACACCTTCCGGCGCAGCTCGCTGGAGCTGCTTGGCCGGCGCAAGCCGACCGAATCCGAGCTGCTCAAGGTCCAGCCCGACGCTGTGATCGTGGAGCTCCGCTACGAGGGGCAGCCGGTCCTTCTCGCGATGCGCTTCGATGCCTACACGGGGTTGTCGTCCTGGCTTGAGGCCGGACCGGTCATCGGCGTCGGCACCTGGCGCTAGCCCCGGTGGAATACCTTGACAGCCTCCGCCTGGTCGACGGCCCGGTGGTGTGGCTCGCGTGGGCCGCCGGTGCAGCGGGCCTGGCCTACCTCCTCTGGCACGCCGGACTTCGGAACACGGGATTGCGGCACAGCGCTTTTCGGCACACCGCTTTTCGGCACTTCGGACAGCGTCGCCTGGCCAGCGCTGCCGTCGTTGTGGCTACCGTCACCCTGCTCGCCGCCGCTCTCGTCGCGGCCGTGCACTGGTTCCTGATCTACGTGATCACGGTCTTCCCCGCCGAACTGCCGGGCGAGAACCTCGCCTGGTCCCTTGCCGCCGTCGCCGCCCTGCTCCTGTGGCTGATGCGCCTGTTCGGGCTCTGGGGCCGTGGCCGCAGCCGTCCCAATCGGTGGCGCTCGAGCGCCGCAGCCACGGCCGCCTTCCTGGCCGTCCTCGCGCTTTCCGCCGTCCAGATCAACATCTACTTCGGCCTGAACCACACCGTCGGGGACCTCACCGGAACGGCGGTGGCCCGGATCCAGCCGCTCGAGGCCGGCCTGACGCGCACGGCCGGCGACCCTGCCGCCACCGGGCTCGCCCACTGGCGGGCACCCGCCGAGCTTCCCCACGGCGTCATCCGCAAAGCGGTTATCCCCGGCACGGTCTCCGGCTTCCAGAGCCGGGACGCCTACGTCTACCTCCCGCCGGCCTACCAGAGTTCCCCGCGGCCCGCGCTACCGGTGCTGGTCCTCTTTTCCGGCCAGCCCGGCAGCCCCGCCGACTGGCTGACCGGCGGCGCGCTCCGGAGCCGGCTGGACGGGTTCGCCGCGCGGCACGCCGGGGTGGCGCCCGTGGTGGTGGTGGTCGATCCCAACGGCTCGCCGTCGGGAAACACGCTGTGCCTGGACAGCCGGATTGCCCAGGTGGACACTTTCCTGGCGCGGGACGTGCCGGACTGGATCAACCGTACGCTCGACGTCGACCCTAGCCCGGGGCAGTGGGCGGCGGGCGGCTTTTCGTTCGGCGGCACGTGCGCCATGCAGATGGTGACGAGGCATCCCGACGTCTACAGCGCAGCGCTGGCCTTCTCCAGCGAGAATGAGCCGGCCATCGCGAAGGAGCGCGCCAAGACCATCGAAGCATCCTTTGGCGCCGACGTCGCGGCCTTCGACCGGCTGACCCCGCTCCGCGTCATGGCGGAAAACCGCTTTGACGGCCAAGGCGTGTACTTCGCCGCCGGGGATCATGACCCGGAATTCATCAGCCACATGGACGTGCTCTCCGAGGCGGCACGCCGCGCCGGGTTCACGGTCGAAACACACCGGATCGCCAACGCGGGGCACTCCTGGGACACGGCGTCCAACGGCCTGCCCGGCGGCCTGGACTTCCTGGCCCGGCGCTGGGGAATCTCCCTATGAGCCGGGCCAACACCGACGCCATCCGGACCGCGGCCGGGCCCGGGTACGGCGGCCCGCCGCGGCTGGGCGTCTGGCGGCAGGGCATGCGCCGGACGCTGGCGCACTTCCGTGCCATACCCTTCACGCTGGCGGTCCTCGCGACCTTCCTGATCGTCGGGGCCGTCACGGGCAGCTTTCTCTCCGGGCCGCCCAAGGCCCTGCTGCCCATCGCCTCCGTCAATGCGCCGGGGCTGAGGGCGGGTCACTGGTGGTCCCTGTTCACCTCACAGTTCTTCGCCACGAATTTGCTGGCCTACCTCGCCGCATCACTGATGATCCTCGCGCTCCTTGGCCTGGCTGAACGGCATCTGGGGACGCTGCGGACGGCCGTGTTCTTCTTTGCGGGCCAGTTCGCGGCTGTGACCGTGTTCCTGCTGATCACCCAGCTGGCCCGGTATATCGGCGACGGCTGGCTCGGCCTCATGGTCAACGCCCGGCTGATCGGCCCCTATGCCGCCGTCCTCGCCGTGGCCCTGGCCGCCAGCGGACTGCTGCCCACGCTGTGGCAGCGGCGGCTGCGGACCGCCGTCGTGGCCGCGTCCCTGCTGTTGGTGCTCTACGTCGGGCATCCGGAGACGGTCGTGGGGCTGGCCGGTGCCCTCGTCGGCCTGGCCGCGGGCTGGTGGATCCAGGACGACAGGGGGACGCTGCACCGCCACCGTTCGACGGGACGCGAAACGCGCAACCTGCTGGCGCTCACGGTAACGATTTTCGCGGTGGGACCGATCCTCACGGCCGCTGTCAGCAGCCCCACCGGGCCTCTGGCCTTGTTGCGCGACGTCGTGCTGAACCCGCTGCCCACCTTGGGCCAGCTGGAGGAAAACTGCGGCGGAACGGTTGACGTCAGCTGCCTGGAGGCCGGCCGGGCCGGATTCGCCGGTCCGCTGGGCCTGGCGCTGGCCGTCGTCCCCGTGGTCCTGCTGCTGATCTGCGCGGACGGTATGCGCCAGGGCCGCCGCCTGGCCCTGCGGATCGCCATCATCGTCCAGCTCGGCGTGACAGCCCTGGCCACCGTCTACCTCGCCCTGTTCGCTCGCATTCCGCACTACCCCAACCGGCCGCACACGGCCGTCATGGGCTCCGGCTTCGTCCACGTCCTTCCGCTCGTGGCCGTTCCGCTGCTGCTCGCTGTGCTGCTCTGGATTAACCGCCGGCAATTCCGGGTGGAAACGGCACCGCGCGCCCGGCGGATCCTGGGCATTGTGGTCGGCGGCACGTGGCTGGGGCTCGCCGGCGCCTACACGGTGGCCTGGCTGGCGGCCGGCGGGATTGACCGCGACGGGGGAGTGCTGGGCCTGGCAGCGGAACTCGCCCGGCAGTACCTGCCGCTGCCCATTCCCGGCGCCTACAGCCGGCTCTTCCAGAACCGGTTCGCCGTCGAGTCCTTTCTGTTCGCCTACGCCGGCATCATTTTTTGGGGAGTGGCCCTGGCGGCGGTCTGGCTGGTGCTGCGGCGCCGGTTGCATGGCACCGGGCTGAACAGCACCGACGTCGGCTCCGGTGACCGGGACACGGCCCGTGACCTGATCCGCCAGGGCGGAGACTCACTGTCCTGGATGGCCCTCTGGGAACCGAACAAATACTGGTTCACGCCGAACCGACGCGGCGGGGTGGCTTATCAGCAGCACGGCAACGTGGCGTTGACGCTGGCGGGGCCTTTCGGACCTGCTGCACTCCACGAGGAAACCGCGGGGGGTTTCATGCGCTACTGCGCCGAGCATGCACTGATCCCGTGTTTCTACTCCTGCACCGCCGGCCTCTGGCCGATGCTCCAGGCCCGCGGGTTCCGCCGGGTGGCCGTGGCCCAGGAAACCAGGCTCGCAGTGCGCGAACTCGAGTTCAAGGGCAAGGAGTGGCAGAACGTCCGCACGGCCCTGAACCGTGCCGCGAAAACCGGCGTCCGTGCGGTGTGGGGGCGCTACAGCGAATTCCCGGCCCCGCTGCGCGCCCAGCTGAGCGAAGTCTCCGAGGAATGGGCGGCGCAAAAGCACGTGCCGGAGATGGGTTTCACGCTCGGCAGCATCGACGAGCTCGACGACGACGAGGTGCTGTGCTGCCTGGCGGTGGACGCCGACGGACGCGTGCAGGGTGTTACGAGTTGGCTGCCGGTGTACGAGGACGGACACTTGGTGAGCTGGACGCTGGACTTCATGCGCCGGCGCGGAGACGCCTTCCCCGGCGTCATGGAGTTCCTCATTGCCTCCGCCGTGCTGGAGCTTAAGCGCACGGTCGAGGTGATCTCCCTTTCCGGCTCACCGCTGGCGAAGGACCGTGCGGGCGACGACGCTGCCGGACGCAGGGACAGCGGGGACGCTCAAGCCGGGGATACTGCCCGCGAGACTTCCGGAGACGCTGCCGGAGGAACCTCCGGAGACCCTGCCGCAGACGCTGCCGGGGACCGCGATGCCGGGCCGGAGGGTCTGGCTGGGATCCTGGACGTGGTGGGCAGGGCCCTGGAACCTGTCTACGGGTTCCGCTCGCTGGCCACGTTCAAATCGCGCTTTAAGCCGGACTACCGCACGCTTTACCTTTACTATCAGGATCCGTTGCAATTGCCCGCGATGGGCCGTGCCCTGAGCCGCGCATATCTTCCCGGGTTGTCCGTCCGGCAGAGCGCGCGCCTGTTGCGCACCCTGGTGCGTTAGCCGGCTGCTTCCGGCGGGTTAGTGTCCGGCGAGGTATTGTGCGTGGTATCGCACGGCGGGTTATTGCCCGGCACCCCTGGCGCGGCTCTGGGCTCTGCCGCAAACGCATTCGTGGCTGGGCAATTCGGCAAAACAATGCTCGTGACCAATGAGGCGCGCCCAAAAGGGGAGTGCCCGAAACGCTACGCCAACAATGCACAAAAAATGATCCCCGGCATAATTGCCGGGGATCATTCCTGGTGCCGGAAATGCCCTAAGGCACTCCCCGACGGGAGACTAGACCAGCGTTACGCCGGTAGCCTGGGGGCCCTTGGCGCCCTGGCCGATCTCGAACTGAACGCGCTGGTTCTCGTCGAGGGTCTTGAAGCCACCGGTCTGGATCTCGGAGTAGTGAACGAAGACATCGCCATCGGAGTCATCCGGGGTGATGAAGCCGAAGCCCTTTTCTGCGTTGAACCACTTGACGGTTCCCTGTGCCATTTGTTTCTCCTCATTGTGGATCTTGAATAAGTCCGGCGCACTTCACACCGGACTAGGTCACTCTGCGAGAAGAACCTTTGGCATCGGTTCCGGATTCCCGGACCGCGGCTGCAGGAGCTTCACGCTCGCAACATGTCTTGCGAGCATGAATAACACCTACACAAAGACTCGTATAAGAATTTCATGACACTTGCGTTAGGTCAACGGGCCAACGGAAGAAATGCATAAATTTTGTGCAAAGAACCGCTTAACGCGAATCACCGCCCCGGAAAGGCTGCCGCAGGAGGCTTTAGAAGAGCCTGGATTCGCTGTCGTCAACGCCGCGCATGGCGTCATAGTCCAGGGTCACGCAGTCAATTCCGCGGTCCTTGGCGAGGACCTTGGCCTGCGGCTTGATCTGCTGGGCCGCGAAGATTCCCCGGACCGGTGCCAGCAGCGGGTCCCGATTCAGCAGTTCCAAGTACCGGGTGAGCTGCTCGACGCCGTCGATGTCGCCGCGCCGCTTGAGCTCAATGGCCACGGTGGCGCCGTCTGCGTCCCGGGCCAGGATGTCCACGGGGCCGATCGCGGTGAAATACTCGCGGCGGATCAGCGAGAACCCGCTGCCGAGCAGTTCGATCTGGGCGGCCAAGAGCCGCTGGAGGTCCGCCTCGACGCCGTCCTTGATCAGGCCCGGGTCCTGGCCCAGTTCGTGGGACGTGTCATGCAGCTGCTCGTGAATATTGATGATGAGCCGGTCATCGGTCTTGGCCGACTGGACGGTCCACTGTTCGACGACGCCGACCTCGACGTCGATCTCCTCCGGGGTGGAGACCCGCAAGGACGCCGGAGGGCTCATCCAGTTCAGGGGTTTGTAGGATCCACCGTCCGAATGGACCAGGACCGAGCCGTCGGCCTTGACCAGCAGGAGCCTGGTGGCCAGCGGGAGGTGGGCCTTGAGGCGGCCGACGTAATCAACGGAGCAGCGGGCTATGACTAAACGCACCCGGTCCACTCTACCGTCTGCGCCGGAGTCCCCGGGCTGGCGCCGGACTAGGCGGGCGGGACGGTCTGTCCGGCGGCTGCTTGGCGGGCTGGCGCCGGCGGTGCCGCAATGCGTGGCAGCCGGGCTGGGGCAGAATGGAGGCATGCCCCGTTCCAACCGCCCCCGCCGCGCAAGTTCTGCCAAGACAGGCTCGGGCAAGAGCGCAGCGCCCGGCAAGGGCAAAGCCCCCGGAGCAAAGCACGGCCCGGCGCCGGAGCTTGACCTGGAGCGAGCCCGCTCAGGTTTCGCCCGCCGGGAAAGCGCGCCGGACGGCGAATGGATGGTCCGCCCGATTACCGCGAGCCGTGCCGAGAAGACCTACATCTGCCCGGGCTGCTCCACCGCCGTGCTGCCGGGGATCGCCCACCTGGTGGTCTGGTCCGAGGACCACCTCTTTGGCGCCGCCGCGGGTCTCGCCGAGCGGCGCCACTGGCATACCAACTGCTGGACTTCGCGGAGCTACCGGTATCGCTAAGCTGGTCAACATGACCTTTGATCCCGCGTCGTACGTCTTCACCCAGCCGTCTGCGCCAACCGCCATCCGCGCGTCCACCGTCCTTCCGGCCCACCGCGAGAACGTCGAACTCCGCACCTCGGACGGACACCGCCTGGTGGGCGAGCTCGCCATCCCCGAATCCGGCGAGATCAAGGCAACACTCATCACGCTGCACCCGCTGCCGACGCACGGCGGCTTCATGGACTCGCACGTGTACCGCAAGGCCTCCTACCGGCTGCCGGCCCTCGCCGGAATCGCCGTGCTGCGCTTCAACACGCGCGGCACGTCATCGCCGCGGGGGACCAGTGGGGGAGCCTTCGAGGAAGGCATCGGCGAGCGTATGGACGTCGAGGCCGCCGTGCAGTTCGCCGTGGACCGGGGACTGCCGAACCGGTGGCTGGTGGGCTGGTCCTTCGGCACCGAACTGGCCCTCATGTACGGCGCGGCTGAGCCCGTCGCCTCCGAGATCGAGGGGGCAATCCTGCTCTCGCCTCCGCTGCACCGGGCCACGGACGTGCACCTGAAGGAATGGGCGCAGGCGGGCAAGCCGCTGAAGGTGCTAGTCCCCGAACATGACGACTACCTGCAGCCGGCGGCTGCGGCCGCGAGGTTCGCGCTGGTCCCGCAGGCACAGGTGTTGGGGGTCGACGGCGCCAAGCACCTGTGGGTGGGGGAGAAGTACGCCGGACGGGTGCTCAACGAGATTGTGGACGAGGTCATCCCCGGCAGTGCCCGATCAGGGAATGCCGGATCAGCGAGTGCCGGAACCGAGCTGCCGCAGGAATGGGACGGGCCGGTCGCCACGGCGCATGCCTGAGCCGGCGCCGCCCCGAAAAGGGCAAACTGCACCGAAGCAGGAAAGCCGCACCGTGGATCCACGGTGCGGCTTTCCTGGTTTGGCGCAAGAAGCAATTAGCGGCTGTCCTGGCGCGCGATGAAGATTTCCTTGACCAGCAGCAGGATCGCTGCCGCCGTGGGGATCGCGATCAGGGCGCCGAGCACGCCGAGCAGGCTGCCGCCGGCGATCACCGAGATGACGGCGACTGCCCCGGGCACCGCCACGGCCCTCTGCATGATCCGCGGTGAGATGAAGTAGGCCTCGAACTGGAGGTAGGCGAAATAGCAGATGGCAAAGACAATCGCCGTCTGCCAGCCGGCAGTCAGTGCCACGATCGTCACCAGGAACCCGGCAATCATGCCGCCCACCAGCGGGATGAACGCCAGCAGGGCCACCACGAACGCCAGCAGCGTGGCGAACGGCACTCCGATGATGGACATCACGATGAAGGCGAAGGTGGCGTTCAGCACTGCGACGGCGGCCTGGCCGATGACGTAGTTGCCCACCGAACCAGTGATTTCCTCGGACAGGGCTTCAACCCGGGCCCGGCGCGAGCGGGGCGCGAGCCGGTAGCCCCACTTCTTCATGGCGGGAAGGGCTGCGAGGAAGTACAGGCTCAGGACCAGCACGATCAGCGCGCCGAAGAGCCCGTTTGCCAGGGTAGTGCCGAAGCCGACAACGCCGCCGAAGATGCCGCCCATGGCCTCCGGGTTGTTGACGAACTTCTCCAGCTCCTGGCTGATGCGGTCCCGGATGCCGAACTGGCTGTCGACGCTCCGGAAAAACTCCGAGTCAATGAACTCCTGGACCCATTTGGGCGCCTGCTGCACGATTTGCGTCACCTGCTGCACGATCGTGGGGATCAGGGTGGCGAAAAATGCGGCGACCGCCACGGCCAGGGTGGATACGGACAAGAGGATGCCGGCGGCGCGGGGGACATTCCGGCGTTCGAGCCAGCGCACCACGGGGTCCAGCCCCAAAGTGATGAAGAGTGCCGTGACGATCCACAAGAGCAACTGCGTCGTATTCGAACCGATCCAGTAGACCAGGAGTGCTATGCCGACGCCGACCGTGCCCATGAAGCCCATGTAAAGGGGGTGCTGGGCGGACATCCGTGGACCGGGACTGCCGAAGGGCGCCTCGGAGCCGGGCTCGACCTCATGCTCCGGCGGCATCTCGAAGCGGATTCGCGGCTGGGCTCCGGGCAGGGGCTGCCGCAGGCGGCGGGCCGCGGATAAGAGGACATTCGCGACGGCGATCCGAGGACGGGAGGTTGTGGGCCGGGGGGCGGCGACAGTTTCTTCGGGGCCGCGTTCCTGGCTGCCGGATTCCTGGGCCTCTTCTTGTCCGGCGGCGGACGAATCCGTATGTTCAGTCACTGCGTTGAATGCCCTTATTTCCGTGCGGCGCCGCTGAGGCGGCGCGGGTGTGATGATCACCGCAAACACTATCAGCAGGCTTGTCAGCGCAAGGGCGAGGACCCGGCCAGGGAGCCTCGGGCGAGGGTGTGCCGGGCCGCCGATCTGACTCGCGGGTAACAAAATGGTTACTATTGAAGCTAACTGTCCGCTGATGATTGGTAGTATTTTGCGTTTCAAGACTGCAGTCGCCCTGGTGCTGCTCGGCCTCCTGACACTGCTGGCCGGAATTGGCCAGAAGACGTTCTGGGCTCCTCCGGAGACCATCACGGCCACGGCTCCGACCGGTACGGCCGCGCCGCTGACCGTCTTCGACGAGAAGCTGAGGACGCTGCACCCCGGGACCGTGAACATCCAAGTCAAGGGCGAGGGTGCCTTCCTGCTGGCCGCCGGGCGGCCGGACGACGTCGACGCGTGGGTGGGCAAAACGGCACACAACACCGTCACCGGCGTCTCGGAGGACGGCAAGGCGTTGCAGCTGGCGCATACCGACGGCGACGCCACCGCGCCCTCACCCGCCGGATCCGACCTTTGGGTCAGCACCGAGAACGCCAGCGGTGAAATGAACTACTCGTGGAACGCGCCGGCCGACGGCGACTGGTCCCTCCTGCTGGCGACGGACGGCACCAAGCCCGCCCCGAGCTCCATCACGATCACGTTCCCGAACGACACGTCCACGCCCTGGGCCATTCCGTTCATGGTGCTCGGCGGCCTGCTGATCATCGCGGGCGCGGCGCTGCTGGTCCTGAAGCCGAAGTCAGGCAACCGGTCCGGCAACCCGACAGACGACGGCGGCAGCGGCGACGGCGGGAGCGACGGCGGCGACGGGGGCGGCAGCGCGTTCGCCCGCCGCGCGCAGGCCAAGGCCGCGGCACGACGCGCGGGACAGGGTTCGACGGCAAGCACGCAGCAGCCTGCCGCACCCGGCACTGCAGCACCTGGCGCAGCACCCGACACAGCAGCACCCGACACAGCACGGCAGCCGGCCACGCCGGAGAAATCAGCGCCGGAGAAGACAGCGCCCGAGCAGAAGAAGGGCGCCGGCACGGCACGCCGGTCCGGCATCGTGGTGGCACTGCTGACGGCCGCCGCCGTCGCCGGAACATCCGTGGCCGCCCAGGCCAGCCAGACGCCTGCGCCGTCGCCCAGCGCGCCGGTGTCCAGTGCCCCAGCTACGTCTGCGCCGGCGTCCAGCAACGCGACCCCGGGCAGCTCCGATGCCGACCAGGCCGGCGATGCGCCGGTGCTGCTGGACGCCCAGTTCCGCCGCGTCCTGGAACAGGTTGCCGGTGCCGTCGATGCAGGAGACGCCGCCAAGGACGCCGCCAAGCTGGCGCCGCGCGTGGCCAAGTCCGAGCTCGAGGTGCGCACGCAGAACTACAAGATCCGCTCGCGGGTCGGCTCCTACGAGGCCCGCATGCCGGTCCGTTCCATGAAGCTGCTGACCACCGTGGTCACCAACAAGCGCAGCTGGCCCCGCTCCGTCATGGCCGTCACGCAGGGCGACGGCAACGTCGTCCCGCAGCTGCTGACCCTGACCCAGGCCTCCCCGCGGGAGAACTACAAGCTGGTCAGCAGCACGCCGCTGCAGCCCGGCGCCACGTTCCCGGCGATCGGGCGGGCCGGCACGGAGACCATGGCGTCCGCGGACAAGACAGGACTGCTGTACAGCGGCGACGAAGCCCTCGCCGGACTTGGTGACCGCCTGACCACGGCCACCTCCGCCTTCAAGGACAAGCTCGTCGAGGGCCAGTCCTCCCCGTACATCGCGGACACGCTCGCCTACCAGGCTGACGTCGTCAAGTCGGGCGTCAACGGCACCTTCGCCTTCACGCACAAGGTGGCCCCCGAGAACACTGTCGTGTTCCGTACCGCCGACGGCGGGGCACTGGTGCTGGGCCGCCTGAACTTCTCCTTCGACGGCACCCCGAAGGCCGACGGAGACAAGCTCACGATTGGCGACGACGCGGCGGCCCTGGCCGGCGGCAAGGAGACCAGCACCGGCATGGTGCTGAAGTTCGCCGAGTCGGTGGCGGTCTATGTTCCGCCGGCCGGTTCCAAGGATCCGATGAAGCTCGTGGCCGCCACCCGGGGCCTGGTCGGGGCTGCTTTCAAGTAGCCCTCACCGGCGGGGACGGTGGCGCCGGGCGGGGCTTCAATGGCTAGAGTGGAGCTATGACTACGCCAGCTTCCCGCCCGGTCCCGCCAGTTGCCGCCAGCCCGCTGAACCTGCGCGGCGCCGTCGATCTCTCCGCCTTGAAACAGCGGCCGGCGCCTACCTCGCCGGCACCGGCTGGGCCCGGTCCTGCGCCCACCGGTCCGGCCGGTGCCGCCGCGGCCCCCGCACCGGCAGCCGGCGCCGCCGGCCGGCCGCTGCGCGTGGACGTGACCGAGGGCAACTTCCAGGAGCTCGTGGAGCTCTCGGCCCAGGTCCCCGTGGTGATCGCCCTCTGGGCCTCGTACTCGCCCGGCTCCGGCCAGCTGGTGGAGGTCCTCGAAGGCATCGTCGAGAGCTATGACGGCCGGCTGGTCCTCGGGGCCGCCGACATCGACGTCTTCCCGGAACTTGCCCAGGCCTTCCAGGTCCAGGCCGTGCCTACCGCCGTCGCCGTCGTCAAGGGCCAGCCCGTTCCGCTCTTCCAGGGCAGCGCGGAAGAACAGCAGGTACGCAGCCTGTTCGACGAACTGCTCAAGGTCGCGGCCGCCAACGGCGTGACCGGACAGATTGGCGCCGGCGGACCCGGCAGCGGGGAACCCGAGGCTCCGCCGCTGCCGCCGCTGCACCAGGCAGCGTTCGACGCGATCGAGGCCGGCGACTACGAGGCCGCCGCCGCCGCCTACCGGCAGGCCCTGAACGAAATGCCCGCCGACGCAGAGGCCAAGGCCGGCCTGGCGCAGGTGGAACTCATGGCGCGCCTGCAGGCCTTCACGGGGCCGGAGGCAGATGACCTTCGCCGGCTCGCCGCCGACCAGCCGGACAACCTCGAGGCCCAGCTCGGCGTTGCGGATCTGGACATCGCCGGCGGCCACATCGAGGACGGCCTCGGCCGCATCGTCACGTTCATTGGCCGGAACTTCGGCCCGGAACGGGAGACCGCCCGGGTCCGGCTGCTGGAACTCTTCGACGTCGTCGGCACCGGTGACCCGCGTGTCGCCAAGGCCCGCCAAGGACTGGCCCGGGTGCTGTTCTAGTGGGATCGGCACTCTTCGCGCCGCTGGACTTGAGGTCCCTGCGGCTGCAGCACCGCGGCTGGGTCTCCCCAATGTGCCAGTACAGCTGCGAGCCCGGGACGGGCGAGGGCGTGCCCACCGACTGGCACCTCATGCACCTGGGCTCCTTTGCCACCGGCGGCGCTGCCCTTATCCTTACCGAGGCCAACTCCGTGAACGCCGCGGGCAGAATCAGCCCCCGCGATGCCGGCCTCTACAACGACCATCAGGCCGCGGCTTGGGAACGCATCACCTCCTTCGTGCACCGGCACGGCACCGCGGAGACCAAGATCGGCACGCAGCTGGCGCACGCCGGCCGGAAGGCGTCCTCCTACTGGCCGTTCTCCGGCAAGAAGGGCAGCGTGCCGGCGTCCGACGGCGGCTGGGACACCGTGGGCCCCGGCACCGGCGCGTTCGACGGCTACGCGCCGCCGTCGGCCATGACTGAAGCGCAGATCGACGGCGTGATTGCCGACTTCGCCGCGGCGGCCGTGCGTGCCGTCGACGTCGGGTTCGACACGATCGAAATCCATGGCGCCCACGGCTACCTCCTGCACCAGTTCCAGAGCCCGCTGGTCAACGACCGCACGGACCGCTGGGGCGGGGACGAGGCGGGCCGGAACAGGCTGACGCTTGCTGTGGTGGACGCCGTCCGCGCGGTCATCCCGGACTCCATGCCCCTGTTGCTGCGGATCTCGGCCTCGGACTGGGCACCGGGCGGGATCGAGGCCGAGGCTTCGGTCCGGATGGCCAGTGCCGCCGCGGAGCGCGGCGTGGACCTGGTGGACGTTTCCAGCGGCGGGGCCGTTGCCCACCAGCAGATTCCCGTGGGCCCCGGCTACCAGACCGGCTTCTCCGCCCGGATCCGGCGTGAAGCCGGGGTTAGGACCGGCACGGTGGGACTCCTGACCTCGGCCGGGCAGGCCGAGCACGCGGTGGCCACCGGGCAGGCCGACGGCGTGTTCATAGCCCGGGCCGCGCTGCGGGACCCGCACTGGTGGCTGCGGGCCGCGTTCGAGCTCGGCCATGACCTTGCGTGGCCGCCCCAGTACGAGCGCGCCGTACCCCGGCATTTGTTCTAGAACGCCCGGCCGCGGGGCCGGTTCCCGCGGGTGAAAACCTACGCCTTGCGGACGATCCTTTTCGCGCCGGCGGAGCGTTAGTCTGGCGTCATGACATTCCAAGCCCCTGGCCAGCAGGGACAGCCAGCCCCGCCCGGCCCGTCCTCGCCGGTCCCTGCCCTGTCCCTGCTCGGCCTCGCCAAGCGCTTCGGCGACAAGATCGCCGTCGACGGCATCAGCCTGGACGTTCCGGCCGGCTCCTTCTACGGGGTGGTCGGCCCCAACGGCGCCGGCAAGACCACCACGCTGTCCATGGCGACGGGCCTGCTGCGCCCCGATTTCGGGACCGCCCTGGTCCACGGAGTCGACGTCTGGCAGCATCCGCTGGAGGCCAAGAAGCTGATGGGAATTCTGCCCGACGGCGTCCGGCTGTTCGACCGCCTGAGCGGTGAGCAGCTGGTGACCTATGCCGGCCTGCTGCGTGGGATGGACCGGGAGATGGTGGCGTCGCGGGTGGCGGAACTGCTCGCAGCCCTGGACCTTAGCAATGACGCGGGCACGCTGGTGGTGGACTACTCCGCCGGCATGACCAAGAAGATCGCGCTGGCCTCGGCGCTGATCCACGCACCACGGCTCCTGGTCCTCGACGAGCCGTTCGAATCGGTGGATCCGATCTCCGCGGCGAACATCCGTGACATCCTGGACCGCTACGTTGCCTCGGGCGGAACGGTCATCGTCTCCAGCCACGTCATGGACCTTGTCCAGCGCATGTGCGACCACGTCGCCGTCGTCGCGGGCGGCCGAGTCCTCGCCGCCGGCACGGTGGAGGAAGTCCGTGCCGGAGCCAGCCTCGAGGACCGCTTCGTGGAGCTCGTGGGCGGCCGGAACCACACGGAAGGGCTGGAATGGTTGCGCACCTTCTGAGGCTCAAACTGACCCTGCTGCGCAACAGCGTCCGGCGCAGCCCCTGGCAGCTGGTGGGCCTCGGGATCGGCGCCCTGTATGCCCTGGGAATCGTGGGGGTTTTGGCCGCCGGGCTGCTCGTGCTGCGCGGCCAGGAGATCGAACTCGCCCAGACCGTGGTGGTCCTGGGCGGCGCAACGGCGCTCCTGGGCTGGGCCATCATCCCCGTCGCGGTCTCCGCCGCGGACATGACCCTGGACCCGGCCCGCTTCACCACCTTCGCCGTGCCCATGCCGCAATTGCTGGCCGGGCTGGCGCTGGGCGGCCTGATCGGCATTCCGGGCATCGCAACCTCGCTGGTTGCACTCGCCACGGTAGGCACGTGGTCCCGCAGCCTGCCGGCCGCGGCCGGCGCCCTGGTGGGTGCCGTGTTGGGCGTGCTGAGCTGCGTCGTGCTCTCCAAGGTCGTGACCACGGCCACGGCCGGACTGGCCAGCTCCCGGCGCTTCAAGGACATCAGTTCCGTCGCTTTCTTGATCCCGCTCGTGCTCACGGGCCCCATCGTGGCGGGCATCGCGAGGGGGATCGCGGGTTCGGGCGATTTCCTGACCGGCCTGGCCCGGACGCTGTCCTGGACGCCGGCCGGAGCGGCCTTCGCGCTTGGCGGCGAGTTCGCCGCCGGCAACTACGCGGCCGCGGCCGTGAAATTCCTCATCGCCGTGGCCACACTGGCGGGTCTGGGCCTGGCATGGAAGTTCCTGCTGCAGCGTGCCCTGGTGACCCCGCCCTACGCCGGGACCTCCAAGCGGCGCACCGGCGGCGCGGGCCTGTTCAGGCTGCTCCCGGCGACGCCGGCCGCCGCCGTCGCCGCGAGGTCCCTCTACTACTGGCTGCGTGACCCCCGCTACGCCGGCGCGCTCGTGGTGGTCCCGCTCCTGCCCGTGCTGATGCTCTTCCAGGGCAGCCAGAGCGGGTTCCATGGCCCGTTCCAGTTTGTGGGGCCGCTGACGGCCTTCCTCCTGGCCTGGTCGATCTCCACGGACGTCTCCTATGACAGCACCGCGTTCGCCCTGCACGTGGCTACCGGTGTGCGCGGGGCCGACGACCGGCTCGGCCGGGCACTCGCGTGCCTGAGCTTCGCACTGCCCGTGGTGCTCATCTTCAGCGTCGGACCGTTCTTCTTCACCGGCGACTGGGACAAGCTGCCCGCGGTCCTCGGCCTCTCCCTCGGAGTCCTCTTCACCGGCCTGGGCCTGGCCTCGGTGATTTCCGCGCGCTATACCGTGAGCGTCCCGCTGCCGGGCGACAGCCCGTTCAAGAAACCGCCGGGCAACGTGGCCCAGACCCTCGCCGTCCAGTTCGGCGGCATGGCCGTGCTCCTGGTCCTCGTGGCGCCTGAAGTGGCGCTCGTGGCCGCGCAGTTCATCACCGGCAGCGCTGTGCCGGGCTGGATCACGCTGGCCCTCGGGCCGGTGCTGGGCCTCGCGCTATTCGCCACCGGCGTCCGCGCCGGCGGTGCATGGCTGGACAGGCGGGGCCCGGAGCTGCTGGCGCAACTGGCCGTCCACCGCTGACGGGTGCATGCTGGGAGTGCGCGGACCCAAACGCCAGGTAAGCGAGGTAAAGGCGGGATCATGGAAGTTGTCATCCTTCCCGGCAGCAAGCAGGTCGCCTCGCTTGCAGCGGATGCGATGGAGGCCCTTCTTCGCCGCAAGCCCGACGCCGTACTGGGCCTGGCGACCGGTTCCTCGCCGCTGCCGATTTACGCCGAGCTGGCCCTGCGGCACCAGCGCGACGGCCTGGACTTCAGCCAGGTCCGCGCCTTTGCCCTGGACGAGTACGTGGGACTGCCCGCCGGCCACCCTGAGTCCTACCGCGAGGTGATCGCGCGCGAATTCACCGCGCGCGTGGACATCAGCCCGGCCAACGTCCACGTGCCCGACGGCGCCGCGGCGGATATCCCGGCGGCCTGCCAGGAGTATGAAGACGCCATCCACGACGCCGGGGGAGTGGACCTGCAGCTCCTCGGCCTCGGAACGGACGGCCACATCGGATTCAACGAACCGGGCTCGTCGCTGGCGTCCCGGACCCGGATCAAGACCCTGATCGAGCAGACACGCCGGGACAACGCCCGGTTTTTCGGCAGCCTCGCCGCCGTGCCGCACCACGTCCTGACCCAGGGCCTGGGCACCATCCTGGATGCCCGCCACGTCATCCTGGTCGCCACCGGTGCACAAAAAGCCCAGGCCGTCCGGGATCTCGCCGAGGGCCCCGTGGCCGCCATCTGCGCGGCCTCCGTGCTGCAGCTGCACCCGCACGCCACCATCCTTCTGGACGAGGCGGCGGCGTCGTCGCTGCGGCTGGCGGACTACTACCGCCACAGCTATGACCACAAACCTGCCTGGCAGGGGCTTTGAGCTCCGGGTCCGGCGTTGCCCAAGTCCGGCGGGGGGACTTCCAACGGCTAAGATGGGTGTCATGACTAGCATGACCGATCCTCTCGAAAACGATCCGATGCGCGAGCTCTCCGGAGCCGGTACGTCTACGGCAACAATCGAGCGCGAGGAATTGCGCCAGGAAGTTGAGCCCGGTGACCGGGAGCGCTTTTCGCACTACGTGCGCAAGGAAAAGATCATGGAATCCGCGCTGACCGGTGACCCTGTCATCGCGCTCTGCGGCAAGGTCTGGACCCCGGGCCGGGATCCGCAGAAGTTCCCTGTCTGCCCTGAATGCAAGGAAGTCTACGAGGGCCTGCGCCCCGGGAACGACGGCGGCAAGGGCTCCGGCGACAAGTAACGCCAAGTAACGGAACTAACCGAACAACCGGGTTCCGTGAGCCGTCCCTGACGGCGATTCTTCATGGCGGCGCGCCTCTCCGCCACAGTTTCCCTGTTTCCCTGTTCTTCTGCTTGCCCTGTTCCCTGCCTGCCGGTCCATGCTGTCCGGGCACTGCCCTACGGTCCATCCGAAATAGATTGGTGTTTTTGTGCTTATTTGGGTTTCTCCGTCGGCTGCAGCCATGCATGGTTGGAGGGCGCCTCAATGACAGAGACACTTTTCGGCGGACCCACGCTTCCCCCCGCCTATCCCGAGCGGGCTGCCTGGGGCACCGCCCCCAAGCTGCGCGCCTGGCAGCAGGAGGCGCTGGACAGCTACTTCAGCATCCACCCCAAGGATTTCCTTGCGGTCGCAACCCCCGGCGCAGGCAAAACCACGTTCGCCCTGCGCGTGGCGTCCATGCTCATCGATTCCGGTGTGGTGAACCGCGTGACCATCGTGGCGCCCACCGACCACCTGAAACGCCAGTGGGCCGACGCCGCCGCCAAGGTGGGCATCGCGATCGATCCGAACTTCAAGAACGCCGACGGCCAGCACGGCCGCGGGTTCATCGGCGTCGCCGTGACCTACGCCCAGGTGGCCAGCAAGCCCATGCTGCACCGGGCCAAGACCGAGGCCGCCCGCACGCTGGTGATCCTGGACGAAATCCACCACGGCGGCGAGGCGCTGTCCTGGGGCGACGGCCTCCGCGAGGCGTTCGACCCCGCGGCCCGCCGGCTGTCCCTGACCGGTACCCCGTTCCGCTCCGACACCTCGCCCATCCCGTTCGTGGAGTATGCCGAGGACCGCGACGGGATCCGGCGCTCCAAGGCCGACTACACCTACGGCTACGGCAAGGCGCTGCGAGACCATGTGGTCCGCCCGGTCATGTTCATGGCGTACTCCGGCCAAATGCGCTGGCGCACCAGCGCCGGGGACGAGATGGCGGCCTCGCTCGGGGAGTCGGCCGTCACGAAGGACATCACCTCGCAGGCCTGGCGCACGGCGCTGAACCCGGCCGGCGAATGGATCCCGGCCGTCCTCGCCGGCGCGGACAAACGCCTCAGCGAAGTCCGGCGCAGCGTCCCGGATGCCGGCGGCCTGGTCATTGCCACCGACCACGAGGACGCCCGCGCGTACGCCGGGCAGCTGAAGAAGATCACCGGCGAATCACCCACCGTCATCCTCTCCGATGACGCCAAGGCCTCCAGCAAGATCGAGGAATTCACCGCCAGCGAGAAGCGCTGGATGGTGGCCGTCCGGATGGTCTCCGAAGGCGTGGACGTTCCGCGGCTGTCCGTCGGCGTCTACGCCACCTCCACCTCCACCCCGCTGTTCTTCGCCCAGGCCGTGGGGCGCTTCGTGCGTGCACGCAAGCGCGGCGAGACGGCGTCGGTCTTCCTGCCTTCGGTGCCGCAGCTGATGGCGCTGGCCAACTCGATGGAGGCCGAGCGCGACCACGCCCTGGACCGTCCGGAGAAGGAAGATAGCGACGGCCTCTTCAATCCCGAAGACTCACTCATGGACGAGGCGAACCGGGAGGAGAAAGCCTCCGACTCCCTGATGAAGGGCAAGTTCGAGGCCCTCGACTCCCAGGCGTCCTTTGACCGCGTGCTCTTCGACGGCGGCGAGTTCGGCACCGGCGGTGAGGTGGGCTCGGAGGACGAGCTCGACTTCCTCGGAATCCCCGGCCTGCTGGACGCCGAACAGGTCGGCACGCTGTTGCGCCAGCGCCAGCACGAGCAGCTGAACCGGAAGAACAAGCGCTCCCCGCAGGCGGACGCCGTCCCCGCGGCCGCCCCGGCCGTGCCTGACCACCGGATGCTGATGGACCTGCGCACGGAGCTGGCCAAGAACGTCGCGGCCTGGTCGGCCCGTACCGGGACCCCGCACGGCGTCATCCACACCAAACTCCGGACCGTCTGCGGCGGTCCGCCCGTCGCGCAGGCCAATGAGGATCAGCTGCAGACCCGTCTGCGGAAGCTCCAGGACTGGTTCATCGGCCGGAAGTAGCCCCGGCAGGGGGAACAGTAGAGGGACCAGGCCGATGGTGAACTGCACCCCGAAAGTTGGATTCGAATTTGAGAATCTGACTTCCGGAGGTGCAGTTCCTTTATGGCCCGATATTCACGACACGGAGATGAGGTCCGCGGTCGACTGGCCGAGTTGGTTGACCGGGGGTACGGGCGCAGATCGATCGCCCGGGAGCTGGGGCTGCCGAGCACGACTGTTGAGAAGCTGGTGGGGCAGTATCGTCGTCAGGGAATTGAAGGGCTGGTTTCGATGGCGACGAAAAAGTTCTATGCACCTGAGCTGAAGCTGGAGGCCGTGCTCGCCTACCTTGGCG